>NZ_JAGPYQ010000001.1:6326616-6627884 GCF_018070025.1 Streptomyces liliiviolaceus
CGTCGAAGATGTGGTCCCCCCGCTCGTACCGCCCGGAGGTCGCCACCGCCCCGTCGGCGATCTCCACCACCGCGCACACGCGATCGGCCCGCTCCGGATGCCGTATCCCGATCCGCCAGGGACGCCCCGCCGCGACCACGTCACCGCCCGCGTTGAGGCAGAACGTGGTCACCCCCGACGCCCGTAGCAGCTCCGCCCCGCGCTGGACGGCCCAGCCCTTGACCATGGCGCAGGGATCGAGCCCCCGGCCGGGCAGCCGCACCTGGAACGCGCCACCGCTCTCGACCCGGTACCGCTCGCACAGGTCGAGGACCTCGACCAGATCCGGGCTCAGCTCGTCGTCCGACAGCTCGCCCCGGTCCAGCCGGGACACCTCGCTGTCGGGGAGGAACGGGCTGAACCGCGCGTCGACCTCCCGCAGCCACGCGAACACCCGGTCCGCGGCCTCCCCGCCGGACCCGCGCTCGCCCTCGCCCGCGCCCTCGATCCGCAACGAGATCGGCAGCCCCATGATCTGCTCGACGCGATGAACCACGCCGGTCACGGAAGCCTCGGCACTCGGTACGACCACCGTCATCAGCCCCTCGCGTCGAGCGCCGCCTGCAGCGACTCGACGTACCCCTCGCTCGTGATCGTGGCTCCGGACACCGCGTCGATGTCGGCGCTCTGCGCCTCAAGCGTCGACGCGATGAGCTTCGGCACGGCCGCCTCGGTCTGCGGATGGTTCGGCTGCTGCAGCATGCGTACCGAGCCGATGGTGTCGCCGTCGAAGGTGACCTCGACCTGGACGGTGCCCTTCTCGGTGTTCACCGCGGACCCCGCCACCACCTGGGACGCGGCGGCCGACGCGGACGGCGAGGCGGAGGCCGCCGCCGCGGACTTCGCCTGCGCGTCGATGGCCGCCTGCAGCGACTCCCGGTAACCGTCGCTGGTGATCGTCGCGCCGGACACCGTGTCGACGTCGGCGCTCTGCGCCTCCAACGTCGACGCGACCAGCTTCGGCACCGCCGCCTCGGTCTGCGGATGGTTCGGCTGCTGGAGCAGCTTCACCGCCGTGATCTTGTCGCCGTCGAAGGTCACCTCGACCTGGACGGGACCCTTCTCGGTGTTCACCATGGTGCCCTTGACCACCTGGGACGAGCCGTCCCCGGAGGAGGACGCGGAAGGCGTCGAGGCGGGCACCGAGGCCTCGGTGGTGGTCGTCGTGCCGTCCGAGGGGGCGTAGCGCCACACCGGGACCAGGCCCGCGACGCTCAGGACCAGGACAGGTATTGCTCGCTTCACGATGTCTCTCTCATCCCGCTCACGACGTCTCTCAACCCGCCAGGCTGAAGCGCTCGAAATGGATCTGCGGCTTGGGTACGCCCAGCTCGCGCAGGCTGCCGAGGACCGCGTTCATCATCGGAGGCGGCCCGCACAGGAAGACGTCCCGGTCGTCGATGTCCGGCACGAGCCGCGTGAGCTCGTGCGGTGCCAGCTTGTCGGGGCTGACAGGACCGGACACCAGGTGCAGCTCGGCACCCTTGGCGTGGGCGAGTTCGCGCAGTTCCTCGTACAGGACCGCGTCCCGGTCCGAGCCCACCCGGTAGATGACCACGGCGTGCCCGTGCAGTTCCTCCAGCAGGGCCCGGATCGGGGTGACACCGACGCCGCCGGCGATGAGTACGGCCTCGGGGCGGGTGCGGTGCATCGCGGTGAAGGCGCCGTACGGGCCCTCCGCGAAGACCCGCGTACCCACCTTGAGGTGCCTGAGGGCGGCGGTGCCGTCGCCGGCCGTCTTGGCGGTGAGCCGCAGGGAGCGGCCGTCGGGGGCGGCCGACAGGGAGAACGGGTTGGCCTGCCACCAGCGGTCCTTGGTGAGGAACCGCCACAGGAAGAACTGCCCGGCGCGGGCCGGCAGCCGGTCGAGGTCGCGTCCCGTGATGTAGACGGAGACGACGTCGTCGGACTCGGGCACCACGGCGGAGACCCGCAGCTGGTGGCGCGTGTTCCGCCACAGCGGCAGGACGACCCGGCCCAGCAGCACCGCGCCGAGGGCGACGCCCCACAGCACGTACCAGTACGTGGTGGCGGCGGACGACGAGGTGAACGTCGTACCGGCCGCGACCTGGTGCGTGAACGCCAGCACCACCGCGACGTACGTGTACAGGTGGATGAAGTGCCAGGTCTCGTACGCGAGCCTGCGGCGGGCGAAGCGGGCCGAGACCCCGCCGATCACGAGGATCAGGCCGAGCGCGACGATCGCGCGGAAGACGCCCTCGACGGTCTGCCCGAGGTCGACGAGCTGGTTCACCGGGTCCATCGAGGACGACTGGGCGTAGCCGAAGGTGATGAACACGGCGTGCCCGAGCAGGGTGAAGAGCAGGCCGAAACCGACCCAGCGGTGCCAGGAGGTCAGCCGGTCCATGCCGATACGGCGGTCGAACCACGGCAGCCGGGCGACCAGCAGCAGCTGGAAGGCCATCAGGAGCGCGCCGTACAGGCCGGCGAGTCTGCCCAGCACGATGAGGGCGTTCGAGGCGAACCCGGCCTGGATGAAGAACACGGTCACCACGACCACGTTCAGGGCCAGCACGCCGTACAGGCCGGCGCGGGCCACCACCTTGGGACGCACCGCCGCGGTCGGCGGCGGAACGGTCGTCTGGACAGTCGTCACGGACGGCAACTCCTTGATCGGGTCCTCGGACCCTCGAATCGGGCCCTGGATCCCTCATTCGGGTCCTGGGACTCCGAGCCTGCCTCGCCAACCCTGTCGTTTTCCTGTCGATGAACTTTCAAGTGATTATCGATCTGGTTCCGGAGGGTCCTCGCCCATGACGCATCCGGCCACGTGAAGCACTATGGGCACGTGGAAAAAGTACGACTTCTCGTCGTGGACGACGACCCGCCCATCGCCGACCTGGTCGCGACGGTCGCCCGCTACGAGGGCTGGGAGGCGGTCACCGCGAACTCCGGCGAGGAGGCGCTGCACCGCGCGGCCGAGTTCCACCCGGACATCGTGGTGCTCGACCTGATGCTGCCGGGGCTCGACGGGTTCGCCGTCCTGGACCGTCTGCGCCTGTCCGGGACGATGGTGCCCGTCGTCTTCCTGACCGCCCGGGACGGCGTGGCGGACCGGGTCGCGGGCCTCACCAGGGGCGGTGACGACTACCTCGTCAAACCGTTCGCGGTGGAGGAGCTCATGGCCCGGCTGCGGACCGTGCTGCGCCGCAGCGCGGGGCCCGCCTTCCAGCGGTCCGTGCTGACGGTCGCGGACCTCACGATGGACGAGGACACCCGCGAGGTGCGCCGGGGCCGGCGACTGCTGACGCTCACCCCGACCGAGTACGAGGTGCTCCGCTATCTCATGCGCAAGTCGCCGACGGTACTGACCAAGGCCCAGATCCTCGACCACGTCTGGGAGTACGGCTTCGGCGGCCGCTCGAACGTGGTGGAGCTGGTCATCAGCCGCCTGCGCCGCAAACTCGACGGCGACACCGAAGCGAGCGGCGACGACAAGGGCGAGGAGCCGCAACTGATCCACACGGTACGGGGCGTCGGCTACGTCGTCCGGCAGGTCACCGAGTGACCGGCCGGCTCCGCGACACCTACCGCAGGCTCCGTCTCGGCACCCGGCTCGCGCTCGGCATGGGCGTGCTGTCGCTGGTCGTCTTCGCCGTGGTCGGCACCGCGCTGTCCACGTACATGCGGGACTATCTGGAGCGCCAGCTCAACGACCAGATGAAGCTCGTCCAGACCACCCAGTCCAAGGACGCCCAGGCGCACGGCACGGTGGAGCGCCGGCCCTACTACGGCTGGTACACCGCGGTGTACGACGTGTCGGGCGACTCGGCCGTGCTGCGCAAGCCCAGCGACGTGCCGAAGGACACCGTCGAGCTGACCTCCTTCGCCGAGTCGCTGGCCCGGGCCGGGGCGACGGAGATGTCCCACACCACGCGCATCGAGGACGAGGGCGCCTACCGGCTGCGTGCCTGCAAGATCGGCCAGGGGGTCGTCCTGGTCACCGCGGCGCCGCTGGAGGACATCGAGGACACCATGGACCAGCTGGTCACGGTCCAGGTCGTCGCGTTCGCCCTCGCGCTGCTCGGCCTCGTGGTGTTCGGGCGCGCGGTGCTGCGCCGGGGCCTGCAGCCGCTCAGCGACATGGCGCACACCGCGCGCGGCATCACCTCGCACGACTTCACCGACTCGGCCCGGCTGCCGGTGCGCGCCGACCGCGGCAACGGCGGCCCGGAGGTCGAGGAGCTGCGCACCGCGTTCAACACCATGCTGGAACACATCGACGACTCCCTCGCCGTCCGCACGGAGGCCGAGCAGCGACTGCGCCGCTTCGTCGCGGACGCCTCGCACGAGCTGCGTACACCCCTGATGTCGGTACGCGGTTACGCGGACCTCTTCCAGTACGCGGCGGCCAACGAGCCCGGCGAGCGGGACAGGCACCTGGCCAGGCTGCGTGCCGAGGCCGCCCGGATGGGTGTGCTCCTCGACGATCTGCTGCTGCTCGCCCGCCTGGACGCCGCCGAGGTGGAAGCGCCGCTGCGGCTGGAGGACGCGGACCTCGCGGAGCTGGTGCGGCAGGCCGCGGACGCCTTCCGGGCCACGCACGCGGGCCATCCGCTGACCGTGGCGACCGGGTCCGGTCCGGTGCGGCTGCGGCTCGACGTCCTGCGTGTCCGGCAGGTCCTCGACAACCTGCTCACCAACGCCGCCGTGCACACGCCGGCCGGGACCGAGGTCTCCGTGGAGGTGTCCGCCGCGTCCGGGGCGGCCGTCGTGCGGGTCACGGACTCCGGTCCCGGCATCCCGGCGGCCGACCAGGAGCATGTCTTCGACCGCTTCTTCCGGATCGACAAGGCCCGCAGCCGGGACCGGGGCGGGAGCGGGCTGGGGCTCGCCGTGGCCCGCTCCCTGGTACGGGCCCACGGCGGGACCATCGGCGTACGGAGCCGGCCGGGGGCGACGACGTTCACGATCACCATCCCGTTGGCCCGCGACATCCCCTGACGGGATCCCGCGGGGTGCCTCGTCTTCGGCTGCGGGGCCGTGGGGGCTGGTCGCGCAGTTCCCCGCGCCCCTGACGGGGCTCAGGCCGCCCGGTAGAGGCCTGTGAGTAGTTCCGTCACCGCCGGGGCCGCCGGATGCGGGTCGTCCCGCCACCACGCGAGGCGAACCGCGATCGGCTCCGCGTCCCGCACCGGCCGGTACACGACCCCCGGCCGCGGGTACTGGTGCGCGGTCGACTCCGCGGTCATCCCCACGTACCGGCCCGTGGAGATCGTGGTCAGCCAGTCGTCGATGTCGTGGGACTCCCTGGTCCCGGGGCGGGCGTCCGGCGGCCACAGCTCCGTCGTAGTGGTGCCGGTCCGCCGGTCGACGAGCAGCGTGCGTCCGGCGAGGTCGGCCAGCCGGACCGAACGGCGCCGGGCCAGCGGGTCGTCGGAGGCCATGGCGCACAGCCGCCGCTCCAGGCCGACGATGACCGAGTCGAAGCGGCGCTCGTCCAACGCCCGCCGTACGACGCTCAGTTCACACGTTCCCTCGGCCAGCCCGGCGGTCGCGGAGTTGGCGCGGACCAGTTCCAGTTCCGTCGCGGGGTGCGCGGTCGCCCAGGCGCGCTGGAAGGCCAGTGTGTGGCGGCCGAGCGCCGACCAGGCGTAACCGATCCGCAGGGAGGACTGGCCCGAGGCGGCCTCCCGGACCAGGCCCTCCACCTCGCCGAGCACCCGCCGGGCGTGCGCCACCACGCGCAGTCCCGTCGCCGTCGGCGTCACTTCCCTGGAGGTACGCCTCAACAGCCTTACCTCCAGCACCCGTTCGAGCGATGCCAGGGTGCGGGAGACCGCCGCCTGGGAGACGCCGAGGGCGATCGCCGCGTCGGTGAAGCCGCCCTCGTCGACGATCGCGACGAGACAGCGCAACTGCCGCAGTTCCACATCCATGACTCCAGCGTATAGATGGAACCGCTGATGCATTTTGCGTATGCGTGCGACCGGCGCAGCATCGGGGCATGCCCGCAGCCTCCGCGCCCTCGCCTTCGCCTTCGCCTACGTCCGCGCCCGCCCCGGCGTCCACGCAGCACGCGCCCGCGGCGCTCACGACTCCCGCGCCCGAGGGCAGGCGCCTGGCAGCGCTGCTCACCCTGCTCGGCAGCGGTCTGTCCAATCAGACCGGCGCGGCGATCGGGTCGCTGGCCTTCCCCGTCCTCGGCCCCCTCGGTGTCGTCGCGGTACGCCAGTACGTGGCCGCGATCGCCCTGTTCGCGGTCGCCAGGCCCCCGTTGCGCTCGTTCACCAGGCACCAGTGGTGGCCGGTCCTGCTGCTGGCCCTGGTGTTCGGGACGATGAACCTGTCCCTGTACACCGCCATCGACCGCATCGGGCTCGGGCTTGCGGTGACCCTGGAGTTCCTCGGCCCGCTCGCCATCGCGCTGTCCGCGGCCCGCCGGCGGATCGACGCCTGCTGCGCGCTGGTCGCCGCGGCGGGCGTCGTCACCCTGATGCGCCCGCAGCCGTCGGCGGACTATCTCGGCATGGGCCTCGGGCTGCTCGCCGCGGTCTGCTGGGCCTCCTACATCCTGCTCAACCGCACGGTGGGCCGCCGCGTCGCCGGAGCGCAGGGCTCCGCCGCCGCGGCGGCCGTCTCCGCGCTGATGTTCCTGCCGGTCGGCGTCGTCCTCGCGCTCCGGAACCCACCGACCCCCACGGCTCTGGGGTACGCCGTCGCGGCGGGCGTGCTCGCCTCCGCGGTGCCGTACCTGGCGGACATGTTCACCCTGCGCCGCGTCCCCGCCGCGGCCTTCGGCCTCTTCATGAGCGTCAACCCGGTACTGGCCGGGCTGGTCGGCTGGATCGTCCTGGGTCAGCGCCTGGGCCCCGTGGAGTGGGCGGCCGTCGGCGCGGTCGTCGCCGCCAACGCGCTCAGCATCCTCACGGCCCGGCGCTGAACCGGGCGGCGCCGATCCACTCGTCAGTGGGTCACTCGGCGTAGAACGTCGCGTCCGCCCTGGCCGTCGCCGTGTCGGCGGGCTGCGTGACGAGCAGGTAGTCGTAGTGCCGGACATAGCTGCCCGCCACGTTGTACGACTCGAAGGAGACACCCGCCGCCGCGTCGGCGAGACCGGCCCGCCGGTAGAAACTGGCGTCGCCCTTGAAGGCCGTACTCCCGTCGCTCCTGTCCACCCACACCTCGCCGTTGCTGCGGTGGCGGAGGTAGTAGCCGGGGAAGTTCGCCGATTCGAGGGAGACGGTCCCGGTGCCGGCGAGGCCCGTCACCACGCGGAACTGCGAGTCGGCGAGGTTGGTGACGTTCGGCTCGATCTTCGCCCGGTACTCCCAGTGCCGGATGTACCGGTCGGGGAAGTTGTACGAGGAGAAGCGGACCGGGGTGACACCGTCGGCCACCGGGATGCCGAAGTTGGGTGTGCCGTCGGCGTTCCAGTACAGCTTCTGGTAACGGGTGCGCCGGTTGGGGTCGTTGAGCGGGTCGCCGCTGATGTCCTTGTAGTTGCGGTCGTGGTAGACGAGGACGTCTGACGTGCCGTCCTCGGACGTGGTGAAGGTGTTGTGGCCCGGCCCGTACTGGCCGGTGGCCGCGTTGCTGGTGAAGACCGGGGTGGCCGTCTTGGCCCAGGAGGCCGCGTTCATCAGGTCGGCGGAGGCGGAGGCGGTCAGCAGGCCGAGGCAGTAGTTGCTGTCGGTGGCACTCGCCGAGAAGGTCATGAAGACCTTGCCGCCGCGCTGAATGACCGCCGGGCCCTCGTTGACGGTGTGGCCGACCTTCTCCCAGGCGTTGGTGGGCCGGGAGATCATGACCGGACTGCCGCTGATGGTCCAGGGGTTGGACAGCTTGGCCAGATAGATGTTGGTGCCGTCGCCGACCGCCGGATCGTTCTGCGCCCAGCTCAGATAGCGGGTGCTGCCGACGGTGAAGGTCGTCGCGTCCAGCGAGAAGGTGTCGAGCGGAAGGGCGATACGGCCCTTCTCCGTCCAGGTTCCGGTCAGCGGATTGGCGGCGCCGGTCTCCAGGACGTACGGCCGGATCTTCCAGACGTCACTGGTGGATCCGGCGGCGAAGTAGACGTACCACTTGCCGCCGATGTAGTGGATCTCGGGCGCCCAGATGTGCGCGCCCATGTCACCACTGGCGTGCTTGGTCCAGATGGTCGTCTCGGCGGCCGTGGACAGCCCCTGGAGGGTGGTGGCCCGCCGCATCACGATCCTGTCGTACGCGGGCACGGTCGCGGTGAAGTAGTAGTAGCCGTCGGTGTGTTTGAAGATGTGCGGGTCGGCGCGCTGCTCGGCGACGGGGTTGGTGTAGGTGACGGCGGGTGAGGCGGGGGCGGCGGCTTCGGCGGTGCCGGAGGCCAGGGCGGCCAGGATGACGAACAGGGCCGTCGCCGCCCTTGCGATCGTACGTCTCACGGTGTTCCTCCCGGGATGGGTTCGCTCACGTGATGGCTCGGACGCCGGGCTCAGGTAGTAGCCGGTTCCCGTCCCGTCGGGGCTCCGCCCCGAGCCCCGGGGTGGGGTTCTCGGGTGCGGGCCCGGTGGGGGCCGGCCGCGCAGTTCCCCGCGCCCCCAGGTGCCTGGGGGCGCGGGGAACTGCGCAAGCGGGGGCGCGGGGGCGCTGCCCCCATGCAGTGACGGGAACGGGTAGGGGCGGCGGGGGCGGACAACCCCCTACGTCTTACGGCGCGTCGTCATCGTTCGCTGGATCAGGATGAACGCGCACAGCAACACACCCGTAGCGATCTTCGTCCACCACGAGCTCAACGTGCCCTCGAACTGGATCAGGCTCTTGATCAGGCCGAGTACCAGCACACCGAACAGCGTGCCCACCACATACCCCGACCCACCGGTCAGCAGCGTCCCCCCGATGACGACCGCGGCGATCGCGTCGAGCTCCAGTCCGGTCGCGTGCAACGGGTCACCGGACTGGATGTACAGCGTGAACAACAACCCCGCCAGCGCGGAGCAGAACCCGCTCATCGTGTACACCGCGATCTTCGTACCGCCCTGCGGCAGCCCCATCAGCAGCGCGGACTGCTCGTTGCCGCCGACGGCGTACACCCGCCGGCCGAAGCGCGTGTAGTGCAGCACGTAGAACGCCGCGGCCAGCACCACCAGCGAGACGATCGCCCCGATGGAGAGGAACCCGCCTCCCACGGACACCTGCGCCTGGGCCATGCTGCTGACCGAGGAGTCGGTGATGGAGATGGATTCCTTGCTGATGACCAGGCACAGGCCGCGGAAGAGGAACAGCCCCGCCAGGGTCACGATGAACGGCTGGATCTCGAAGTTCTGGATCACATAGCCCATGAGGTAGCCGCCGAAGGCTCCCACGGCCAGGGCCATGGGGATGACGAGCACCAGCGGCAGGCCCTGCTTCTCCACGAGCCAGGCCGTGAACATGGTGGTGAAGCCGATGACCGAGCCCACCGAGAGGTCGATGCCTCCGGAGAGGATGACGAAGGTGGCGCCGACGGCCGCGACCAGGAGGTAGCTGTTGTCGATGAACAGGTTCAGGAACACCTGTGTCTCGGCGAACCCGTAGTTCTGGTACCGGCTGAGGCCGATGGCGTACATGAGGAGGAAGAGCGCGGCCGTCACCAGGACGGGCAGGCGCCGGTCGGCGAGGACGCGTGACGCCCTGCTCGGCGCACGGCTGTCCGGCGCAGCGGGCTTGTGGGTGGTCGTGGTCATCACGACACCTCCATCGTGCGTACGGTCTCAGGCGTCGTCGTGGTGGCGTCCGCCCGGGCCGCGGCCTGCCCGGCGCCCCGCTTCCCGCCGAACCGTCCGCCGAAGCGACCGCCGCCGAACACCTTGGCGCGGAACTTCGGGGACTGCATCAGGCAGACGATGATGACGACGGCGGCCTTGAAGACCAGGTTGGTCTGGGTGGGCACGCCGATGGTGTAGATCGTGGTGGTGAGCGTCTGGATGACGAGCGCGCCGACGACCGTGCCGCCGATCGAGAACCGGCCGCCCAGCAGCGACGTACCGCCGATGACGACGGCGAGGATCGCGTCCAGTTCGATCCACAGACCGGCGTTGTTGCCGTCCGCGGCCGAGGTGTTGGAGCTGATCATCAGGCCCGCGATCCCGGCGCACAGCGCGCAGAACACGTACACCATGATCTTGATGCGGCGGGAGCGGATGCCGACCAGGCGGCTGGCCTCGGCGTTGCCGCCGACCGACTCGACGAGCAGGCCGAGGGCCGTGCGGCGGGTCAGTGCCACGGTGACGGCGACCACGGCGGCCACCACGAAGATGGAGAAGGGCAGCGTCAGCCAGTAGCCGCCGCCGATCAGCTTGTACGGCTCGCTGTTGACGGTGATGATCTGTCCGTCGGTGATGAGCTGGGCGACTCCGCGGCCGGCGACCATGATGATCAGCGTGGCGATGATCGGCTGGATGCCCATCCGGGCGACCAGGAAGCCGTTCCACAGACCGCAGACGACCGCCGCCGCCAGGCCGATGCCCATCGCGAGCAGCACTCCGGACAGCGCGTCCTGGTCGGCCTGGTCACTGATGTACGAGCAGGTCAGGGCGCCGGTGATGGCAACCACCGCGCCGACGGACAGGTCGATGCCGCCGGTGGCGATGACCAGGGTCATCCCGACGGCGACCAGGATGAGGGGCGAGCCGAACAGGACGATCGAGACGAGGCTGCCGTAGAGGTGGCCGTCCGTCATCTTGATCGAGAAGAAGTCCGGTGTGAACGGGACGTTGACGAGCAGCAGGACGACCAGCACGGCGACCGGCCAGAACAGATGATGGCGGGTCAGCGTTCGCCATCGGGGTGTGGTGGTCACTGGTGCTCTCCGCTCGCGATGGTCTCCAGGATCCGGGTGGGGGTGATCTCGGGCCCGTTGGCCAGTTGGGCCACGAGCTTGCGGTCGCGCAGCACGCCGATGGTGTGGCTGAGCCGCAGGACCTCCTCCAGCTCGGCCGCGATGTACAGCACGGCCATGCCTTCCTCGGAGAGCGAGACCACCAGTTTCTGGATCTCGGCCTTCGCGCCGATGTCGATGCCGCGCGTCGGCTCGTCCAGGATCAGCAGCTTCGGCTGCGTGATCAGCCAGCGGGCGAGCAGCACCTTCTGCTGGTTGCCGCCGCTGAGCTGGCCCACCCTGGCCTCGGGGTTGGCCGGCCGGATGTCCAGGGCCTTGATGTACTTGGCGACGAGTTCGTCGCGCTGGGCGACCGGGATGGGCCGGGTCCAGCCGCGGGTGGCCTGCAGGGCGAGGATGATGTTCTCGCGCACGGTCAGGTCCGGTACGAGGCCTTCGGTCTTGCGGTTCTCCGAGCAGAAGGCGACGCCCGCGGCGATGGCGTCGTTCGGGGCGCTCATGGAGACCTGCTTGCCGCCGATGGCCACCTTGCCGGTGTCCGGCTGGTCGGCGCCGAAGAGCAGCCGGGCCAGTTCGGTGCGGCCGGAGCCGAGCAGTCCGGCGAGCCCGACGACCTCGCCCTTCTTGATCTCCAGGTCGAAGGGGGCGATACTGCCGGCCCGGCCGACGCCGTCGGCCTTGAGCAGCGACTCCCCGACGTCCGCGTGGAGTTGGTGGTCGTGGAGCTCCTCCAGCTGGTCCAGGGCCTTGCCGATCATCAGCTGGACGAGGCCGACCTGGTCGAGGTCGCGGACCATGTGCTCGCCCACGAGGGCGCCGTTGCGCAGGACCGTCATCCGGTCGCAGACCTCGTAGATCTGGTCGAGGAAGTGCGAGACGAACAGGATCGCCACGCCCTCGCCCTTCAACCGCCGCATCAGGGCGAAGAGTTCGAGCACCTCGTCGCGGTCGAGGCTGGAGGTCGGCTCGTCGAGGATGAGCACCTTGGTGCCCGAGCCGGAGCCGTCGCTGTCACCGGTCCCCACCGACCGTACGATCGCGACCAGTTGCTGCACGGCCAGCGGGTACGAGGACAGCGGGGCCTCCACGTCGATGTCGAGGCCCAGGCGGTCGACCAGCTCGGCGGCCTCGCGGCGCAGCCGCTTCCACTGGATGCGGCCGAAGCGGGTGGGTTCGCGTCCGATGAAGATGTTCTCCGCCACCGACAGGTTGGGGCAGAGGTTGACCTCCTGGTAGACCGTGCTGATCCCGGCCTGCTGGGCCTGCGAGGGGCTGTGGAAGCGTACGGACGTGCCGTTCAGGGTGACGGTGCCGCCGTCCAGGGAGTAGACCCCGGTCAGCACCTTGATGAGGGTGGACTTGCCGGCGCCGTTCTCGCCGAGCAGGGCGTGGATCTCGCCGGGGAAGAGCCGGAAGTCGACACCCGACAGAGCCCGTACCCCCGGAAACTCTTTGACTATGCCCGTCATCTCCAGGACGGGCAGCGGCTCTGCCATGGCAGCGCTCCTCATGGATATCCGTTTCGGACCCGGATGGTCGTTCAGGCCCGGATGTTCGTTCAGGCCCGCAGGGAGCCCCCTCGGTCGGAGGCTCCCTGGCGGTAGGTGCGGTCGGTCGGTGAGTACCTGTCAGTACTTCAGCCGCGGATCAGTACTTGCGGGTCGGGAGGGCTTCCTTCGCCTGCTCCTGGAGGAAGTCGCCCTCCTTCGTCTTGATCCGACGCTCCACCGTCTCGCCGTCGTTGACCTTCTTGACGAGTTCCATCAGCTGGGGACCGAGCAGCGGGTTGCACTCGACGATGCCGTTGATCTTGCCCTCGGACATCGCGACGAAGCCGTCCTTCACGCCGTCGACCGAGACGATCAGGATGTCCTTGCCGGGCTTCTTGCCGGCCGCCTCGATGGACTGGATGGCGCCGAGGGCCATGTCGTCGTTGTGCGCGTAGAGGACGTTGATGTCCGGGTTGGACTGCAGGAAGGCCGCCATGACCTGCTTGCCGCCGGCCCTGGTGAAGTCGCCGGTCTGGCTGACGACTACCTTCCAGTCGTCCTTGTGCTCGGCGTCCATGATCTCCTTGAAGCCCTTGGCGCGCTCGATCGCGGGCGCGGCGCCGGTGGTGCCCTCCAGCTGGGCGATCTTCACCGCACCCTTGTGGCCGGCCTTGTCCAGGACCTTCTCCAGCATCTTGGCCGCGCGGCGGCCCTCGTCGATGAAGTCGGAGCCGATGAAGGAGACGTACAGGGAGTCGTCGGAGGTCTCGATGGAGCGGTCGGTGAGGATGACCGGGATCTTCGCGGTCTTGGCCTCCTTGAGCACCGCGTCCCAGCCCGTGACGACCACCGGCGAGAAGGCTATGACGTTCACCTTCTGGGCGATGTAGCTGCGGATCGCCGAGATCTGGTTCTCCTGCTTCTGCTGGGCGTCGGAGAACTTGAGGGTGTAACCGGCGTCCTTGGCCGCTTCCTTGACGGACTTGGTGTTGGCGGTGCGCCAGCCGCTCTCGGAGCCGACCTGGGCGAAGCCGAGGGTGATCTTCTTGCCGCCACCGCTGCTGGAGTCGGAGCCGGAGGAACTGTCGTCCTCCTTGGCACAGGCCGCCAGGCCGCTCGCCGCCGCCACGCCGACCGCCGCGGTGAGGAAGTTCCTTCTGCTGAGCATGTTCTTCTCCTTTGAAGAGCCGGCCTCGAAGGGCCTGCTGGTACTCGTGCCGCTCGCCGGGACAGGTCCCACATGTCCAGCCTGTCGATCATTGTTCGAAATATCGGTCATACAGGGGCGTGTGGGAAATGGCCTACGAGGTGGTGCGTCAAACGGGCAGGGCTTGGGACGGGCGGGCTTCAGACGGGCGGGGCGCCCTGGTCGGAGGTGTACGGGAAAGTGCTGGCGCGGACGACGAGTTGGGGTTCGATGGCGATCCGCGGAGCCCCGGACGGCTCCCTGCCCTCGATGAGGTCCAGGAGCAGGGCGATGCTCCGCTTGCCGACCGCCGCGAAGTCCTGCCGGACGGTGGTGAGCGGAGGCGCGAAGAACTCCGACTCCGGGATGTCGTCGAAGCCCGCCACCGCCACGTCCTGCGGAGTGCGCACCCCCGCTTCCCGCAGGGCACGCAACACCCCCAGCGCCATCTGGTCGTTGGCGACGAAGACCGCGGTCAGCCCCCGGCCCAGCCAGCCTGCCAGTTCCTGGCCGGCCCGGTAACCCGACAGCGGACTCCAGTCCCCGCGCAGGATCGACGGCGGTGCCACGCCCGCCGCTTCGAGGGTGGCACGCCAGCCCGCCGCCCGGTCCGCGGCCTCCTGCCAGTCCTCGGGTCCGGCGAGGTGCCAGACCGTACGGTGGCCGGCGGCCAGCAGGTGACGGGTGGCGAGGCGGGCGCCCAGGTGCTGATCCACGTTCACGCTGGGGATCCCCACGCCGGGCCCGCTGCCCACGGTCACCACCGGGAAGGGGTGGCGCAGTTCCGCGAGTGCCTCGACCGCCGAGCGCTGCGGGGCGATGGCGACGACTCCCTCCACCCCGCCCTCGCCGAGGTGGTCCAGCGCCTCGGCGAGCTTCTCGACGGTCAGTCTGCGCAGACTGACCGTGGAGACGAGGTAGCCCTCGGCGCGTGCCGCCTCCTCCAGTGCGAAGAGGGTGCTGGCCGGACCGTAGAGCGTGGTGTCCGAGGCGACCACACCCAGGGTCCGGGTGCGGCGGGTGACCAGGGCTCGTGCGGAGGAGTTCCGGCGGTAGCCCATCTCCTCGATCGCGTGCAGCACCCTGGCCCGGGTCTCGTCCCGCACGTTGGGGTGATCCCCCAGCACCCGGGAGACGGTCTGATGGGACACGCCCGCCAGCCGCGCGACGTCGGCCATGGTGGGCGGCCGAAGCTGGGATTGTGCCATGCCGCACCTCCTTGGCGGTCGTCTTCCGAGAACTTCCTGTGCCGGACCTGTGCCGACCCCGGATGTCGGCTCCGGATGTCGGCCGGTGATTGCGGAGGTCATTGTGAGCGCTAACAATTCATGCCGGTCAAGGGGGCGGACAGCAGGAGGCACGTCACGTTTGAGTAACGCGCCGGAAGCGGAGGGTTGCGGCGCGGTGCCGCGCGGTCCGCGTCCACGGCACCGGTCCGGCACACTTCCAGCACCGGTCCCACACAGGTGCGGCAAAGGTATTGACGGGCTGCGGGCACGGCCCTAGATTTCGGCACCGAAACCTCGAACTACGACCGAAATACCGGACGTTGAGTCATCGAATACCGCCGGACGCCACTCGCCACCGCAGGACGCCGCCGGACGCCGCCCATGAGCGGGCTCGCCATGCTCGCATCGCCAACTCGGTTGTCCGACAGAGCAGTTGGCGTGCCCAGATGACCCGGACGCCCCGGATCAGCGTCGTCGACGCCATCGTCCGCTCGGACGCGTCGAGCCACGCGGAGGCCGTACGCAGGTCGGACGACGGCTTCGCGAAAGCGGTCCAGCGCGACATGTCCGACAAATGACGTCGTCGCCTGGGTGGGTGGAATTAAAGGAGCAGTTCGTCCTGGTACCTGATCACTCACGGCTATTTGCCGAGGATTGAAAGGATTGCGGCCGATCTTCCGGTGCATCATCGTCAACGCCACTTCAGCTGCTATCGGGAGGGCGTATGGCACGCACATCACTCAGAGGCTCATGGGCCTCGTTGGTCAGCTTATTGAGCCTCATCGCAAGTTCGATCGTGTTCACGATCACCGTGGCGCCACAGGCCCAGGCGTACGGCACGATCCCAGGGCGTGAGCACTCCAACATCACCAGAGCGGCGCTCGGTTGTCCGCAGAGCGGCACCGACAGCGACTACTGCTTCGATCCCGCATCGCTGACCGTACTGGCCGGTGGCGGAGGGCTCATCCAGAATCCCAACTTCTTCGGGGCGGTCGGCTGGCCCGACAATCCGCTCAAGCCAGGCGGCGCGGACGGCGACGAAGCGCACTGCGACAACGCCGACTACCTCGACCCCTCGTACAACGGGGGTCGCGCCTACCCGCAGTCGCGGGCGCAGGCGTCCGACTTCCTGCTGAACTGCGTCCGCCACACGCGGCAGGCTTTCAGCACAGCGGTCGACCACGCGGCGGATCTGCTCGACACCGACAACCGCCTCAAGACGGGAGCGGAGTTCGACCAGGCCAAACGCACGGTCCTCTACGACTGGGGCCGACTGCTCCACGCCGTACAGGACTTCTACTCCCACTCGAACTGGGCCGACATCTCCGCGCCCGGCCGGCCGGTCGGCCTCGACAATCCGCCCGGGCTGGACATGACCACGCCGTCGTTGCTGTTCAACGCGCTCGCCCCGGAACCCACTGCTGCCTCCGTCCCCCGGGACCTCACCACCGGCTGCTACACCACGAGCGGTTCCTGCCGCGGTCACGTACGGCACGGTGCGCCTTTCAACGGCGACGACACCGGACTGAACAAGGACGGCGGAAGGATCGACCCCAAGACCGGCACGGCCACCGAACCCACCAAGTACCGCGGCAGGATCGGACGCAATTTCCAGCAGTCGGTCACAGCCGCGGTGTCCGACACCCGCCTCCAATGGGTCGATCTGCGGCAAGGGCTTGAGAACCGGTACACCGGGCCCGGCCAGGCGTGGCTGATGGCCTGCGGGCTGCTGCGTGACAACCCCCAGGCCGCCTGCACGAGCAGCGCTGCCGAGGCGGCCGCGGCTTCCCGGCCTTCCGTGGACGCGAAGGACTCCGCTCCCCCTGCCGGCAAGGCGGCGGCCTGCGGAGTGAACTGGCAGCAACCGGGCGGCGCCGACACCACGGTCTTCATGCAGTACGTGAACTGCGGGTCGACCGCACTGTCCGTTGCCCCGTACGCCGTCGGAGAGGGCGACGAGGCGCGGTACACGCTCGCCCGGGTGTGCCGCACCGTCCAGCCGGGCCAGGGCACACGATGGGTGATCGATCCCTCGTACTTCCCCCCGGAGCCCACCACGCTGCAGACCATCAGTCAGTGCTGGCCGCCGGCCGCGGGAACGGTCTCTCCCGCGAAGTCGGTCCCGCCGGCCGCGGACGGCCACCGCCCGGAGACACCGTCCACGGCGAAGGATGCGGCTCGGCTGCGCACGAACGCCCCGGTCCGGCGGACGGACCGCGGCACGGCCGCCGCAGCGTGCGGCACCACCTGGGCTCAGCCCGGGGGTTCCGGTACGACGGTCACGATCGACTACACCAACTGCCTCGGCGTACCTGCGCTGATCGCCCCTCTCGCCCTGGGTGAGGGTCCGGACGCGCGGTACAGCTACACCGGCCTCACGCAGTACGTACCCGCGGGAGGCTCCGCAGCGCAGTTCCGCATCGATCCACCGCTGTTCCCGCCGGTTCCGGCCGATCTGCAGTGGACGACTCGCGTCATGTGAGACGGAGGACCACCTGAGGGCGGCAGCGGTGGATTCGGCCGCTGCCGCCCCGCCCGTGCGTGCGGACGGCGCTCAGCGCAGGAGCGCGCCGAAGTGGGCGCCCGGGGCGGGTGCCGAGAGGTCGCCGGGGCCGAACGCGAGGGACGACGTGGCCGTGAGACCGGTCGCCGTGCCGGGCAGCACCCAGACCGCGCCGTTCCAGTTGTTCTCGGCCTGGGAACCGGCCGCGAGGTCGGCGTGGCCGTCACCGTCGACGTCCAGCAGCGCGCTGCTCGCGCCGAACTGGTCGTCCTTCTCGGCGACTCCGGGTATCCCGGCGGTGTCCTGGTGGAAGACCTGCGTCCCGGCGCCCGTGACGCCGGTGGCGCTGCCGGGGACCAGGGCGACGGACCCGGCGTCGGTGATGTCGCCGATGTCCTCGCCCGGGATGCCGAGCGCGATGTCGCCGAAGCCGTCACCGTTGACGTCCGCCACCGAGACCGCGGAGCCGATCCCGTCGCCCTCCTCCTCCACACCGGGGAAGCCGGGCAGGTCCTGGTCGAAGCTCTGTACACGCTCCTCGGACAGGCCGGAGGCCGACCCGAACGCGATCTGGACCGTGCCGCCGTTCCAGTCGTTGCCCACCACGACGTCGTCGAACCCGTCGTTGTTCACGTCCCCGATGCCGGTGCCCGTACCGGCCCCCATGCCGTCCGCGACCCAGCCGCTGGTGAAGCCCGTGCTGCCGCCGCCGAGGAACAGACGGTTGCCCCACTGGCCGTCCCCCGCGTACTTCCAGGCGACGATGTCGTCCTTGCCGTCGCCGTTGACGTCGCCGGTCCGGGTGGAGCCGATGGGTCCGCTGATCGAGTCGCCGTCTTCCTGGCAGCCGCCGACGGCGGTGGCGCAGGACGCGTCGCCGACGTCGTAGCCCCACCAGTCGGCCCTGTCCAGCAGCGGCAGGGTGGCGGTGGGCTGTCCGGCACGGGTGACCGGGCCCTTCCACACCGTGGCGTCACCGCTCGCCGGGTCGTCGCCCGCGCCGGACAGATAGGAGAACAGGGCGAGGTCCGTCTTGCCGTCGCCGTCGAAGTCGCCGGTCGTGGGGGACTGCCCGTACCCGGGTATGGCCGTGCCACCGGTGAGTCCGGAGGCGGAGCCCCAGAGGATGACGGAGCCAGGACTGCCGCCCGAGATCACCAGGTCGCTGAAGCCGTCGCCGTCCAGGTCGCCCTTGGTGAAGTTGGTCCCGAAGCGCTGGTTCGCGGCGGCGGAGCCGGGAACGCCGCTGGTGGAGCGGCTGATGAGCTTCTTGTTGGCGGCGGAGACCCCGTCGGCGGAGCCGTACGTGACGGCCACGTAGCCTGCCTTGGCCTTGCTGGAGATCGTGGCGTCCGGGGCCGACACGACCAGGTCGGCGTATCCGTCGCCGTTGAAGTCGTCCTGCATGTCCGCGGAAGCGGTGGCCGCCAGTGCCGGGCCCCCGGTGAGAGCCATGGCGCCGAATCCTCCGGCGAGCAGCACCGCGGCTGCCAGGGGTGCGGTGAGCGCGGTACGGGTTCGGCGGTGTGCTCGGGACATACGTGAGCCTTTCGAGTCGGTCGGTTCTGTACGCGGAAGGCCGCGTTCAGTGGGTACGACTCAGGCCGGGCGATCCCAGTTGTACGTCCGCATGTCATGGATTCGTAACCGAGGGGACAGGTACGACGCTGAACTCCCTTGTTGCGAAAGGGAGTTCAGCGCGTGTCGTGAGTGGGCGTGCGGGCAGTGGCAGGCGAGTGCCGGCGGCATCCGTGCTGCGCGCACCGCGCTCGCCGCCGAGCCCGATCGTGGTGACCCGCCGACCCCGGTCAAGGACGCCGGTCCCCGATCGGTCCGCGACTGGTCCCCGAGAATGATCAAGGGCCGGTTTCGGATTTCTCCGAAACCGGCCCTGACCTGCGACTCGTACGAGTCGGGACGACAGGATTTGAACCTGCGACCCCTTGACCCCCAGTCAAGTGCGCTACCAAGCTGCGCCACGTCCCGATGCGCCCCGCCGCGGTGAACCGCGAGAAGACGCAGGTGAACCTTACCGCACGCCGGGCGACGGACGCCCAAGCTCCCGGGCGCCCGCTCAGGTCAGGCCGAGCCCCCTCAGAACAGGTCAGTCGACGAACAGGCCCCGCGCCGCCGCCCGTGCGTCGAACTCCTCCAGGCGGGCCTGGGCGTCGGGTATGCCGTCGCACATGGCCTCCAGGAGGACCTGCCCCAGGAGCATGGGGGCGCTCACCGTGTCGAAGACCAGACCGGTGCCCACGGCGGCCGGCAGCAGCAGGTCGCTGTGGGCGGCCACCGGGGCGAACGTGCCGTCGGCGATCGTCACCACGGTCAGCCCGGCGTCCCGGGCGTGGTCGAGCGCGGCCAGGAGCTCCGCCGGGTGGCGCGGCAGCGCGAAGCACAGGAGCGCGCTCGCGCCCGCGTGACGGGCCGCGTCGATCCGGTCGGCGAGCAGCGATCCGCCCTCGTCGAGCAGGCGCACATCGGGGTGCACCTTCGCGGCGAAGTAGGCGAAGCCGTGCGCCTGGGCGGCGGAGGCACGCAGCCCGAGCACGGGCAGCGGCCGGGAGGCGGCGAGCAGCCGGCCCGCCTCCTCCACCGGCCCGGGGTCGGCCAGCAGCGACGCCAGCTGGAGCAGGTTGTCGACCTCGGCCCGTACCGCCTGCTGGTAGGGGTTGGCCGGCCGTGTGTCCACGGCCGGCCCGACGGGTACGACGTCGCGCAGATGTCTGCGCAGCGCCGGATACCCGTCGAAGCCGAGGGCGACCGCGAACCGGGTCACCGACGGCTGGCTCACCCCGGCCAGCCGGGCCAGCTCCACGCTCGACAGGAACGGCGCGGCGGCCGTCCGGCGGACCAGACAGTGGGCGATACGCCGTTGGGTGGGCGTCAGACGGCGTCCCTCGAAGAGCTGGTGCAGCCGCGTGGGCGTACCCGCTCCGGAGGACGTACCGCCGCCGGTGCCCGTATCCGCTCCGTCCGTCCCGCTCACCCTGTCCCCGTCCGGGTCAGCCCGCGAGACCGGCCGAGGACAGCCACTCCTTCGCGACGTCCGCGGAGTCCTCCTTGTCGTTGCTGATCTTCTTCATCATGTCCAGCAGGTCCTCGGTGGTGAGCTTGGCCGAGATGGCGTTGAGCGCCGACTTGGCCTTGTCGTTCACCGCGGACTTGTAGACGAGGGGCGTGACGTTCTGCGAGGAGAAGAGGTTCTTCGGGTCCTCCAGGACGACCAGCTTGTCCTCGACGATGGCGGGGTCGGTCGTGTACAGGTTGGCGGCCTGCACCTTGTCGTCCTTGAGCAGCTTCAGCAGGGTGCTCTGGGCGCCCGCGTCCAGCGGCTGGAACTTGCCGAACTCGACGCCGTAGACGTCCTTCAGGCCGACCCCGCCCTGGGTGCGGGTCTTGAACTCGGAACCGGCGCCGATGGTCAGGTCCTTGGCGACCGGCTTGAGGTCGGCCAGGGTCTTCAGCTTGTACTTGGCGGCGGTCTCGGCGGTGACCGTGACCGAGTCCTTGTCCTCGGCCGCCGCGGAGTCGAGTATCTCCACCGACTTCGGGAGCTTCTCCTTCAGCTCGGTGTTGATCTCCTCCGTGCCGGTGGCGGTGCTCTTCTTGTCGACCGCCGTGGACAGCAGGGCGCCGTTGTACTCGGGGAAGACGGTGATGCCTCCCTTGACGACCTGGTCGTAGTAGACCTCGCGGGCGCCGATGTCGAACTTGCGGGTCACCTTCAGGCCCTTGTCCTCCAGGGCCTGCGCGTAGATCTCGGCGAGCAGCTGGTTCTCGGGGAAGTTGGCCGAGCCGACGACGATGGCCTTGCCGCCTCCGCTGTCCCCGCTGCTGCCAGTCAGCGGATTGTCGTCGCTGTCGTCACTGCCTCCGCAGGCGGTGAGGGTCAGGGAGAGCGCGGCGACGAGACTGAAGGCAGCGGTGCGGTACGTGGCTTTCATGGGTGTTCCCTTTCTCAGGTACGGCTCGGGTCTCTGGTGGTGCTCGGGTGCGGTCCGCACGCGGTCCGGGTGCGCGTCGGGCCGGTGGGACCGGTCGTTCGAGGGGTTCCGGTGGTTCCGGTGGTTCATGACTTGGCCGCCGCGGGCCGCAGCCCCGGCGAGACGACGGCGCGCCGCAGCGCGGTGAAGGCGGCCTGGACGACGAGCGCCAGCGCCACGACGACGGCGGAGCCGCCGATGACCAGTTGGTAGTCGTTGCGGGAGAGCCCGTCGACGATGTAGCGGCCCAGACCGCCGAGACCGGGGTACGCGGCCACGGTCGCCGTCGCCACCACCTGGATGGCGGCGACGCGCAGGCCGAGCAGGATCAACGGCAGCGCCATCGGCACCTCCACCTTCAGCAGAACCTCCCAGCCGGTCATGCCCATCCCCTTCGCGGCGTCCCGGGCGTCGGGGTCGACACCGCGGACTCCTTCGAAGGTGTTGATGAGGATCGGCGGGACGGCCAGCGCCACCAGGGCGACCAGCACAGGAGCGGTGCTGAGTCCGGCGAGGGTCACCACGAGGACGACCAGGCCGAAGGTGGGGATCGCGCGTGCGAGGTTGGCGACGGTGGCGACGGCGAACGCGCCGCGGCCGGTGTGGCCGACCAGCAGGCCGAACGCCAGCCCGATCAGCGTCGCGAAGAGCAGGGACAGACCGCTGTAGGTCAGGTGCTCCGCGAGCCGGTGCGGGATGCCGTCGTCGCCGTGCCACTGCGCGGACGACGTCAGCCACTCGCCGACGAGCTGGATCTGGTTCAGGAGATCGTTCACGCCTTCGCCCCCTTGCCGCGGGCCCACGGTGTGAGCAGCCGCTGTGTCAGGACGAGCAGGGCGTCGGTGACGAGGGCCAGCAGCATGATCAGTACGGTCGCGGTGATGATCGGGGTCGGGAAGTCGAGCTGGAGGCCCCGGGTGATGTAGTAGCCGAGGCCGCCCTGGCCGATCAGCTGTCCCACGGCGACGAGGCTGATGGAGGAGACCGCGGCGACCCGTACACCGGCGACGACGACGGGCACGGCGATCGGCAGTTCGACCTGGACGACCCGGCGGACGGCGCTGAAGCCCATCGCGGTGGCCGCCTGCCGTACCGGATCGGGCACCGAGGCCAGTCCGTCCACGACGTTGGGGATGAGCACCGACAGCGTGTACAGGGTCAGCGGGATCATGACCGTGCGCTCGGTGAGCCCCGTGTAGCGGACGAAGATCATGAACAGGGCCAGCGACGGGATGGAGTACAGGACGTTGGCCGCGGTCAGGGTGGGCGGGTAGACCCACCGGTAGCGGTGGCAGAGCATGCCGAGCGGCACGGAGATGATCAGTCCGAACAGCACCGGCAGGAGGCCCAGCCGCAGATGGACCCCGGTGTAGTGGGCCAGCTCACCGACGTGGTCGCCGATCCAGACCCACCGTATGAGCGGCTCTCCGTCCCTCATCGGTCCCCACCGCCCGCACTGTCCTTCTCCACCGGGGCGTCGTCGGGACCGCCCGCGGGGACGTCCTCGCCGGCGTCGCTCTTGGTGAGCTTCGTCGCCGAGCCGGCCGGACCGACCGGTGCGGCCTCGTCGACCGCCTCGTCGACCGCGTCCTCGGCCGCCTCTTCGGCCGCTTCCTCGACCGCTTCCTCGGCCGCCGACGCGCTCGCGCGCGCCGAAGCCCCCGCTATCGCGGCCGACAGCTCGTACGCGTCCGCGACCCCCGCGACCGCGCCGTCCGCGTCCACTCCCACCGCGAGGCGGGAGGGGGACAGGAGGGCCGCGTCGAGGGCGGCCCGTGCCGAGTCGCCGGCCAGGGCGAACGTGTGGCCGAGCGGGGCGAGCGTCGCGTCCGCCAGCGTGCCGCCGGGCGGGAGGTCCGCGGTGGCCGCCCAGCCGAGCGGGCGCCGGGCGGCGTCGACGGCGAGCACCCAGGGCTCGCCCAGGGACCGGGCGTCGCCGACGGGAGCGGTCACCGGCAGCACCGGGCCCTCGCGCAGCGGCAGACCGGAGGCCTGGACGAAGGAGAGCCGGCGGATACCGCGGTCCTGTCCGACGAAGTCCGCCACGAAGTCGTCGGCGGGGTGCGCGAGCAACCGCTCCGGGGTGTCGAACTGCGCGAGCTTGCCGCCCGTGCGGAACACCGCGATGTGGTCGCCCAGCTTGATGGCCTCGTCGATGTCGTGGGTGACGAAGACGATCGTCTTGTGCAGCTCCTTCTGCAGCCGCAGGAACTCCGCCTGCAGTTCGCCGCGCACGATGGGGTCGACCGCGCTGAACGGCTCGTCCATGAGCAGTACGGGCGGATCCGCGCCCAGCGCCCTGGCGACCCCGACGCGCTGCTGCTGCCCGCCGGAGAGCTGGTACGGGTAGCGCTTGGCCATCGTGGCCGGCAGCCCCACCAGTTCCAGCAGCTCGGCCGCGCGCGAGCGGGCCTTCTTCTTGCCCCAGCCGAGCAGCAGCGGCACGGTCGCGACGTTGTCCAGGATGGTCCGGTGCGGGAAGAGCCCGGCGTGCTGGATCACGTAACCGATGCCCCTGCGCAGTTCGGGGGCGGCCACCTCCCGGATGTCCTGGCCGCGCAGGCTGACCGTGCCCGCCGACGGCTCCACCATGCGGTTGACCATGCGCAGAGTCGTGGTCTTGCCGCAGCCCGAGGGGCCGACCAGGACCGTGAGGCCGCCCTCGGCCAGCTCCAGGGACAGTGCGTCCACGGCTGTGGTGCCGTTGGGATAGTTTTTGCTCACCGCGTCGAATCTGATCAAAGCTGCCCCTTACCCGACTGCATATCGTCATGCAGAGTTGTTCGTGACTGAATTTCAGTCAATCCCCTTTTGTGAACGGGGCGTTACGTTCGTCCGAAGAAAGTGAGAGGACGCCCGGAATGACCGCTCTTGACCCCGTTTGGTTCACGTTCCTGAACGGTTCCGACATCGAACAGCTGGAACTGAGCGACACCGAAGTACTCGATGCCGTCGAACAGGGACTCCTCGCCCAGGGTCACGGCGAGACGGTTATCGAACCACGGGTGCATCTCACGCCCGACCCCGCCTTCAACGGCCACTTCAACGTCCTGCGTGGTTATGTCGCCCCGCTCGGCATGGCCGGAGTCAAGATCGTGGGCGACTACGTCGACAATTACAAGTCCGGTCTGCCCTCCGAGATGGCCCTGCTGAACCTCTTCGACCCGCGTACGGGCATGCCGCTGGCCGTGCTGGACGCGACCGCGATCACCGAGATGCGCACCGGCGCGCTCACCGCGCTGGGCGCACGGCATCTGGCGAGAAGCGACTCCAAGGTGCTCGGTCACATCGGCGCCCGCGCCACCTCGTACTGGAACGTCCGGCTGCTCGACGCGATCTTCGACCTCGACGAGATCCGCGTCCACTCGCGCCGCCCGGAGAGCCGGGAGGCCTTCGCGAAGCGGCTGGAGGACGACCTCGGCAAGGCCGTGATCGTCACCGACGACTGGAAGTCGTGCGTCGAGGGCGCGGACATCGTGGTGGAGGCGTCCCGGCTGGAGCGGCCCGAGCCCCTGCTCAAGACGGAGTGGATCGCGCCGGGCGCCTTCGTCGTCCCGTACGGGACGATGAGCGCGGTCGAGCTCTCGCTCACCGACGTCATGGACAAGGTCGTCGTCGACGACTGGGGCCAGTGCCGGTCCGGGCCCTTCGGTGCTCTGCGCGCGCACGTCGAGTCGGGCCGGCTCAGCGAGGCGACCCTGCACGGCGAACTGTGCGAGATCGTGACGGGCGACAAGCCCGGCCGGGAACGGTCCGACGAGACGATCCTGTTCTGGCACCGCGGTCTGTCCCTGTCCGACATCGCCCTGGGCGCGGCCATGCTCGCGAAGGCCGGGGAGCGCGGACTCGGACAGAAGCTGCGGTTCTCATGACGGGCCCCTACCCCGCGGAATCCGAAGCAGTGATCGAACCTGCGATCGAAGCGGGGACCGAAGCAGAGACCGGAACAGGGACCGGAACAGTGATCGTCGACGGACGCTCCCTGTCCTGCGCGGACGTGACCGCCGTCGCCCTGCACGGCGCCCGGGTCGTCCTCGCGGACGAGGTGCTCCCCCGGCTGGCGCGCGAGCGCGCGGTGGTCGACGACGTGGTCGACCGCCAGGTGCCGACGTACGGATTGACGACGGGACTCGGCAGCCGTTCGTCGTACGCCCTGCCGCGCGACGAACTCGCGCGGTTCAGCGTGCGTACGGTACGCGGCCGGGCCAACGCGGTCGGGGCCCCACTGCCCGCCTCCGTGGTACGCGCCGCCCTGGTCGCCCGTGTCAACGGTCTGGCGGGCGGCGGCAGCGGGATCAGCCCGCGCATCCTGCCCCTGCTGGTCGCCCTGCTCAACTCCCGCGTCAACCCTCTGGTCCCCGAGGTGGGGTCGATCGGTGCCTCGGACCTGTGCCAGATGGCCCATGTCGGCCTCGTCGTCATCGGCGAGGGCCGCGCCGAACTCTCCGGGGAGGTGCTCGACGGCGCGACCGCCCTGCGCCGGGCCGGGCTGACCCCCGCAGAACTGGGCCCCAAGGACGGGCACGTCCTGTGCAGCGCCAGCCCGCTGGCCGCCGGCCACGGCGCTCTCGTCCTCCAGGAGGCAGCCACCCTCCTGACCCTGGCCCAGGCGGTCACGGCACTCACCTTCGAGGGCTTCCGGGCGAACACCAGCCCCCTGGACGCCCGGGCCCTGGGCCTGCGTCCGGCCCCCGGCCAGTCCCGGGCCGCGGAGCACCTGCTCGCGCTCCTGGCGGGCGGCGACCTCACGGATCCCAAGCACGCCCGCCGGGTCCAGGACCCGATCAGCCTGCGCTGCGCGGCCCAGGTGCACGGAGCGCTGCACTCCGCGCTCGACTTCGCCGGCGCGGCGCTGGATCCCGAGCTGAACGGCTGCGGCGACAACCCGGTGGTCCTGCCCGCCACCGACGGCGTACCCGGCGAGATCCTCTCCTCCGGCAACTTCCACACCCCGGCCCTCGCCCTGGCCTTCGACACCCTCGCCCTGGCGCTGACCCAGACCGCGGCGCTCTCCGCCGAGCGCATGCGGCGGCTGCTCAACCCCGGGCTCAGCGGGCTGCCGGCCAACCTCTCGCCGCACGGCCCGGAACGTTCGGGCTTCGCGCCGCTGGCGAAGACGGCGCAGGCGCTGGTCGCGGAGATCCGTCTCCTGTCGGCCCCGGTGAGCACCGACCCCCGGCACGGCGCGGACGGTGTCGAGGACGACTCGACCAACGCGGCGCTCGGGGCGCGGCGGCTGTCGACCATGCTCGTCCGGCTGCGGCAACTGCTCGCCGTGGAGGCCGTGGCCGCCGCACAGGCGGTGGACCTGGCCGCGCCCGCGACGCTCGGACGGGGTCCCGCCCTCCTCCACCGGGCGATCCGCGAGCTGGTCCCGCCCCTGGACGAGGACCGGCCCTGCGGGGTGGACGTGGACCGCGTGAACGATGACATCCTGGGGTCCGACGAGGTGCGAAACGCCCTGCGTGCCCTGACGGAAGAAGCCTCGTGACCAACGTCGACGTACACCAGCATCTGTGGACCGGCTCGTTCGTCGCGGCCCTGCGGGCGCGCGCCGAGCCGCCGTTCCTGGACGGCTGGACGCTGCACACGGCCGGTGAGCCGCCCTACGAGGTCTCCCCCACCGACCACGACATGGCCCGTCGGACCGAACAGGCGCTTGCAGACGGCTTGGGCAGGGCGCTGATCTCGCTCTCCTCCCCGCTGGGAGTGGAGTGGCTGCCCTCCGCGGAGGCGCGCCCCCTGCTCGACGCGTACCACCGGGACGCGGCGGAGCTGCCCCGCCCGTTCGGCGCGTGGGCCGCTGCCGGGGTCCACGACATCGACGCGAGGACGACGGCCGGCTACCTCGACCAGGGCTTCGCAGGCCTCCAGCTCCCGGCGAACGCCCTCGCCGACGCGGCGGGTTACGAGCGCTGCGCCCCGCTGCTCGACCTGCTGGCGGCCCGGAACCTCCCCCTGTTCATCCACCCGGGCCCGGCCGCGGACATCGATCCGCGGCCGGGGTGGTGGCCGGCGATGGTGCCGTACGTGCAGCAGATGCACGCGGCGTGGTTCGCGTTCCGGGCGTTCGGCAGACCGCGTCATCCACGGCTGCGGGTGTGCTTCGCGCTGCTGGCCGGTCTGGCCCCCCTGCACGGCGAACGCTTCGTGGCCCGCGCCGGGGCGGAGGGCCACAGGGAGAGCGACCCGAACGTGTTCGTGGAGACCTCGTCGTACGGCCCACGCGCGGTGGACTCGATGGTCCGCGCCCTGGGCACCGACGCGATCGTCCAGGGCACGGACCGCCCGTACGCGGACCCCCCGCAAACCCCCGGCTACGGCCTGGGCGGAGCAGCGGCCTACGCCTTCCGCATCACGAACCCCCGCCGCCTACTAACGGGCAAGCCCTGACACCGCCCGCGGGTGGGCGCCCCAAAGGGGCGCGGGGAACTGCGCGGCCGACCACGACGCACCCGCAGGCAATCGGACTGACGCCGCAGGCGTCGCCCTCAAGGGGCGCGGGGAACTGCGCGACCAGCCACAACGCACCCGCAGACGAACAAACGAAGCCAGCGGCAGCTACCCCGGCGGCGTAGGCGTGTCATGCGTCCGATACATCGCCTGAACGTCCAGTTCCAACTGAACCGTCGGCCCGACGACAGCGATCCCCCGGGCCAACATGGAACGCCAGTTCAGCGTGTAGTCCTCCCGGTGCAGCTCCGCCTTCGCGAGCGCCGCACACCGCAACTCCTCGCCGTACCCCCCGTTCACCGTGCCGAGATACGTCGTGTCCAGCCCCACCGACCGGCTCACCCCGTGCATCGTCAGCGAACCGTGCACGGTCCACTTGCTGCCGCCCCGGTACGCGAACCGCGTGCTGTGGAAGTCGATGTGCGGGAACCGCTCGACGTCCAGGAAGTCCCCGGACCGCAGGTGGTCGTCGCGGGTGCGGTTGCCGGTGGTGATGCTCGACGCGTCGATACGGACGTGGAGCCGCGAGTCGGCCATGTCGTCGGCGATCTGGATGCCGCCGTCGAACCGCTCGAAGCGCCCGTGCACATGGGCCATGCCGACATGCTTGGCGATGAACCGGATCGCCGTGTGGGGCGGGTCGAAGAGCCAGGTGCCGGGCGCCGGCAGTTCCAGCCGGCGGGCGGGCTGGAGTGCGATCTGTTCCGCGGGAGCGGCGGGCCCGGCCGGCACGTCGACCGTCTCCTGGTGCGGGTGCAGCCCCTCGGCGGCGATCATCAGGCTGTACCGCCCGGGCGGCAGCGCCGCGAGGAAGTAGCCGTACGGGTCGGTGGTGCCGCGGGCCACGACCCGGTGCGTGTCGAGCGCGGTGACCGTCACGTCGGCCGCGCCCATCGGCTGGCCCACCGGGTCGACGACCTCGCGGCTGATGGCACCCGCGCCGGGCGGGAGAGGGAGCGAGACACCCGTCGCGCCGACACCGGAGCCCCGCTCCCGCCGTCGGCGCCGAAGCAGTGCGAGGGCCATGGTGTTCACCTTTCATCGGCTGCGTCGGAGCCCCGGCGAAACGGCACGCAGCTCATGACCATCCTGGACCCGGACGCACGAAGGCGGGTGTCTCACTTTGAGACACCCGCCTTCCCGGGGCGACGGCACCACCGCCCTGGTCAGTGCGTTCCGGTCAGTGCGTCCGGGCCGGGACCGTCACACGGTGACCCCGTCGATCTCGAAGGTCTGCACCGAGCCCGCGGCGAACGGCACGCTCAGGCTCTTGCCGTTCAGATAGGTGTCCGAGCGGGCGGTGTAGAGGTCGCCGCTGCCGGAGGTGAGCGTGTTCCAGCGCCGTACGAGTCCGCCCGTGCCGCCGGTGACCGCGGAGAAGCGGGACAGGTCGAAGGTGAGTGTCTGCGCCGCGCCGGAGTTGACGGCGACGACGACCAGGCGTTTCTGGGTCGCGTCGTGGGCGGCGACCGCGTAGCCGACCCCGGTGTCGATGATGGTCATGCCGGGCCGGATGTGCCGGCTGAACTGGGCCATCACGTAGTACTTGGTCTGCACGGTCGTCGGCTGCAGCGTGCTCTGGTCGTAGGCGATCATCGCCCAGCCGGTGGAGGGGTCCATCGCCTGCCAGTACACCCAGGCGGTCGGGTGCAGCCAGCGGAAGTCCAGGCACAGGTTGCTCGCCAGGGTGAGGCCGGTGCCGTCGCTGTCCCCGGTCTCGGAGTTCCAGAGCTTCTTGCCCGCCGTCGTGACGACGTCCGTGTAGAGGAGGTCGCGGCGGCCTCCTGAGCCCTGGTAGCCGTGCACGTTGACCTGTCCGACCAGGGCTTTCGTCGACGCGCCGAAGGAGTTCCAGGTCGTACGGGCCAGGTCGTAGCTCGTCTCGTCGGACGCCGAGAGCCGGACGCCGGACAGTCCGCGGGTGTCCAGCTCGCTGCGCAGGTAGGGAAGGACGGCCGCCTGGACGGTGGCGTCCATGTGGCAGCCCTCCTGCGTGCCCGTGGCGGTCCACCAGCTGGACGAGGGCTCGTTGAACGGGTCGACGGTCGCGAAGTTCACGCCCCAGTTGTTCTTCGCGTACAGGGCGACGGCGGCCAGGTGGGAGGCGTGCTGACGGTAGTTCCAGGACTGGAGGTTGTTGCCGCCGCCGGAGGCGCCCGACGGGTTGTGGTTGAGGCACATCCACCACATGGGCGAGTTGGCGAACAGCTCGGAGACCGCGCCCCGTTGGGTCGCCTTGACCAGGGCGGCGCGCTGGTTGGCGTCGGCCGTCCAGTCCCAGGCGGAGGACGTGGGGTCCTCGTTGTTCCAGTCCTGCCAGAAGCCCTCGATCTGCTTGAACGCCGGGATGTTCGGCGAGGCGACCATGCTCTCGCCGCCCACGCTGTTGGGGCTGCACGCGCCCAGGTTGTAGCGGGCGATGTTCAGTCCGAGGCCGGGCAGGGTCCGGCCGCCGTACGCCACGGACTTGGTGGTGAAGAAGATGTCGGCGAAGTCGTCACGTGCGCCGAAGACGTTGGCCCACCAGGCGAGGGAGGTGCCCCAGCCCTCCCAACGCCCGTAGCCGGTGGCGGGGTTGACCGCGATGGTCGCGTCGGCCCGTGCGGTGCCTGTCGCCAGCGCACTGCCCAGCAGCGTGCCGCCCGCCGCCGCCAGCAGCGATCTGCGCTTGATCATGGGGTCTCCTGTCAGGCTCATGCCACAACCTGTTTGAAGAATGGGGCGGCCCCAAACGGTTGTCGAGACGCATGACAGCGCTTTCTCTTTCGATAGCTTGCGGAACCTTGCGGAACCCTGTGGACGCGCGGCCCACAGGGAATCGCCGCAGCCGTAGGTCAGATCAGGGGTGAGGTCGCAGCCGCGCGAGGTGCCCGTCCCGCGAACGCCGCCTCCAGTACGGTCAGCGCGTCCTGCGCCGTGACCGGGCGCGGATTGGCGTACGCCTGCCCCGCGACCAGTTCGGCCGCCCCCTTCAGATCGGCCTCCGTCAGACCGAGCCCGGCGAGGGAACGGGGTGCGCCGAGGTCTCCCGCGAGGGCCCACAGGGCGCGCGGGGCGTCGTCGGTGCCGAGGGCACGGTTCAGCGCCTGTACGGCCGCGGGGGCGGCGGGCGCGTTGAACGCGAGGGCGTACGGGAGGACCACCGTGTGCGTCTCGGCGTGCGGCAGGCCGAACGTGCCGCCCAGCACATGGCAGAGCTTGTGGTGCAGGCCCATGGTGGTCGCGCCCAGACAGGAACCGCAGAGCCAGGCCCCGTAGAGGGCACGGCCGCGGGCCTCCGGGTCCGACGGCTCGGCGGCGATCTCCGGCAGCGCCGAGGTCATCGCCCGTACGCCTTCCTCCGCCATCAGGGCGATCAGGGGCGAGGTGTCGGGGGCGTACAGCGCCTCGACGGCGTGCGCGACGGCGTTGACTCCGCTGGTGACGGAGAGCGGTACGGGCAGGGAGAGGGTGAGGTCGGGGTCGTACACGACGCTGCGCGGGAGGACCGACGGGTCGCGGCCGGTGCGTTTGGCGCCGTGCTCGGTGAGGCCCCAGACGGGGGTCATCTCGGAGCCGGAGTAGGTCGAGGGCACGGCGATCAGCGGGAGGCCGGTGCGCAGCGCGATCGCCTTGCCGAGGCCGATCGACGAGCCGCCGCCGACCGCCACACAGCCGTCGGCGCCGCGCTCCCGCGCCACCTCGACGGCCCGGTCCGCGACCTCGGCCGGGACGTGCATACGGGCCTCGGCGTGCACTCCCGCGCAGAGGTCGCCCAGCGAGTCCGCGACCGCCCCGGCCGTGTCCGCGCCGCGCGCACCGGACACCACGAGCACCCGGCGCAGTCCGAGCCGGTCGACCTCGCCGGCCGTCGCGGTCACCGAGGCGCCGGGCCGGAGGACGACACGCATGGGCTGTGCCTCGTACGAGAAGTTCACGCGGTGCGCTCCGGGGTCAGTACGAGGTCGAAGCGGGCGTGCCTGAAGGGGTTCGGGATGCCGAACTCCCGTGCCAGGGACGGGTCGTCGGTCTCCGCGAAGTCCTGGACGAGACTGCGCTTCACCGCGAAGACGGCGTCCGAGTCGAGGTAGTCGCTGCCCGCCACGAAGATGTGCGTGGTGACCGGGATGTGGCCCTCGGCGCCGGCGATGAAGTGGATGTGCGCCGGGCGGTAGGGGTGACGGCCGGTGGCGCGGAGCAGGTCGCCGACCGGGCCGTCGGTCGGGATGGGGTACGGGCTCGGTACGCAGGTACGGAAGTGGAAGCGGCCCGCCGCGTCGGTGGTGAAGAGGCCGCGGCCGTTGCCCGCGGGCTGGACGCCGGGCTGCTGCACGTCGTAGAAGCCGTGGGCGTCGGCCTGCCACACGTCGAGGGTCGCGCCGGGCAGCGGGGTGCCGTCCTGGGACAGCACGCGGCCACTGACCACGCACGGTTCGCCGCTGCCCACGAGGTCGATGTCCGCGCCGAGTTCGCGGACCGGGGACTCCGTCATGTGGAAGGGGCCGAGGACGGTGGACTCGGTGGCGCCGGGGGCGCGGTCGGCGTTCAGGGTCTCCACGAGCATCGACAGCCCGAGCACGTCGGACAGGAGGATGAACTCCTGTCGGGTGTCGGTGCACGTCTGGCCGGTCGCCGTCAGGAAGCCGATCGCCCGTTCCCACTCCTGCTGGGTGAGCCGGGTCTCGCGGGCGAAGTCGTGCACATGCCGGACGAGCGCGCTCAGCAGCTCGCGCAACCGCGGATCGGTGTCCGCCCCGAGGCTGTGTACGGCCTCGTCGGTGACCGTGTCCCGACCGGCATCGACACTCATGACGACTCCACCCTCTCGCTCCGCGTCCCACGAACCACCAAGTATGGTCCCGCGCCCCGATCCCCCGAGGCAGCCGCGCTCACGAACGCAAACGCCCGCCCCACCCCCACCCCCCAAGGGGCGCGGGGAACTGCGCAACCAGCCACAACGCACCCGCACTGCCCCCACAACCCCGGCCACCCACCCCCCTAAGGGGCGCGGGGAACTGCGCAACCAGCCCCCACGCACCCGCACAAACCCCACAACCCAAACCACCCACCCCCAAGGGGCGCGGGGAACTGCGCGACCAGCCCCCACGCACCCGCACAGACCCCACAGCCCCAAGCCACCCCTCGTTGCCCCTTCAACAACACCCGGTACCGTGGACACCGCCGTGACCACCGCAAACGACTCCCCCGCCCTCACCCCGCTCCGCCACGCACGCGAGCGGTTCCTGACCGGGCTCCCGCTGCCCGACGACGTACCGCCCGAGATCGCCGCCGCCTGGCGCCGCGCCCGCTTCTTCGGCGTACCGCACGACCTCACGGAGCCCACCCGACCCGCACCCCCGGCGGGCTCCGCCCTGCTGACCGCCGCCCGGCCGGTGCTCGAACGGCTGGCGCCCCCGCTCTCCTCCGGGCAGTCGGCCGTGGTCCTCACCGACGAGCGCCTGCGGGTCCTGTGGTCGGGCGGGAACACCCCGCACGACGAGACGTACCCCGACCTGTCCGAGCGCGAGGTCGGGCACAACAGCGCGGCGCTGGCCCTGCGCAGCCGGAGCCGCGCCGAGGTGCACGGCCCCGAGCACTTCCTGGACCTGTGGCAGGACGTGTCGGCTGTGAGCGTTCCGGTGCTGGCGCCTGAGAACGGCCGCGTCCTCGGCACGGTGACCGTCGCGTCGGGCCTGTGCGCCGAGCGTTCGCCGCACCCCGGCGCCGCCCTCGCCGAGGCCACGGCGGCGGCCGTCGAGGCGGAACTCCTGACCCGGTCGCGCACGGCGGAACGCGTACTGCTCGACGCCTACCAGCGGGCCGCCGCCCGGCCGGGCGCGGCGGTCGTGGCACTGGACGGCCGCAACCGCCTGGTCAACGAGACGGCGGCGGGACTGCTGCCACCGTCGGCGCTGGAAGCGCTGGAGGTCCTGGAGCGAAGCACCGCCACGAACCGGCCGCACGGGACGGACGCCGCGCCCGGACCATCCGAGCCGCACACGCCGGACGACCCGCACGGACCACACAGCCCCGCCGGCCCCGCCCCGTACGTCCTGGACCTCCCCGACGCCGCCGGCACCGCGTGCGTCACCCAGGTACGCCACGAGGGCGTCGTCATCGGCGTGGTCGCCGTCGTCGAACCGCCCGTCGGGCCGCCCTCTCGGCCCGCCGGACCGCCCCGCACCGCGCCCGCCGGGCGTTCCGTCCCCTGGCGGCACGCGACGAGCCGCGCGGCGGACCTGGCCCGCTCCCGTGAGCCCCTGCTGCTCACCGGCGAGCGCGGCACCGGAAAGACCTTCCTGGCACGGGAGTTGCTGGCCGCGCACGGCGGACCGGCCCCGCTGGTCGTGGACGCGGCGAAGCAGCCGGCCGCAGCCGCGATCGACGGCTGGGCCGGACCGTCGGCCGACGGCCGGACCGCGGCGCCGGCCCCCGACCGCCCCCTCCTCCTGCGCCACGCCGAAGGACTCGCGCAGACCGACATCGCCTCGCTCGACTCCCTCCTCGAAGCCCACCCGCACGCGCCCCTCCTGGTCACGTACACGCCCGGCACTCCCCCGGGCCCCTGCCTCCAGCGACTGCTGGACGGCCTGGCCGTCCGCTCGGTCACGCTTCCGGCGCTGCGAGAACGCCCGGACGACATCAGGGAGTTGCTGGCGGAACTGACGCCGGGGCCCACGCCGGGCGAGCCGCCCCTGACCTGGACCCTGGACGCGCTGCACGCCCTGGAGCGGCACACCTGGCCCGGCAATGTCACCGAACTCGCCCAGCTGGTAAGGGCGTTGGCCGACGGGCGGCGCATCGTCGGACCCGTGCGACGGGCCGAACTGCCGGACCCTGTCCGGGAAGGACCCCCGGCACGGCCGCTGACCCCGATGGAGCACGCCGAGCGCACCGCCATCCTGGCGGCGCTGCGCAGCCACGGAGGCAACAAGGCGCGTGCGGCGGCGGCACTGGGGATCGCCCGCGCCACGCTGTACCGAAAGCTGCGCGGTTACCGGAACCGCTGACCGCCATACTGACCGCCGCCACCGGGCGGAACCGGAGAACACCATCGCGCCACCGCGAAGGGCACGGGACGCACGGGGCGGAAAAGGCCGATGACACCGCGGACAGTGGGACGCCTCACCTCTGCGACAACCGCATTGCTCCGCCCGAAAGTCGGAATTACCCTTCCCTCACGTGTTCGTACACGCTTGAACCACGGGGGAAAAATTGAAGGTTCGTCTGCTCGGGCCATTAGAACTCACGGATGGCCCCGTCACTCTGCGTCTGCCCGGCGAGAAACTCCGGGCGACTGTGGCCGCACTGGCACTCTCACCCAACAGGCCGGTGTCACGCAGTGATCTGATCGACGAGTTGTGGGGCGAGGATCTCCCGCGCAATGCGGAGAACTCCCTGCACGGTCATGTCGCCCGTCTTCGCCGCATCATTGACACGCACACCGGGAAGGACAATCTGCGTGATCTGATCCGCACATCGAGTTTCGGATACATGCTTTCTTTGCCCGAGAATGACATCGACGCCTCGCTCTTCTGCAATCTGACCCGGCAGGCGGCCACGCTCCACAGGTCCGCGCCCGGACAGGCGATCCCGCTGCTGAACCAGGCGCTCGCGCTGTGGCGGGGCCCGGCCCTGCTGGACACCGGGCAGGGCCTGATCAGCAGGATGGCGTACACCCGGCTCACCGAGACCCGACTGACGGCGTACGAGTATCTCTTCGACGCCGAGCTGCGGCTGGGCCGGCACCGGGAGATCGTCACGGAGCTGCATCCGCTGCACGCGCGCTATCCGCTGCGCGAGCGCTTCTGCGAGCAGCTCATCACCGCGCTGTACCGGTCGGGACGGCAGGCGGAGGCACTCGACGTCTACCACCGCACCCGGCGGCGGCTCGCCGACAACCTGGGTCTTGAGCCGGGGGACGCGTTGCGGGAGCAGTTCGAGAGGGTGCTGCGACGGGAACCGCTGACCGTCTGAGGAACACCCCGCACGGGGCGGTGCCGCCGCCGGGGCCCACCCGGCGACGACACCGCCCCCACCACCGTCGATCGCCGTACGTCACACCGACTTCGTCACCCGCAGCAGCCGCCACACCGCACCCGCCCGGGCCCGCCCGTGGAAGGCGAGGTACTGCGGGAGCACCAGCCCGGGCGCCCATTTCTCCTTGTACGCCAGTTGGCTCGCCGCCGGGTACACCCGCTCCCCGTGGTCGGCGAGGAACCGCAGAAAACGGCCGGTCAGCGCGCTGGCCGCGGCCGTCTCGTGCTCCTCGGACAGCCCGGTGAAGGGCGTGAACCCGAGGTGCAGCCACTGCGCGCCCTCGCTTCGGAACACCTCGATGGCCCGCAGGTTGACGGCCTCCAGGACCCCGGGCGTACTCGACGGCACCCGGCGGGTCAGATCGTGCAGCCACCCGGAGTGCCTGCCGTACGCCGGTGAGTACGAGATGTAGGCGACGGCCTTCCCCTCGATCCGCCCCACGAAGAGCCGCCGTTCGGTCTGCGCAGGTCCGCCGAGCTGTCCGACCAGGAACTCGATCTCCTTCACATGCCGCCCCTTGGCGCGCAGCCAGGGCCGGTCCACGGCCGCCAGTTCGTCGGCGACCTCGTCGAACGGCACCTCGTCCACCTCAAGGCCCGCCCGCCGGGCCCGCGAGATCTTGTTGCGGAGCTTCACGAACCGGGTGCCCTTGAGGGTGAAGTCCGGCAGCGCCAGCGCGTAGGCGCAGCCGATCTGGTTCACGGTGAACCCGGCACGGGCGTAAAGGCCGACGTCCTCGCCCTGCAGTTGTACGGCGACGACCCGCCGGCGCTGTGCGGCGGCGAAATCGAGGAAGGCGGCGAGGAGTCCGGGCCTCTCGCTCTCGGCCGCGAAAGGGCCGCCGAACTGGATCAGATAGCGGCCAGCGCGCCGGAAGACGACCACTCCCGCGCTCCCGGGCCGGGTGAAGTACTCGTTCCCGGTGTTCAGGGCGAGGAACGCGCTGGAATTCTCCGCGTACTCGCCGAGCGCGTACAGAACCCTGTCGAATGTCGCCGTCTCCCGGGTGGTTGACATATCCCGTCCCCCTGTCGTCGCATCGAATCCCCACCCTTGCGCCCCGACCTTCGATCCTCCTGAAACGCCCGTCTCAGTCCGGTGTCAGACCCTTCTCAGCCCCGGCTGGAAGTTTGTGGGAAATCAGCGGGAGATCGATCGGGGGGCCGGTGTGACCGGAATACAGGCGGGGACTCGTGAAGTGCGCGAGGGAAATGAAGTGCGTGAGGGGAACGAGGTGCGGCTGGGTCCCGGCGCGCGGAGCTACGGCTCGTACATCGGGGGGCGCGGTGTCACGGGGGACGACTGGGTGTACGTGGTCGACGCGGCGGCGCTGCTCGACGACGCCTTCTCCAACCTGACGCTCAAGCGGCGCCTCGAACGCGGCCAGGCCCCGGACGGGGAACTGCCGCCCTCGATCGTCGGCCGGGTCGCCAAGGCCGGTCCCGACGAGGTGCGGCTGGCTCTGGAGGCCGCGTCCCGGGCCGCCGTCGAGTGGGCCGCCGTGCCGCTGGAGATCCGGCTCGACCGGGTGTGCACGCTGCTGCACCGCCGGATCACCGAACGCGCCGAGGAGATCGAGGAGATCCTGGTCCAGGAGGGGCATCCGCGGGTGCTCGCCCGCTGGCAGGTCTCGGGGATGCTGGAGTGCTGGGGCCCCGAGTCCGTCGGCTTCTACCACTCGCAGCTGCACCAGGAGTTCCGGCACGGCGTACGGGAGATCTCCGTACGCCGCAGGCCGGACGGTGTGGTCTGTCTGAACCCGCCGCAGAACGCCCCGATGGCCAGCGCCCTGCTCGGGGTGCACGCGATCTTCGCGGGCAACGCCCTGGTCGTCCGCGCCCCGAGGAGCGGACCGCTCGGGGTGATGTACGCGCTGCAGGAGCTGGTGGCCCCGGTGCTGGACGAGGTCGGCGCTCCCCCCGGCACGCTCGGGGTGGTCTGCGGCGACCCCGCTCCCCTGCTGAACGCCTGGCTGGACAGCCCGCTGGTCGACGACATCATGTACTTCGGCAGCAGCGAAGCGGGCATCCGCTTCCAGGACCGGTGCGTGGCCGCGGGCAAGAAGCCGATCCTGGAGCTGGCAGGCAACGACGTGGTGACGGTCTGGAAGGACGCCGATGTCGAGCTGGCCGCCGAGGCGCTGACCGAGGGGTTCTTCGGCTCGGGCCAGCTGTGCATGATCCCCAACCAGGTCGTGGTCCATCCGGACGTCGCCGAGCCGCTGCTGGCCGAACTGGTGCGCCAGGCACGGCTCGTGAAGCCAGGTCGCGCGGGCGACGAGGACGTACTGCTCACACCGGTGCTGCGCAACGAGAAGTTCTTCGACTGCCTGGACGACGCCCTGCTGCAGGGCGCCGAGCTGGTCTGCGGCGGGCACGCGATGCTCGTCGACGGTACGCGCGACCCGGCGGGCATCTTCCTGGAGCCGACCGTCGTCCTCGTCCGCGGACTGACGGACGCCCGGCGCATGACGGCCGTCAGCCAGGAGACCTTCTTCCCGCTGCTGCCCGTGATCGTGGCCGAACCGGACGACGACGAGCGGCTGTTGGAGAAGTTCATCGACTTCGTGAACAGCACCGGCTACGGGCTGCGCAACTCCCTGTGGGCCGCCGACCGCGAGGTGGTCGACCGCTTCGTCGACCGTGTCACCGAGGGCGGCCTGCTCAAGGTCAACGACTCGCACATCGGGTTCCTGCCCTATCTGCCCTCGCACGGCGGTACGGGGCTGACCGGCGGGGTGTTCGGCGAGGCCAACTACCCGGCCCTGCGCACCACGCACGTCCAGGGCGTCAGCGTCTCCCCGGGCGGGATCCGCCCCCGGGACGCGGTCTTCGGCACCGGCGACCGACCGGCGGCCTGATCGCGCCACAGCGCCAACGCGCCAACGCGGCTGCCGCAAAAGCACGCTGACGGTCATTCACCAACACCCAGACATACGACAGTTCGAGGAACCCATGCGTTCGATGGACCACGCCCGGGAGACCTGCGAGGCCTTTCTCCCCGGCCTGCTCGACAAGCTCGACGACATCCCGCTGTCCGAACTGGAAGCGCCGGGCAGCCCCGCTCTCGACCACTTCCGGGCCTGCGGGGGTCCCGGACTGGTGATCCCTGCCAGGTATCACGGCGGCGGAGCCGACCCGCTCCAGGCGCTCGCGGTCGTCCGCGCGGTCGGCGCCCACTCACCGTCCCTCGCGGTCGCCACGACCATGCACCACTTCTCCGTGGCCACCCTGTTCACCCTCGCCGACAGCGTGCAGCGCTCCGGCATGGAGTGGGCCCTGCTCGAAGGCATCGCGGAACAGGGCCTGCTGGTGGCCTCCGGGTTCGCCGAGGGGCGGCCGGGGCAGGGCATCCTCGCCCCGACGGTCCGGGCGAAGGCGGTCGACGGCGGTTATCTGGTCAACGGCAGCAAGAAGCCGTGCAGCCTCTCCGCGTCGATGGACCTGCTGACCGCGAGCGTGGCACTGCCCACGAAGGACGGCGACGGCGGCGGTGAGGGTACGGAGCTCGCGGTGATGCTCCTGCCCCGGGCCAGCGAGGGCATCAGCGTGCACCCCTTCTGGAAGAGCTGGGCGCTGGCCGGGGCGGAGAGCGACGAGGTGCGGCTGACCGACGTCCTCGTGGACGAGCAGCTGCTCATGCGGACGGCCGCCGCCGAACCGGGCCGGCTCGACGAACTGCAGACCACCGGCTTCCTCTGGTTCGAACTGCTCATCTCCGCCTGCTACTCGGGCGCGGCCGGCGCACTGGTCGAGCGTGCCCTCGTACGCGAGCACAGCACGTCGGACCGTGCCGGCCTGGTGACGCGGCTGGAGACGGCCAATCTGCTCCTTGAGGGTGTCGCCCGGATGCTGCGGGACGGCGAGAGCGACGACGAGGCGCTCGGCAAGGCGCTGGTGGCACGGTTCGCGGCGCAGGACGCGCTGGGCGAGGCGGTGCGGCGGGCGGTCGAGATGCTCGGCGGAACGGCCTTCATCTCCTCGTCCGAGGTCGCGTACCTCGCCGCCGTCTCGCACGGGCTCGGCTTCCATCCACCGTCCCGGGCGAGCTTCGCCGCCCCCTATCTGGAGCACGTGGCGGGCAGTCCGCTGCGGCTCGCGTGAGGCGGGGACCATCATGACCGTCGCACCCGCGACGACCGCACGGGAGGAGCTGGGCCGGCTGTACCGCGCCCGGCTGAGCAAGGGCCGGGCCACCCTCGGCGAGATGTTCGGCGGCCATGTGGAGGTCGCCTCGGAGGGCGCCTGGGTGACCACGGCCGACGGCGGCAGGTTCCTCAACTGCGGCGGCTACGGCGTCTTCCTGACCGGCGCCCGGCATCCCACCGTCCTGCGGTACGTGAGCGAGCAGCTGCACTCCCACCCGGTGGCGACCCGGCTCTTCCTGGAGCCGCAGGCCGCCCTCGCCGCGGACGCGCTCGTGGCGGTGGCCCCGCCGGGCCTGGAGCGTGTGCACTTCGCGGGCTCGGGGGCGGAGGCCGTGGAGACCGCGATCAAGGTGGCCCGCACCCGGGGCAGGACCCGGCTGATCGCCATGGAGTCCTGCTACCACGGCAAGACCATGGGGGCGCTGAGCCTGACCGGCAAGGACGTCTTCCAGAACCCGTTCCGGCCGCTGCTGCCCGACGTCACGCATGTGCCGTACGGGGACACCGCCCCGCTCGGGGAGGCACTGGCTGCGGCGCCCGGCGAGGCGTGCGTGTTCGTCGAACCGGTGCAGGGCGAGGCCGGGGTCGTGATCCCGCCGCCCGGCTATCTGCGGGAGGTGCGGCGGCTGTGCGACGCACACGGGGCGCTGCTCGTCCTGGACGAGATCCAGACCGGTATGGGCCGGCTGGGCAGCTGGTGGGGAGCCGACGCCGAGGACGTCCGCCCCGATCTGATGCTGGTCGGCAAGGGGCTGAGCGGCGGGGTGGTCCCCGTGTCGGCGGTGCTCTCGACACCGGAGGCGTTCTCGGTGCTCGACCGCGACCCGTATCTGCACACCTCGACGTTCTCCGGCGCGCCCCTCGCGATGGCCGCCGCGCGCGGGGCCCTCGCGGCGATCCAGGAGGACGAACTGGTCGACCGCGCGCGGGTGCTGGGCGGCGAGATCCTCAACGTGCTGGGGCGGATCGTCCGCGCCCACTACGGGAGCGCGGTACGCGAGGTGCGCGGCCGGGGCCTGCTGCTGGGCGTGGAGTTCGCCGAGCCGGGGCCCGCGGGCGACCTCCTCATCGAGCTGATCGAGCACGGGGTCGTCGCGAACCACTCGCTCAACTCCCATCTGGTCCTGCGGCTGACACCGCCCGCCGTGCTGACCCGCGGCGACCTGGACTTCCTCTACGAAGCGCTCGACCGGGCCTGCCGTGCGCAGTCGGCCCGCTATGGAAGGTGACGTGACGACATGCGAAGCGCTCAACTGACCGTACGGACCGGGGGTGTCGGCGCCGAAGAGGCGTACCGGCGGGTCCGGGACTTCGCCCGCTATCCCGAACTGTCGCCCGTGGTGCGGTCGGTGACGGTCCGTGAAGGTCCGGATGGCGAGGAACACAGCGACTGGGCGGTGCACTTCCGCAACGGCATCCTGCGCTGGACGGAGGCCGACCGGTTCGACGAGGAACGGCTGACGATCGCCTTCCGCCAACTGCACGGCGATTTCGAGGAGTTCACCGGCAGCTGGCGGGTGCGGGTCGGCGCGGACTGCCTGATCGACTTCGCCGCCGAGTTCGACTTCGGGATCCCCAGCCTCGCGGGAATCCTCGACCCGGTGGCCGCGCGGGTGCTCAAGGAGACCATCGCGACCGTCCTGACGGGCCTGTTCCCCGACGCGACGGTGGTCGGCCCCGAGGCGGCCGGCGGGCCCGAGGCGGCCGGCGGGCCCGAACCCGCGGTGGCCGCCTGATGGACGCGCACAACCTCTTCGAGACACCGGTCACCTACCGGCTGATCCGCCTGGAGTACGGGCTCGGTCTCGTCGTCGCCACGGCGTTGTTCCTGGCCCACCTGGACGAGGTGCGATGGCTGCCGGCGCTCGCGCTGTTCGTGTACATCGACCTGATCGGCTACCTGCCGGGGGCGATCGCCCACCGGCGGGCCGGGGGCAGGCGGATCCCGCGGACGTACCACGTCCTCTACAACGTGATGCACAGCCTCGTCACCCAGGGCCTGGTGGCCCTGGCGTGGATCTGGCTGTTCGGCGCGGAGTGGGCGCTGCTGGTGCTGCCGATCCATCTCTTCGGCGACCGGGCGCTGTTCGGGAACTTCCTCAAGCCGTTCGGGCTGCGCTTCGAACCGGAGACGCATCCGGCGTACGAGCGATTTCGCGCCGAGTACGCGGCGCTGTCCCCGGACAGCGTGGACGCGGCCGACGAGGGGCGGCGGCTCGCCGACCGGTTCGACGCGAGGGCGACATGACCGGCACGGGCCTTTTGCGCGAGGGCACGGCGGTGTGGCGGTCCGTGGCCGGGGTGGCCGTCCTGACGTGCGGCCCGGCGCGACAGGCCCACGGCGTCACGGTCAGCACCCTGTGCGTCGCCTCGCTGCACCCGCCCATGGTGTCCGTCGCCCTGCGCCGGGGCAGCAGGGGGCTGGCGACCCTGCTGGGCCCGGGCCGCTTCGCGGTCAACGCGCTGTCCGACGGGCAGGCCCCGCTGGCGCATCGCTTCGCCCGTTCCGACCGGACGGACGGCTGGGACCTGCCGGACACCACCGGCCTGTGGGACGGCCGCTCGGCCTGCGGCGCCCCGCTGCTGCGCGACGCGGTGGGCTGGCTGGAGTGCCGGGTCGAGCGGACCGTGCCGGTCGGCGACCACGAACTGGTGCTGGCCCGTGTCCTGACCTCCCGGGCCGGCACCGGATCACCCCTGCTGAACACCCTGCCCACGAGTGCCACCCACGACAGGAGCAGAGCATGACCGACAGCACCGGCACGACCGCCGTTCCGGCCGAGGCCGACTGGGAGAACGCGCCCTCGCTCGTCGAGGGCGCGATGAGCCTCGAACTGACCGCCGCCGACTGCGATCTGGGGTACTGGCTGAGCGCGGTGCCCCAGGGCACCCTGCGCGGGCGGATCGCCGGACACGCACCGGACGTCGTGCCGCTCGACATCACCCGTGAGCCTGGCCCGCTGAACGCGGCGCTCACCCAGGAGCTGGCCTTCCGCTCGATCGCGGAGGAGAAGGCCACCCGGGCCATCTCGTACCTGGTCGCGCTGGCGCCGTCCCTGGAGACGATGGAGTTCTACGCCACCCAGCTGATCGACGAGGCCCGGCACTCCATGGTGTTCCGCAACCATCTCTCCGCACTCGGGGTCACGGACCTGACCGCCGACGTCGAGCGGCTCGCGGGCGCGGACCGGGACGCGGTCCTCGCCCCGCTGGAGGAACTGGGCCTGCGCGTCCTGCGGGACGAGGGCGACTTCATCGGCGGTGTGGTCGTGCTGACGATCCTCGTCGAGGGCGTGCTGGCGCCGGCCGCCGAGCTGAGCGAACGCAAGTGGCGGATCTTCGACCCGGCGGTCTCGGACATCGAGCGGGGCGCGGGCATCGACGAGATACGCCATCTCACGGTCGGCAGTTCCGTCGCCCGCGAGCATCTCCTCGCCCATCCAGAGGACCGGCCGCGGATCCTGGACCTGATCGTCCGCGGGCGGCGGCTGTGGAGCGAGCTGCCCGTCACCGACATGGTGCTGCGCCGCGAGGCCCTGTTCCAGGAAGGGCTCGACAAGCACGCCGGACTGGTCGGCGACCACGAGATCTGGCCCGGGCGGCGGCTGGTGGACACGACCGTCGAGGAGCGGGTCGGCACGGCACTGCGGTGGTCGGAGGAGATGCAGTCCCGGCGGCTCGCGTACATGGGCCTCCCGGAGGCGGTCTGACACACGCCCCCCGGCTCAGGGCTGGCGGCGCGCGAGGGCCCGTACCACGGCCGCGGCGGCCACCGCGTGCCCTCTGCTGCTGAGCCGGCCCGGCCCCGGCGCCCACAGGGTCCGCGGATCGAGTCCGCGCTGGTGGCGCATCAGGTCGACGTGCTGCGCCGCGTGGTGCAGCGTCACCAGGGCGATGCGCTGCACCAGCCGGAGCTGACGCTCGCGCACGGCGTCCGCCCGGGCGGCGGAGGCGGGGTCCGCCGGTGGTCCGCCCGCCGTGGACCGGTCGAAGGGGCTGATCACGACGGCGTGGCGGTAGGTGGCGCCCCGCAGGGAGTCCAGGATGCGGCTGAGTTCGATCTCGACGGAGTCGAGGTCGAACGCCGCCTGCCGCAACTCGGGGCCGCCGCACGAGATCAGCGCGAGGTCGCCGCGGAAGACGAGGGCGGCCAGCACCTGCCGGGAACGCATCTCGAAGAGGGACAGGTCCTTGCGGCCGCGTGCGGCACGGCAGGCGAGATCGGGGTGCGCCGCCCGGAGCGCGCCGGACACCCGGTCGCTCCAGCTCACCGCACGGTAGCCGGGTACGACGGCGGCCCGCGCCGGACGCGACTCGTACTCCCCCAGGATCACGACCCGGCGCCAGGGCGCGTCCGCGAGGGCGGCGACGGCCTCGCCGGGCCGCAGACAGCGCGGGTCGTCGTCCTCCGTGGGAGGAGTGCGGAACGGAGCGTGCGTGTCATCCGCCATGGACGTTCTCCGCACTCGTCTCCGTACTCTTCTCCACGCTCGTCTCGGCGCTTTTTGCCGCGCTCGTCTCCCCGTTCGTCTCCGCGCTCTTCGCGGCGCGCTCGACGTGGTCGCGGAGTTCCTCGACGACCCGCGACCAGAGGCTTTCGTCGCCCGCGGGCATACGGTCCAGCACGCCGAGCAGATGGGCGGCGTTGCGGCGGACCAGGTCGACGAGCACGTCCCGGGGCGCCGAGGCGAGAACCGCGTCGACGGCCGGCGCCGCCACCTCGGAGAGCACCCCCGAGACCGCCAACGCGCCCGCTTGCAGGGCGAGTTCGGCCAGTACACGGTCGGGGACGGAGTCGGCGGACCCCAGTAGACGCCCGTACGCCCCCTCCAACGCACGGGTGTCCACCGAGATGGTCCGCCGACCCCGCCTGGGGCGCCGCCGTTCGCCCCGGAGGATCTCCGCCTGCGCCTCGTCCGCCGCTCCGGACAGCGCAAGGGAGATCAGTCGTGCGACCCCGCCCGCGTCGAGGTCGGTCAGTTCCGCCACCATGTGCGGGACTTCGGGATGCCCTCCGCTGCGCAGGAACTTCTCGCGGGCCGCTGCCGCGTGCTCCCCGCCGCCCACGGCCCCGACGGCCTGCGCCCGGTGGGCGGTCAGCTCGCGCCCGTCGTGCAGCCGTACGGTCACGCGCGCGCCCAGGCGTTTGGTCGCGAAGCGGAAGTCGGTCTCGGGGGCCAGCCAGGCCGGGGGCAGCAGGTCGGCGGCGCGTTCGTCGGCCGCGCGCACCCAGGCGTCGGCGTGTTCGCCCGCGCGCCGCAGGGCCTGGCCCAGGGGCGCGGTCGACAGGAGCGCGGCCCGGCTCAGCCGCGGGTCGTGGACGGTGCGTACCTTCGCCGCGAGTTTCCAGCGCTCGGGGCGTTCGACGGCGGGGGGCATCAGATCCGCGGGGTCGAGGTCGCCGGTGAGCAGGGCGGTGGCCACGTTGTAGGGCAGGGAGAAGTTGAGTGCGGCGACGCTCGCGTTCGGGCCGATGTGCCGCGCCCGGGAGGCCCGGTCGAGTCCGCTGGTGAGGAGGGACCCTGCGACGACGACCTCGGCGATGTCGTCGGGGGTCGCGCCGGTGGCCCGGAGTTCCGCCGCGCAGTCCACCGCGCAGTCGACGGCGGCGCCGATGTAGGCGCTGCCCGGGTGGACCTTGTAGGAGAGCGTCTCGGTGTGCCAGAGCGTGCCGAAACCGGCCACCGCCTCCTCGGGCAGCGGCACGTCCGCGTACCGGCGCAGGAACCCCTCCGGGTGTTCGAGTACGTCCGCGGGTCCGCGCAGTCCGGCCAGGGCCCCGTCGCAGGCGGCGAGGCCGGTCTGGATCGGCGCCACCGCCGCGAACCCCTTGGCGTCGGTGGACAGGAAGCCGGGGGTGAGGGTCCACGGGGGTACGGAGAAGGCCAGGCCGAGCCCGTTCACCCAGGCGCGGGCGGGTGCGTCGAGGGCTCTCAGCCGGCCGGCGACCGTGCCCGCGAGGTGGGTGTGCGCGGCGGCCTGGCCACGGAAGGGCCCGAGGGTGGCGGCGGCCGTGACCCGGGCGGCGCTCTCGTCGGCGGCCAGGATCGCGGTGAGCAACTGGCGTCCGTCGAGGCGCAGTTGCCGCGCGTACACCACGGGCACGGTCACGCAGGAGTGCGAGAGGTGTCCCGCGTACGCCGTGTCGTCGTGGTCCAGGCAGATCGCGGCCATCGCCAGGGAGACGGCCGCGCGCGCGGGGTCCGGCTGGAGCGGTCCGCCGTACGCGCGGGCGATCCGCCTGCCGAGCGGATGCGCGTAGCCGGTGCGGGCGGCGGCCAGTTGGCTGAGGAGCTGGCTCCTGAGGTGGGCGACGACCCGGTCGGGGGCGTCGTCGAGTTCCAGGTCGCTCGCCCAGTCGGCGAGCCGCCGGATCAGGGTGCGACCGCCGGGGGCGCCGGCGGTTGCGGAGGTCACCGGGCGTGTCCCGTCGTCGCCCCGGTGGGTTCGGCGACCTCGGACGCGGCCGGGGCGTCAGCGGCGACCCGCCCCGCTCCGCGCCCGAGGAGCAGCAGCGCGCAGAGCCCGCCGACGAGTGTGCCGGCCGCCGCGACCTGCATCACCAGGTGCATGCCGTCGACGAAGACGGGTCCCACCGCGTCGAGGACCGGCTGTCGCAGCGCGGGCGGCAGGGCGTCGGTGCGGGACAGGTCGCCGTCGCTGAGCAGCGTGTACGCACGGTCGCGGGCGTCCTGCGGCATGGGCACCCCGGCGAGCGCGCCGGGCAGCGCGTCCCGCAGATGGCGCAGCAGCAGCGCCCCCGCGAGCGCCACCCCGAAGACCGCGCCGACCTGGCGGAACGTGTTGGAGATCCCGGACGCGGTGCCGGCCTGCTCGGGCGGTACGGCCCCGAGCAGGGCGACGGTCGCGGGCGCGCCGGTGAAGGAGACGCCGACACCGAGGAGGGCCAGTGCCCACCAGTAGGCGCCGAAGCCGCTGTCGGCGTCGAGGACGGTGAGGCCGTACAGACCGGCCGCCGAGAGGAGCGAGCCGCCCACGATGGGGGCACGCGGTCCGGTTCTGGCGGCGACGACGCTCGCCGCGAACGAGGCGATCATGATGGGCACGGTCAGCGCCAGGAACCGTAGGCCCGTCTCGATGCTGCTCAGTCCCTGGACGCTCTGCAGATGGAGGGTGAGCAGGAAGATCGCCGCGAACAGGCCGAAGAGACTGAGGAAGTTGACGACTCCCGCGACCGCCACGACCGGCTTGCGGAACAGTTTCAGCGGCAGCATGGGCTCGGTCTGCCGCAGCTCCCACACCACGAAGGCCACGAGTGCCGCTCCCGACGCGGCGAAGGCGCCGACGATGGGCGCGGAGGCCCAGCCCTCGCTGTTGCCCTCGATGAGCGCGTACGCCAGTGAGGCGATCGCGACGACGAACAGCAGCTGGCCCACGAGGTCCAGACGCCGGGCGCGCGGTCCGCGGTTCTCGGTCAGCAGCCGGGCCAGTACGGCGGTGGCCAGCACGCCGATGGGTACGTTGACCCAGAAGATGGACTGCCAGCCGACGGTGTCGACGAGCACTCCGCCGACCAACGGCCCGGCGGACAGGGCGAGTCCGCCGATCCCGGCCCAGATGCCGATGGCCTTCGCGCGGGCGGCCGGTTCGGTGTAGGTCGCCGAGACCAGCGCGAGCGACACCGGGATCATGATGGATCCGCACACGCCCTGGAGTGCCCGCCCGAGCAGCAGGGTCTCCGTCGAGGCGGCCAGCGCGCACAGGACCGAGCTGAGCGTGAAGCCGACCAGACCGCCGAGGAACAGCCGTTTGCGGCCGATGATGTCGCCGACGGTCCCCGAGGTGAGCAGCAGACAGGCGAAGGCGAGGGCGTACGCGTCGACCACCCACTGGAGTCCGGTCAGGTCGGCGTCGAGGTCGCGCTGGATCTCCGGCAGCGCCACGTTCACGATGGTGGCGTCGAGGTAGACCATGAACACGCCGAAACAGACGAAGGACAGGAGCAGGCCCTTCGGGTGGTGCGTGGTCGGGCGGTGCGTGGCCCGCTGGTGCGCGGTCCGCGCACCGGTCGCGCGTGGTGCGTCGCTCATTGCGGGTCCTCACCGTGAGGGGCCGGAGCGGGGCTTGCGTGAGAAGGTAAATGACCGACGGTCAGTCAGTCAACGCGGAATGACCGTCGGTCAGTCGACTCCCTTACAGAAAAGGCGATCTGATGGCACCACCTGTCACACGACGCAAGCGGGTCACCAGGAGTCCCGAGGACCGCAGGGCCGCCCTGGTACGGGGTGCGGCGAAGGTCTTCCGGGAGAAGGGCTTCGAGGCGGCGACGGTCGCCGAGCTGGCGGAGGCGGGCGAGGTCGCCAAGGGCACCTTCTATCTGTACTTCGACTCCAAGGACCAGCTGCTGGGCGCGATCTGGGAGGAGTACGTCGACGGGTTCCTGCAGGCCACCCGGGAGCGGCTGGAGGAGAGCGAGGACTGGTGGCCGACCCTGGACCGACTGCTCCGCGCCCTGGTGGAGCACGCCGTGGAGAACGCGGAACTGCACCGGATCGTCTACGGCTCGGCGAACGCCAAGGCCCTCGACCTGTGCCGGAGTTCGAACCGGCGGGTGGTGGACCTGGTCGGCGACTTCGTCGAACGCGGCGCGCGGGCGGGGGCGTTCGAGGCCTGCGACATCCGCCTGGTGTGCCGGATGCTGTTCTACGCGGCGGACGGCCTCCTCGACGACATGATCAGCCGCGGTGAGGACATCGACCCGGAAGCGGTCGTGACGGCGGTACGGGAGCTGACGCACCGCGGTCTCGGCGGCCCGCCCGTGCCTTCGCCACCGGCGCCCGCCGCCCCCCGACCGCGGACGGGTGGCTGATCTCAGCCCCGTCTCAGCGGCGTCTCAGCGGTCCGCGGCAGCATCGGACTCGTAAAGGTTCCACGGGGTCCACGAGATCCACCGGGAGAGGTGCCCGCAGCGGCCCAACGGGGTGCCGGCGTCAGCCGGTTCGGGTGCAAGCCCACGCAGGTTCGAATCCTGCCCTCTCCGCCAGGACAGTCCCTGCTGCCGTCCCTGCTGCCGTCACAGCTGTGGTCGCAGCTGTCGTCACACTGCCGTCGATCGCGTCGGAGAGTCCGCCGATGAGCGTTCCCAAGTCCGTTCTGATCGTGGCCAATCCGGCCGCCGGGTCGTACTCGGCCGACACCACCGCCGAGGTGCTGCGGCTGGTCCGGGAGGCCGGTCCCGCCGTCGATCTGATCCTGACGCGGCATCCCGGCCACGCCCGCGCACTCGCCAGGGCGGCCACCGGTCCGGGCGGCCCCGACGTACTGGTGTCGCTGGGCGGCGACGGCACCGCGCACGAGCTGATGACGGGCCTGGCCGGCTCCCCCGAGCACCCGGCCCTCCTGGTCCTGCCCGGCGGCAGCGGCAACTCCCTCTACCGCGAGCTGTGGTCGGACCGTCCCTGGCAGCCGGCCCTGGAGGCCGCCCTGTCCGCGCCCCGCGTACGGCAGGTGGACCTGATCCGGGTGGCGGAGACCGGCGGCACCGCACTGCTCGGTGCCTCCACCGGACTCGCGGCGCAGACACTGAACCCTGGCGGGGCCCGCGGGAGCGCGGCACGCGGCCGTGAACGCTACGAGAAGGCGCTGCTCGACGCGCTGCACACCGGGTTCCCGCCCTATCCCGGCCGGGTGACCGTGGACGGCGCCGAGGTCCACTCCGGCGACACGGTCTGCGCCAACGTGGGCGGCGGCCGCTACCGGGCCGGCCGTTTCATGGCCTGCCCGCACTCCGTCCTGGACGACGGCCTCCTCGACGTCTGTGTCGCGGGCACCGCCCTGCCCACCCCCGAACTGCTCCAGCTGGCCCGCGAGGGACGGCATGTGGGCCGTGAGGGCGTGGTCTACGCCCGTGGCCGCCGGATCGTCCTGGAACGTACCGACGGCCGCCCGCTGCTCTTCGAGTACGACGGCGACCTGGTCCGCTCCGGCGACGCCACGCGGTACACGCTGGACGTCGCACCCCGGGCCCTGCGGGTGCTGGCGCCGGCAGCGGCGGCCTGAGAACGGGGCCACCCGCCCTGCCGGGGCCACCGCCGCGGGCGGTCGCCGCCACCCACCCCGAGATGCCGCTCTCCTCCTGCGGGCCGGTGACGGAGACCGTGCACTAGTACGCAGAAACTCTCGAAAAGCAACCACGCAGCTCACGTGATGTTTCTCACCCGCAATTTGCAGTAATTCTCGGCCGTCTCCGACCGCTCGGGCGGGTGTACCTTTATGAGCGGAAAGCGGAATGACGAGAATGCGGGGTTTACGAGGGCCCAGAGGTCCTGGTTCACGTTGGTTGACATTGCTTGAGTGTGCACGGGGACCGAGACCCGGGAAGAGATGCTGAGCGCGATGGAGACAGACCACCAGGAACAGCGGGCCCTTGCGCCGGCTCCCGACGACGAGTCCGACGCGCCCGAGCCCGTACTCACGTCCGACGGCGCCTCCGTCGACCAGGTGCGCGACTACCTGAAGGTGATCAGCCGCGTCCGGCTCCTCACCGCCGCGCAGGAGGTGGATCTCGCCAGACGGATCGAGGCGGGCCTGTTCGCCCAGCGCAAGCTCGACGAGGAGCGCGGTCTCGACCCCTTGTTCCGGCAGGAGCTGACCGCGGTCGCCGAGGACGGGCTGCGGGCGAAGTCGCACCTCACCGAGGCGAACCTCCGGCTGGTGGTGTCCATAGCCAAGCGCTACACGCGCCGCGGGCTCAACTTCCTGGACCTGATCCAGGAGGGCAACACGGGCCTGATCCGGGCCGTCGAGAAGTTCGACTACGTCAAGGGATTCAAGTTCTCGACCTACGCGACCTGGTGGATCCGGCAGGCGATTTCCCGGGCGCTGGCCGATCAGAGCCGCACCATCCGCATTCCGGTCCACGCGGTGGAAGCGATCAACAAAGTGGCCAGACTTCGTCGGGAATTGCTGCAGGAACTGGGTGTCGAGCCCACGGTGGAGCAGATCGCGGAGAAATTGGATCTCCCCGTTTCGAAGATCGTGGAACTCGACACCTACATCAAGGAACCCGTCTCGCTGCATATGCCCCTGGGCGAGGAGGGCGGCACCGAACTCGGAGATGTGATCGAGGACAGCGAAAGCGTCTCCCCCTTCGACGCGGTGTCGTTCCGGCTCCTCAGGGACACCATCCAGACCGTCCTCTCCGCCATGACTCCGCGCGAGGCAGGCATCATCACCCTCCGTTACGGACTGCTGGACGGCCAGGCGAAGACCTTGGAGGAGATCGGCCAGGTCTACGGGGTCACGCGTGAGCGCATCCGGCAGATCGAGTCCAAGACGATGTCGAAGCTGCGCCACCCCTCCCGCTCGCAGGCGCTGCAGGACTACGTGGGTCTGGGCTGAGCCCCGCCGGGCCGCCGGTCCGGATGGCCGCCCGACTCGTCCGCGGCGGAGCTTTCCGCTCCTGCGCGGGCGAGCCGGGCGCCCCCTCACCCCGACCCCGTCACCTCCGTCGCCACTCCTGCGCCAGCAGCTCGTACGAGCGGACGCGGTCGGCGTGGTCGTGGGTGATGGTGGTGATCAGCAGCTCGTCGGCGCCGGTGGCCTCCCCCAGTTGTTCGAGTTGGCCCGCGACCCGGCTCGGCGAGCCGACGAACTGGGTGTCGACACGGTCCTGGACCAGCGCCCGGTCCGCTTCGGTCCACACGTGGGCGCGGGCCTCGTCGGGGGTGGGGAAAGGGATCGCGCCCTCGGCCGTGCGGATGCTGCGGACCCAGGGACCGTATCCGGCGGCCAGTTCACGGGCGCTCTCGTCGTCCTCGGCGACCACGACGTCGGCCGAGACGCTCACATACGGCTTGTCGAGCACGTCGGAGGGCCGGAACGCGGCCCGGTAGGCCTCCACCGCCTCCAGTACGGTCCCGGGGCTGACGTGGTAGTTCGCCGCGAACCGCAGTCCGCCCCGGCCCGCGACCTCGGCGCTCTCGCCCCCGCTGCTGCCCAGGATCCACACCTGGAGGTCGGCGCCCTCGCCCGGGACGGCATGAGCCTCGATGCCGTCCGCCGACCGGTAGGTGCCGGCCAGCAGCGCGAGGATGTCGTCGATCTGCTCGCCGTACTCCTGCGACTCGGCGTTCGGCTGCTTGAGCAGTTTCAGCTGGAGGGCCACGCGGGGCGAGCCGAGCAGGTGCGCGAAGGAGAACTTCGGCGGGATCGGCAGGCCGTTGGGGGCCCGGCCGTCCACGACGGGGGTCGCGTCCGGCAGCGGCTCGACGGGTCCGCCGGGCGGCCGGCCGCCGGAGCGGCCGAGACCCAGGTCGAGGCGCCCGGGATGCAGCGCGTCGATCAGCCCGAACTCCTCCACCGTGGACAGGGCGGTGCGGTGGCCCAGTTGTACGGCTCCGGAGCCGAGCCGGATCGACGAGGTCGCGGAGGCGGTGAGGGCGAGCACGACCGCCGGGGAGGTGCCCGCGACTCCGGGGTTGAGGTGGTGCTCGGCGAACCAGTAGCGGGCGTAGCCGAGTTGTTCGGCCCGCCGGGCCAGGTCGATGGAGTTGCGCAGCGCCTCGGCCGCGGTGGAGCCGGACGACACCGGGACCAGGTCGAGGACGCCGAGGGGGATGTCTGACATGGGTACGGGTTCTCCTCAGCGGTCGGCGGCGACGGGTACCGGCGTGGGTCCGGCCTGCACCGGGCCCCAGGGGAACGGCGGGTCGGGGATCTCGCGGCGCAGCACCGGGGCGACGGCCGACTGGAAGAGGGCAAGCGAGTCGCGGTGCTGAGTGTCCGTCAGACCACCCGCGTCCGCGTGGAGATGGAGAACTGTGTGGCCGAACTGCTCGTGGTAGCCGTGCACTTTCTCGATGATCTGCTGCGGGCTGCCGACGAGTGCAGAACTGCGCTCCACGAAGTCCTCCAGGGTGGGGAAGACCGGTTCCAGGCCGAGCCGCTTCTGGAACGCCAACTGCCCCTCGAACACGGGCCGGTAGGCGCTGATCGCCTCCTGTGACGTACGGGCCGCGTAGTAGCCGGCCGTCCCGGCGCCGACGGCGATACGGGCCGGGTCGTGGCCGTGGAACTCCCAGCGTTCGCGGTAGTACCGGATCAACTCGGCGTACGGCTCGATCGGGTTGGAGACGTTCGCCGAGAAGAGCGGGTCGCCGTAGCGGGCGGCGAGGTCGACGGACTCCTTGCTCGTGGCGCTGCCGTGCCAGACGCGGATGGGCTGCTGGAGCGGTCTGGGCCACACCTCGGCGTCCACCAGTTCCGGGCGGAAACGGGTCGCGGCAGTCACCTTGTCCTGCCGCCAGAGCGTGCGGAACACCTCGTAGCTCTCGGCGTTGCGGTCCCACTGGTCCTCGGGCGTGACGTGGAACAGGTCGCGCTGGGCGGCCCCGTTGCCCTTGCCGATGATCAGTTCGAGGCGACCGCCGGACAGGTGGTCCAGGGTCGCGTAGTCCTCGTACGCGCGGACCGGGTCGAGGAGGCTGAGGGTCGTCACCGCCGTGAACAGGCGGATGCGGGAGGTGAGGGCGGCGATGTGGCTGAGGACGACGGGCGGCGAGGAGGAGATGAAGGGGCGCTCGTGCCGCTCCCCCACGCCGAAGCCGTCGAAGCCCAGCTCCTCGGCCAGCAGGGCGTTGTCGAGGACCTCGCGGAAGCGGTCGCCGGTGGATTTCCGGATGCCGGTCACCGGATCCGGCGCGTGCACGATCAGGGTGATCGCCAGGAACTTCACGAGGCGACCGCCCGCTCGCCGTGCGCCGCGGAGCCGGACCGGGCGGCGGGCCGGTCGAGACCCAGGTGGTCGCGCAGGGTCGTGCCCTCGTACTCCGTGCGGAAGACGCCGCGCTCCTGGAGCAGCGGGACGACCGTGTCGGCGAAGGCGTCGAGGCCGCCGGGGGTGATGTGCGGGACGAGGATGAAGCCGTCGCTGGCGTCGGCCTGCACGAACTCGTCGATGGTGCGCGCGACCGTCTCGGCCGAGCCGACGAAGGCCTGGCGGTTGCCGGTCTCGATGACCAGGTCGCGGATGGACCACTTGTTGGCGGCGGCCAGCTCGCGCCACTCACGGGCGGTGGCGAGCGGGTCGCGGTACATGCGCACCTGGGCCCGGCCGCGGGCGAGCGTGTGCTCACCGAGGTCGGGATCGATGTCGGGCAGCGGCCCGTCCGGGTCGTACGCGGACAGGTCGCGGTTCCAGACGAACTCCAGGTGCTTGAGCGCGGTCGCCCCGCTGACCTGCTGCCGGCGCACCTCGCGGGCCAGTTCGGCGGCGTCGGCGTCCGTGTCGCCGAGGACGAAGGTCGCGGCGGGCAGGATGAGCAGCTGGTCGTGGGTGCGGCCGTGGCGGGCCAGGCGGCCCTTGACGTCCGCGTAGAAGGCCTGGCCCTCCTTGAGGGTGGCGTACCGGCTGAAGATCGCGTCGGCTCCGGCGGCGGCGAACTCGCGGCCCTCCTCGGAGTCGCCCGCCTGGAAGATCACCGGGCGGCCCTGCGGGGAGACGGGCACGTTGAACTGGCCCTCGATGTCGAAGTGCTGTCCCTGGTGGACGAAGGCTCCGGCCTTGGCGTCGCTCAGGAAGGTGCCGGTCGCCGGGTCGGCGACGATCTCGTCGCCGTGCCAGGAGTCGAAGAGTTCGTTCGCGGTGGCCAGGAACTCCTTGGCGCGGGAGTAGCGCTCGTCCTGCGGGAGGAAGCCGCCGCGGCGGAAGTTCTCGCCGGTGAAGGCGTCCCAGGACGTGACGACGTTCCAGGCGGCGCGGCCGTCGGAGAGGTGGTCGAGGCTCGCGAACTGCCGTGCCACCTCGTAGGGCTCGTTGAAGGTGGAGTTGATGGTGCCGGTGAGGCCGAGGCGTTCGGTGACGGCGGCCAGCGCGGACAGGATCGTGAAGGTGTCGGGCCGTCCGACGACGTCCAGATCGTAGATCTTGCCGCCCTGTTCGCGCAGGCGCAGGCCCTCGGCGAGGAACAGGAAGTCGAACTTGGCGCGTTCGGCGGTACGCGCGAAGTGGGCGAAGGAGCTGAACTCGATGTGGCTGCCCGCCTGGGGGTCGCTCCACACGGTGGTGTTGTTGACGCCGGGGAAGTGGGCCGCGAGGTGGATCTGCTTGAGGGGCTTGCGGGGCTCGCTCATGTTCGTGGGTCCTTCCGGCTCAGGCGGTGGTGACGGCGTCGGCGGCTGCGTCGGCCGCTACGGCTGCGGCTGCGGCGTAGCGGTTGGCCGGGCGGGCGAGCCCGAGCAGTCCGCGCAGGGTGTCGGCCTCGTACGCGTGCCGGAAGACGCCCCGGCGCTGGAGTTCGGGGACCAGGCCCCGGGTGATCGCGGGGAGGTCGTGTCCCGCGACGGCGGGGCGCAGCCGGAAGCCGGTCAGCCCGGCCTCGCCCAATTCCTGCAGCAGGTCGGCCAGTTGGGACGGGGTGCCGGTGAAGATCCGGGCGTCGCTGGTGTACGGGTACCCCGCGAGGGTGTCGAGCCGCTCCTTGCGGGCCGCGGCCTCGGCGGGGTCGTCGTCCAGGAACACGACCAGGTCACCGAAGAGGTGCAGGGGCTCGCCCGCCCGCCCGGCCGCGTCCTGTTCGGCGCGTACCGAGGCGACGATCGCCCTGGCCTGCCCGGCGTCGTGCGGGGTGACGAACCCGAGGTCGGCGCTGCGGCCCAGCAGCCGGAACGGCGCGCCGGTCACGCTCTCGTGGGCGAGCGCCCCGACGGGCGGCTGGCCCTGCGGGGGCCTGGGCGTGATCGAGGGCCCCTTGACGCTGAAGTGCGCGCCCTCGAAGTCGATGTAGTGCAGCTTCTCCCGGTCGACGAAGCGGCCGGTGGCGACGTCCCGGATCTCCGCGCCGTCCTCCCAGCTGTCCCACAGCCGCCGCACCGCTTCGACGTAGTCGGCCGCCTCGTCGAAGAGGTCGACCGTCAACTCCTGTACGGCGGGGCTCTCCAGGTCCTCGATACGGAACGACGGGACCGTACGGCGGCCGAAGTGCGCGGCCTCGTTGCGGCGGGCCGACACCTGGATCCGTACGCCGCCACGGCCGGTGCTCACATAGTCCAGCGTGGCGATGGCCTTCGATATGTGGAAGGGCTCTGTGTGGGTGGCCACCACGGTCGGCAGCAGACCTATGTGGCTGGTCAGCGGGGCGACCCGGGCGGCGATGAGGACGGCGTCGAGCCGGCCGCGGACCTGGTCGGTGCGTCCGTCGGGCTCGGTGAAGTGCGTGGACTGGAGGCCGAGGGCGTCCTCGATGGTCACGAAGTCGAGCAGACCGCGCTCGGCCTCGGTGACGAGGTCCGTCCAGTAGCCGGCGGTGAGCAGGTCCCGGGGGCGGGCCACCGGTTCGCGCCACGCGGCGGGATGCCAGCCGGCTCCGTCGAGCGCGACGGCGAGGTGCAGGGCGGAGGAGGAAGAGGGCAGGGCAGAAGAAGGTACTGACGACACGACGGGGGTGCCTTCCTGATCGACCGTGGAGGAAGCCGGCCCTCACTGCGCGGAGGGCGGGGCCGCGGAGGTACGGGTCAGGGACGACAGAGCGCGCCGGCGACGCGCAGGAGGTCGATGTGCTGCCGCGAGTACAGGCGTACGCGGCGGCGCGGGGTGAGCGTGGGGACGCGGAGGCGGGGCACGGGGCGTGGTCCCACGTGCGTCACCTCCGTTCTGCGGCTCGGCTTCCGGTCGACGCTCACAACAGTACGGGTGTTCCTTTTCTTCCGGCAGTACGGGATTTATCTCGGCGGTTCCTTGGGCGGTCGGTGCGTTGTCGTGTGCGGGTTCGGTGGGGGCTGGCCGCGCAGTTCCCCGCGCCCCTGAAGGCGGGGCTTCGCCCTCGCCCCTCTAGGGGCGCGGGGAACTGCGCGCTCAGCCCCCACCGAACCCGCACAGGCCACTGCCCACGTACTGAGACGTCGTCTCGGCATCTTGACGACACTCACTCAGCGCACAGACACTTGCGGGGACGGTCACGATTGTCAGCGCCCGTCGGACGGGGTCCCCCGTCCGTGCGGTCATCGGCCCCGGCCCGCTGACAGGCAACCCTTCCACCGCGACGGGGTGCCCCGGGTGACGACCGGGTTCCGCCGGTGCGGCGGGACAAGCGTGGTCTCGCCTCGCGCGAGCCCCGACCGGGACGGGTGGGAATTGCCCAGGAACGGCTTGACGAGGCGACTGCACATCGATCTGTTGCGCGTCTCCAGCGCTTACTAGTCCGCCGCCGGTCCACCCGGCCCCTCAGGTCCGCCCGATCCGGACCTGCCGGACCCGTGGGACCTGCCGGACGTGCACGACACAGCGCAGTCACTCCGTTTCGCCACTGGTGCCCACAAGGCGGCCAGGGCTTCCGCGATTCCCTCTGGAGAGCCATGCCCGAGACAGTTTCCCGCGGTTCGAGCACAGGTACCTTCGCCACGGCCGCCCGTACGGCCGTCACCGGCGCACCCGCCTGCGGCACGGTCCCACCGAGCGCGACCGCACGTCCGCACCGCTTCCGCGGCCGCATAGGCGTCGGCCTCGCCGGCGGCTTCTACCCGGCGCCGCACCGCTATCAGCTGTATCTGTCCGAAGGCTGTCAGCGTTCGCTGCGCGTCTCGATCACCCTCGCCCTGCTGGGACTTGAGAGCTCGACGGCCACCACCGTGCTGACCCGCCCCGCCGAGACGCCCGACGCCTTCGCCTCGCTGCGCCGGGCCTACGAGGCGACCTGGCACCACTACGACGGCCCGCTCACCGCGCCCGCGCTGTGCGACCGGTGGAGCGGACGTGTCGTCAGCAACCACACGCCCGACATCCTGCGCGACCTCACCGACCTCGCCGGTCTCCGGGACGACGAGGGGCCCGGCCTGCCCGCGCTGCGGCCCCCGGCCCTCGCCGCGGAGATCGACGCCCTGCGTGAGCTCCTCGCCCGGGACGTCACACCGGCCTCCCCGGCACACGCCCGGGCGGCGACCCTGACCCTGCTCGACCACCAACTGGCCGTCGGACCGTACGTGTTGGGGGATGCGATCACGGCTGCGGACGTGGATCTCTGGGTGGCGCTCACACACCTCGACCCGGCCGACGACGCCCTGTCCGCGTACCTCCACCTGGACCGGTACGTCCGGCGGCTCGGCCGGCACCCGGCCTTCCTCGACGGCGGGCGAACGGGCCGCTAGGTGGAGACGCACGCCGACCGGCGGGTGGCGGCGGTCCGGTGGGTGACCGAGGAGTGGGACGCCCCGGCACCGGCCCGGCTGCGGGAGCAGATGTCCGCCGAACTGGCCCCGCGCTACGCGCCGGTCGAACACCGGCGCGTCCGTGCGCCGCAGCCCGCGGCCGAGGAGATCGTCGTCACCTGGGTCGCCTACGCCGAGGGCGTGCCGGTGGCCACCGCCTCGCTGCGCAGGCTGCCCGACCGGCACGAGGTGAAGCGGGTGTTCGTGCACGCCGGCCACCGCGGCCGGGGTCTGGCGCGCGCGGCCCTCGCGGCGGTGGAGTCGACCGCGCTGGCCCTCGGCGTCGACCGGCTGTGGCTGCAGACGGGCGCGCTCCAGCCGGAGGCCCGGTCGCTCTACGCGCGGGAGGGCTGGCAGGAGGTGCGGCCGTACGCCCCGTACGACCGCAATCCGTTCAGTGTCTGCTTCACCAAGGCGCTCATGGAGCCGGCGGAGACGCCGCGGTCACGCTGAGCCCTGGTTCAGGCGGGGCGGATCACGCTGTGGATCGCCGCCTCGCCGGCCCAGTAGATCGACTCCTCGCGGATGGCGACACCCGGGCTCGGCGCGTGGATCATCATGCCGTTGCCGGTGGCGATGCCGACGTGTCCGACCTGGCCGCTGAAGAGGACCAGGTCGCCGGGCCTGATGTCCGACACGGGGACCATCGTGCCGGCGGTCGCCTGGTCCGGGACGGAACGCGGGAGCGCGACTCCGGCGACCTTCCAGGCGGCCTGCGTGAGGCTGGAGCAGTCGTACGAGCCCGGTCCCATCGAACCCCATACGCACGGCTTGCCGATCTGGGCGCGTGCGAAGTCGACGGCCCTGGCGCCCTGTCCGCCGTACCCGGGGTCGGGCGCGGCATAGACGGGCGTGCCATGGGCGGGCGTCGCATAGGCGGGAGCAGGAGCGGGAGCAGGGGCGGGTGCGGGGGCGCCGTATCCGGGGTTGGCCGCGGCCTGCATGTCGAGGGCGACTCCCGTGGCGATGGGCGTGCTGGCGTCGACGTACATGCTCGTGTCGCTCTGCCGGCCACTGGCGTACGGGGCTCCGGCGTACTGGTCGACCCCGGGGTACACGCCGTTGCCGATGCTCTGGTCGGCGGCGACACCCGCTCCCGTGCCGGGTATGCCGGGGTACATGGCCGTACCGGCGTACATGTCGGTGCCCGCGCGCATGTCCGTGCCGATGGCCGGCTGCTGCCAGGCGTCCGCGCCGGTCGCGGCCGCCCGGTGGTTCTGCGTCTGGGCCGCGGGGCCCCAGGCGCCCTCGACCGCCTGGAAGGGCTGCAGTTCCGCGACGGGTGCGGGGCGCCGGGCCGCGTGTCCGGCCAGCAGGTCGCGGGCCTGTCCGAGCTTGCGCTGGTTGCGCTGCTTCGAGGTCCGCAGCGTCGTCTGCGACGGTCCGCCGGACGGCCCGGACAAGGTCCTGTCGGCCGCCTGGCGCTGGGCCGGAACGGCCGGCAGCGCGGCGGCGGGTCCCGCGGTCAGCTCGGCGACGGGCCTCGCGGTCAGTTCCGCGACGGGTCCGGCGCCACCTCCGGCACCGGGGCCGGCGCTCGGACCGGCGGTCAGCTCCAGGACGGGCTTGCCGGAACCCTCACGCTCTCCGCGCCCCTCACCGCCACCGCCGCTCGGACGACCGCCCGAGTCGGCGGGCCGGGACCCGGCGGAACCCCGGTCCGGCATCCTGTCGGGCGGCAGCACCGCCGGGAAGACGGGGCCGAGCTGCGAGCGGCCCACGTCGAACCACTTCTTCGCGACGTCCGGCAGCGGGGCGGCGGCATCGGTGGCTCCGCCCCGGCCGCCTCCGCCCCCGGACGCCGGCCTGGCGTCGCGGGTGGCGGTGCTCATCGCGCGGGTGACGTTGATGTTGCCCGTGGCGTTCTCGACCCGGTCGTAGAGATTGGTGATCCGCTGCTGAACTTCCTCGCGGCTGGGTTCGTCGCTCCGCTGGGCGGGAATGCCCGCGGAGGCGAACTGGTCCACGGAAGCGGGGGCCGCCTTCACGAGGGCGGAGCGGGACATGCCGGGGAGGCCGGTGCCTCCGGGGCGCTGCGTTCGTTCCGGCGCGATGGGAGACGACTCCTTCCGTGCACCGCCTGCCGGGTCGACCTTCGGCTTCGGGCGGACAGTTCCGACGTCCGTGCCCTACGGCCCCTGCCTGCTGCGCAGTTGGGCCGATTCACCCTGAAAGTCGACTGGACCTCCGGCTCCGGCCGCCACGGGGGCCGGTCGGATTCGGCGGAGACCGCGCGACCCGGCGAGGTTCACCGGAGCCAGTCGTACGGCCTAGCCGTCAACTTAGCCAACTTGTGTGTCTCGCGTGAAGATTGAAGTGCGAAGTGTCCGATATGTAAATGTGACCTTCGTCGTACCCGAAGGTGACCTTGAGGCCTTGACCACCTCACCGCGACCGGTCCGTCACTCGCGGTTCACCCGGGCCCAGTCGGACGCGGGGAGTCCGAGGAGTTCCTCGATCCTGGCCTTGTCGGGCAACGGGCCATGATCGCCGGTCACTTGGAGTGCCGAACCGGCGGTGATGTGTCCGAGCCGCAGCGCGCGTTCCATGCCGTCGCCCCGCAGCAGACCTGTCAGGAACCCTGCGGCGAAGGCGTCTCCGGCGCCGACGGGCTCCACCACGTCCGTGCGCAGAGCGGGCACGGTCCAGGAGCCTTCGTCGCCGAAGACCGTGGCCGACCGGCCGCCGTCCTTGACGACGAGGAGGCGCGGACGCGGCAACAGCCGCCGTACGCCGTCCGGTTCGAGGCCGGCGTCCCACAGGTCCTGTGCCTCGTCGAGGCCCACGAGGACGAGGTCGGCGCGGTCGGCCAGTTCGCGCAGTACGGGCGCGGCCGTGCCGGGCGGCCACAGCGCCCGGCGGTGGTTGACGTCGAAGCTGACGGCGTACGGGCGTTCGTCCGGCGGGGTGGCGAGGGCTTCCTCGACCAGGCTCCGGCAGGACGGGGACAGGGCCGGGGTGATCCCGGTGAGGTGGAGGACGGAGGCGGACCGTAGTCTGTCGTCCTCCAGCATCTCGGGGCCCAGGGCCGAGGCCGCCGAGCCGCCGCGGTAGTAGTGGACGCGGGTACCGGTGGCGGCGGGCTCCTTCACGAGCAGGCCCGTGGGCCGGGCCGGGTCGTGCCGCACTCCCCCGACGTCGACACCGGCGGCGCCGACCGCGGCACGCACCCGCCGGCCCAGCGCGTCGTCGCCGAGCGCCGAGAGCCAGGAGACGGGGACACCCAGATCGGCCAGGTACATCGCCACGTTCGACTCGGCCCCCGCCACCGACACCCGCAGGTCCTCGGCGCTCTCCAGGGACTCGGCCGGGGCGGGAGCCAGCGCGGCCATGGTCTCCCCGACGCAGACCACCGGTCCTTCGCGGGGCCGCCAGACGGCGCGGGGTGCGGACGCGCTGCTCATGCCGTCTCCTTCCGGGGCGAGTCGGGGCCACGGCGGTCACGGGTGTGGTGCCGGTAGGTGTCCGCCGGTCTCCCGGGTACGTCGACCCGGGCCGTGAACACGGCGCCGTCGTACGGGCCGGGCGCGGCGAGTCCCACCCGGGCGCTGGTGACGTACAGCAGGTCCTCCCGCAGGCACACTCCGGCGGGTTGCCGTGCGGGCAGCCGCAGGGTGCGGTCGAGGCGGCCGTCCGCCAGATACCGGCGTACGGTGCCGGTGCCCCACACCGCGATCCACACCGCGCCCTCGGCGTCCACGACCATGCCGTCGGGGCTGCCGTCGTCGACGGTGACGTACACCTCCGGGGCGCCGAGGTCGCCGGTGGCGGGGTCGACGGGATGACGCCGGACGACTCCGCGGGCGCTGTCGGCCAGGTACATGGTGCGGCCGTCGGCCGTGAAGGCGGGCCCGTTCGGCACGGTGATGCCGTCGAGGACGCGGGCCACCGTGCCGTCGTGGTCGACGCGGTAGAGGGAGCCGGCGCCGTCGTCGGCCTCGTGGGCCATGCTGCCCGCCCAGAAGCGGCCGGCGGGGTCGGCGGTCCCGTCGTTCATGCGCATGGGCCGTGCCGCGTCCGCCTCGGGCCGGGCCAGCCAACTCGGCGGAGCGTCCGGGGTGAGCAGGCAGATGCCGGTTCCCGCGGCGGCGATCCAGGTGCCGGGTGCGTCGGCGACGGGGGCCACCGCGCCCAAGGGGACTGGTAGACGGGCCAGATGACTGAAGGGTTCGGCGGGACGGTCCGTGGCGGTGAGCAGGCGGCCCGCGAGGATGTCCACGAGCACGATGCCGTGATCGGCCGTCCAGCGGATGCCTTCGCCGAGTTCCAGACGGTCGGGGCCGAGGACATCCGCCCCCGCCGGGGCTTCGGCTTCGGGGTGGGTCACGCCCCACCTTCGTTCGCCACCGCGAGGAACGCCCGCGCGCGGTCCCGCAGCGCGGTCAGGCTGCCGCCGTCGGCCGCGTCCCCGACCAGCGGTGAACCTACCCCGACGGCGGTCGCCCCGGCCGCCAGATACGCGCGGGCGGCGGCCCCGTCGACCCCGCCCACCGGCACGAACAGCTCGTGCGGGAACGGGCCGCGCAGGGCCTTGAGGTAGGCGGGGCCGCCGGCCTGGGCGGCGGGGAAGATCTTCAGGGCGGCGGCGCCGAGGGTCCGCGCGGCCAGGATCTCGGTCGGGGTCATCACCCCGGCCAGGACCGGCAGTCCCCGTTCGCGTGCAGCGGTGACGCCGTCCCCGAGCGCGGGGGTGACGGCGAAGTCCGCACCGGCCTCCTGGGCGGCGCGGGCGTCGTCGGCGGTCAGGACCGTACCGGCGCCGAGGGGGCGGTCGGGGCCGAGCGCCTCACGGGCCCGCCCGATGACCGACAGGGCGTCCTTACCGCTGAGGGACACCTCGATCAGCTCGACCCCCTCCTCGGCCAGGGCCAGCACGGTGCGCAGCGCCGCCTCCGGGTCGTCGCCGCGCACGATCGCGACCAGGCGGTGGGCGGTGAGGGCCGCTCGAAGATCCAGCAGGTCCATGCAGACTCCTTGTGCAACGGGTCGGTTCAGGTGCAGCGGCAGTGCGTGGTGAGCGTCAGCCGCCATCGCACCTCGCCGGAGGCGGGTACCCGGGCCGCGTCGCCGGGACCCGCCTCGGCGAGGTCGAAAACACGGCCGAGCATGGGCTCGACGCCTGTGCTGCGGTACGGGCGCCCGGTGGGGAAGCCGCCCAGGTTGCGCCAGAGGGCGACGGACGTGGGCTGTCCGTCGGCCTCCAGGGCCAGGGACAGCCGGTCCCGGCCGTCGTGGACACAGCAGCCGGGGGCGTCCACGACGGCACCGACCGCGGTGCCGTCGTCCGGACCGAACCGGTCCAGAGGCAGTCCGCGGGGGACGGGCCAGTCCCCCTCCACCCACGCGGCGCCCTCGGGCCACAGCTGCGTCAACAGCGGGGCCGCCTCGGGGAAGAGCCGGGTCCGCGCGCCGTCGCCGATGCGCACGCTCGCCCCCTCGGAGAGATCGAGCAGGGCGTGAGCGGCCCACACGAAGCGGAAGCCCGGGTCGGCCGTCAGCACGTAGTCGGCCTCCGCTCCGTCGAGGGTGCCGCGGATCGTGCGTCCGAGCGTGAACCGCTCGCAGCGGACGACGTACCGGTCGTCACCCCGCGCCGGGGCCGGGACCCGAGTCCAAGGGCGGGACCACGCCTCCCCGTGGTCCGGCCCGCCCCGGATCGTGGGGACGCATTCCTCCAGGCCGCCCGCGTCCACGAACGCGTCGCCGGGTGCGACCCCCGCCCGCTCGGGGGCCACGCGGTGCCACAGCCACTCCCGGCCGGCAGCCGTGCGCAGGGAGGTCCAACGGCCGCCGTGGGTCGGGTCGGTGGCCACTTCGAGCGGCACGCTCACCACTCCGCGAAGGAGCCGTCGGCATGTCGCCACACCGGGTTGCGCCAGGCGTGTCCGGACCGGTCGGCGGCGCGGACGGCGGCCTCGTCGACGGTGACGCCCAGACCGGGGGCGTCACCCCGCGAGGCGTGCCCGTCGACGAACCGGAACGGCTCGGTGTCCACCAGGTACGACAGCAGGTCGGCGTCCTTGTTGTAGTGGATGCCCCGACTCTGCTCCTGGATGAGGAAGTTGGGGGTGGCGAAGGCGACCTGGAGGCTGGCCGCCAGGGCGATCGGGCCGAGCGGGCAGTGCGGGGCGAGCTGCGCGCCGTGGGTCTCGGCGAGCGAGGCGATGCGGTGCACCTCCGAGATGCCCCCGGCGTGGGACAGATCCGGCTGGGCGACCGCGATGCCCGCGGTGAGTACGGGCAGGAAGTCGGCGCGCCCGTAGAGGCGTTCACCGGTGGCGAGCGGGATCGGGGTCGCGGCGACGAGGCCGGCCAGCAGGTGACCGTGCTCGGGCACTACGGGCTCCTCGACGAACAGCGGGTGCAGCGGCCCCAGTTCGGACAGGACCCGGCGTGCGCCCGCCGCCGTGAAACGGCCGTGGAAGTCGACGGCGACATCCCGGTCGGGGCCCAGTGCCTCGCGGGCGGCGGCCACCCGGCCCACGATCGCGGCGGTCTCGGCGGGCGTGGGGATCGGCGAGGTGGCCCCGGCGCCGTTCATCTTCACCGCCGTGAAGCCCGCCTCGACCTGCGCGGCTATCTGCTCGGTCAGCTCGGCGGGTTCGTCGCCGCCGACCCAGGCGTAGACGCGGACGCGGTCCCGCACCGGGCCGCCCAGCAGGGCGTGCACCGGAGCCCCGTACGTCTTGCCGGCGATGTCCCACAGGGCCTGGTCGAGCCCGGCGACGGCACTGGAGAGCACCGGGCCGCCGCGGTAGAAGCCGCCCTTGGACAGCACCTGCCAGTGATCCTGGATGCGCAACGGGTCCTGGCCGACGAGGTGTTCGGCCAGCACGTCGACGGCGGCGCGCACGACCTCGGCCCGCCCCTCGACGACCGGTTCGCCCCAGCCGACCACACCCTCGTCGGTCTCGATACGGCAGAAGAGCCAGCGGGGCGGGACGAGGAAGGTCTCGATACGGGTGATCTTCACTGGGAGCGGGAGCCTTCCGTCGCGTCGGGCACATGGCTGTCACGGGCGTCACCGGTGCCACCGGTGTCATCGGTGTCGCTGAGGCGGTCCAGGTCGCGGCCCGCCTGGTCGAGCAGGGCCCGCATCGCGGTCTCGGCGGCCCGTGGGTCCCGGTCGCGTACGGCGTCCAGGACCGCCCGGTGCGCCGGGACCGGGTCCTCGCTGTGCGGGGCGCTGTGCACGATGCGGTCGCGGTGGGCCAGCCCGGACTCGATCACCATCTCCATGCGTTCGAGGAGTTCGTTGTGGGTGGCGGCCAGCAGTGCCCGGTGGAAGGCGAGGTCGGCCTCCACGGCGTGGGCGGCGTCGCCACCGCCCTCCCCCATCGCGCCGAGCGCGCCGTCCAGGGCCGCCAGGTCGGCGTCGGTGCGCCGGTCGGCGGCCAGCCGCACCGCGGCCGGTTCGATGATGGCGCGCACCTCGGCGAGATTTCGCAGCAGCGCCTCGTCGGCCTCGGAGGTACGGCCGCCCTCGAACTGCCAGCGCAGTACGTCGACATCGAGGAGGTTCCACTCGGCACGGGTACGGACGAACGTGCCGCGTTTCTGGCGGGCGTCGACCATCCCCTTGGCGGCGAGCACCTTGAGGGACTCGCGCAGGGCGGTGAGGCTCACGTCCAGCTCGCTCTGCAGCGCCACCAGGTCCAGCGTGGCCCCCTCGGGGATCTCGCCGCCCAGGATGCGGCGGGCGAGGACTTCCACGGTCTGGCCGTGCACGCCGCGGCGGGCATAGGGCGTCATTGTCGTACGGCCTTTCTCTGCGAAGGAGGCGTATGCGTGTGAGGGTGCGCTGTCGTGGTCATGCGGAGGCCTTGACGACGCTCCAGCCGCCGTCCACCACCAGGCTCGTCCCGGTGATGTACGAGGCCTCGTCGGCGCCGAGGAAGGCGATGGCCGCGGCCACCTCCTGCGGTGAGCCGAAGCGGCGCGCGGCCGTTTCGGCGATGCTGCGTTCCCGGTCCTCGGGCGTGACCCCGTTCCAGGCGGCGGTCAGGATCGGGCCGGGCACGACGGCGTTGACGCGCACCTCGGGCCCGTACTCGACGGCGAGCTGCGAGCACAGGGACAGCAGGGCGCCCTTGGAGGCCGCGTACGCGGGGTGGCCCGGAATGCCCCGGTGCGCGTGGACGGACGAGGTCAGGACCACCGCTCCCCGGCGTTCCCGCAGGTCGGGGAGGAGGGCCCGGAAGCCGAGGAAGGCGCCGGTGGTGTTGACGGCGAGCTGGCGCTGCCACGAGTCGAGGGACATCTCATGCGCGGGCGTCACCTCGACGGTGTAGGCGTTGCTGACGAGGACGTCCACGGGTCCGAAGGCGTGGGCGGCGGCCACGATCCGGGTCCAGTCGTCCTCGGCGGCGACGTCGGCCCGTACGAACCGTGCGTGGCCGCCCGCCTTCGTGATGCGCGCGGCGACTCTCTCGCCGCGGTCCTCGGCGAGGTCGGCGAGGACGACGGCGGCCCCCTCCTCGGCGAGGCGTTCGGCCGTGGCGGCTCCGATGCCGGAGGCCGCGCCGGTGACGACGGCCGTGCGGCCGGCGAAGCGGGCGCCGGGCGGTCGTGCGGGCTGCTCCATCGTGGGGTTCGACTCCTTCGTGTGCGAGGGACGGCCGTCCGTCCCGAAAACATATGCCGGACCGCTGTCACCGCCGCAGCACCACCAGCTCGGCGTCGTGGCCGTCGCCCCAGGTGAAGGGCAGACCGTAGTGCAGCAGATGTGCTCCGCTGTACGTCCTGTCCGATCCGGCGTCGCTGTAACGCGCAGCCGGGTCGAGACCGCGCAGTCTCAGCCGGTCGGGGCGGCCTGGCAGCAGCGGAGCCCCGTCGAGACGTCCGGTGGCGAGGGCCGCGACGACCGTGCGCCCGGTTCGCGGATCGTCGTACTGCACCCCGTAGGTGGGGTCGTCGGGGGTGCCGAGGAGGTGGACCTCACCGTGGTGGACGACCTCGCGTACGTCCTTGTAGCGGGCGATCCACCGGGCGGCCTCGGCCCGTTCCTGTGGTGTCCAGGCGCGCAGGTCGGCGCCGATGCCGAGGACTCCGCACATGGCGTTGACGAACCGGAAGGCGAGGCTGCGCGGGCGCGGGTCGAGGATTCCGGGGGCGTCGGTGACCCAGGAACTCATGACGTGCGGGGCGTGGGCGTGCAGGAAGCCGTACTGGACGGACAGCCGGTCCAGCGGGGCGGTGTTGTCGCTGGGCCACACCACGTCGGTGCGCGCGACGGTCGCGTGCTCGATGCGTGCGCCGCCGCCCGCGCAGCCCTCGACCGTGACGTCCGGGTGGGTGGCGCGCAGGTGGTCCAGCACGCGCAGGTATCCGGCGACGTGCTCGGCGTCCAGGTCGAGCCGGGCGTCGTGCGGGGTGCCCGGCCGGCCGCGTTCGGTGGGCGGCCGGTTCATGTCCCACTTGAGGTAGCTGATGTCGTACGCGGTCAGCAGCCGGTCGAGCGTGCCGATGACGAAGTCCTGGACGTCGGTGCGGCCCAGGTCGAGGAGCAGTTGGTTGCGGACCAGGCGGGCGGGGCGGTCCTCGATCCGGTAGGCCCACTCGGGGTGTTCGGCGTACAGGCGGCTGCCGGGGCTGACGGCCTCGGGCTCCACCCACAGGCCGAAGTCGAGGCCCAGCCCCCGGATGTCGTCGACGAACCGGCCGAAGCCCTGCGGGAAGGCCGCCGGGTCCGGGTACCAGTCGCCGAGGCCCCCGGTGTCGTCGGTGCGGCCGGTGAACCAGCCGTCGTCGACGACGAACAGTTCCGCTCCGATGTCGGCGGCGACCTTCGCCAGTTCCAGTTGCCCGGCCGCGTCGACGTCGAAGCCGGTGGCCTCCCAGGAGTTGTAGAGGACCTTGCGGGACCGGTGCAGCCGCTCGCCGGAGAGCCGGCGTTCGTAGCGGTGCCAGACCCGGGAGAGCCCGTCGAGGCCGTCCGGGCTGAACGCGCAGGCCAGGCGTGGGGTGGTGAGGGTTTCGCCGGGCGCCAGGAACACCGCGCCCTCGTGCGGGACCCGCCCGGCGCGGACGCGGACGAGACCGCCCGGTTCGGCCTCCGCGGTGATGTGCCAGTTGCCGGACCATTCGAGGGCGATGCCGTACGCGGCGCCTCCTCCTGCGGCTGTCCCGTCCGCGCCGTCCTGCACCGCGAGCCAGGGCGCGTACGCGTGTCCGGGCACGCCCTGGAGGCTGCCCATGGTGAACGTGCCGCGCGGCAGGTCGAGTCGGGTGCGCTGGAACTCCTGCGACCACTGGCCGGCGAGGTACGTCAGCCGGGCGGCGCCGGTGACGGGGATGTTCACGGCGGCCGAGTCGAGCCGTTCCAGGCGCAGTTCACCGGTGCCCGCGGTCAGTTCGGTCCAGCGCAGGATCACGTCCGTGCCCGGCACCACCTCGTAGCAGAGGACCGTACGCAGGCCGAGGACACGGTCGGTGAAGGCGAGCCGCAGGCTGCCGTCCCCTTCTCCTTCCTCCGCCCCGTCGAACTCCCACCAGGTGCCCCGCTCCCCGCCCGGCCGCCCGGCGATCAGCTCGCTTCCGGTGAACGGCCGCAGCCCGTACGGCAGATACTCGGCCGGTGCCGCGTCCGCGGGCGTGATGAAGTGCGTGCGCCGCGACCAGTCGAGGGCGGACGGGCCGTCCTCGACGCCGGTCGGGCCCCAGGCCTCCAGTTCGGCCCAGGGGCCGTCCGGGGACAGCCGCACGGTGTAGCTGGTGTGTTCGGCGCGCAGGGTCCAGCGCCGGGCCGTCGCCGCCTGTTCCCTCCCCGTTCCCGCGGTCACTTCACCGCTCCCAGGTTGAGGCCGGCGACGAAGTGCCGCTGGAAGCGCAGGAACACGATCACCGTGGGCGCCGCCGCGATGACGGATCCGGCGGCGATGACGTTCCACATGGACACGTACTGCCCCTGGAGTCCGATGAGGGCGGCCGTGATGGGCATCTTGGTGTCGCTGCGCAGGACGGTGATCGCCCACAGCAGGTCGTTGAAGATCCAGGTGAACGACAGTGCGCTGAGGGCCGCGAGGGCGGGGCGGGTCAGCGGCAGGATGATCCGCCAGAAGATCTGCCAGGGCCCGGCGCCGTCGACGACCGCCGCCTGCTGGATCTCCGGCGGGATCGACCGCATGAACCCGTGCAGGACGAAGACGTAGAAGCCGACACCGAAGCCGATCTGTACGCCGACGAGTGCGGGCAGCGTGTCGTAGATCCCCAGCAGTTCGCTCAGCTTGGAGACGGGGATGAGCAGGATCTGCGGCGGGAGCAGGTTGCCGCCGAGCATGAGCAGCAGCAGGGAGCGGCGGAACGGCAGGTCGTAGCGGCTGAGTCCGAACGCGGCCATGGCGGCCAGCGCGAGCGTCACCAGGACGGCCGGCACGGTGACCAGCAGACTGTTGATCAGGGCGCGCTGCTGGCCGCCGTCGTTCCAGGCCTGGCCGAAGTTGCCGAGGGTGAAGGAGCGCGGCCAACTGCCCAGGCCGTGCGCGGCGATGTCGTCGAAGGACCGCAGGCTGGTCACCAGGACCAGCGCGATGGGCAGCAGCCACAGGACGGCCAGGGTGCCCGCGCCGAGATGGAACCCGGCGGTCGCGGCCCGTCTGCGGCGCAGCGCGGTGGCGGAGGCCGAATGAGTGGAGGAAGCGGACGCTGTCGAGGGGGCTGACGGGGCGGACATCAGTCGGCCTCCCGGAACGCGCGGACGAGATAGGAGCAGATGACGCCGAAGGCCAGCACGAAGATGACGACGGCGAGGGCGGACCCGTAACCGAGGCGCAGGGACTGGAAGGCGGTGGAGTACATGTACGTGCTCAGCAGTTCCGAGGAGTGGTAGGGGCCGCCCCGGGTCAGCGACCACACGACGTCGAAGGAGCGCAGTGAGTCGATGACGATGACGGACAGGACGACGGCGTTGACACTGCGCAGCTGGGGCAGGGTGACGTGCCGCAGCCGCTGCCAGGCACCGGCGCCGTCGACCTTGGCGGCCTCGTACAGGGCCGGGTCGATGCCCTTGAGACCGGCGACGTACAGGACCATCACGTAACCGATCTGGCGCCAGAGCGCGGGGACCATCACGGCGTACAGGGCGGTGTCCTGGTCGGCGAGCCAGGCGTGGCGCAGGTTGCCGAGGCCGACCGATTCGAGGAGCTGGTTGAGGACTCCGTCGGGCTGGTAGATCGCCTGCCACACCAGTGCGGTGGCGACCAGGGAGAAGACGACGGGCAGGAACAGGGCGGCGCGGTAGAAGCCGACGCCGCGCCGTTCCTGCTGGAGCACGAGTGCGGCGGCGAGGCCCAGGACGGCGGACAGGCCGCCGAAGAGGAGGAGCCAGAGCACGGTGTGGCCGGTCGCGTCGAGGAAGACGTCGTCGTGGGCCATCTCGCGGAAGTTGTCCAGGCCGACGAACGTCGGTGCGGAGACGCCGTCCCAGCTGGTGAGGGCGAGGTAGAAGCCCTGGAGCGCCGGCCAGAACACCCACAGCGCCTCGGCGAGCAGCGGGACGAGGACGAACGCGAGGACCAGCGGGGGTGTGCGGCGCGGGCCCCGGTTCCGTCTGCCCCGGGGCGGCGGTGGGGCGGGCGCCTCGCGGTCGGGGGCGGTCAGGACGGCCGTGTCGGGCATGTCAGGCGTTCCAGATCTTCGCGGCGTCGCGCTGCCAGTCGGTGAGGATGGAGCCGATCTGCTTCGGTTTGGCGATGAACTTGGTCAGCGCGTTGTCGGCGGTGGGCTGGAGGGCGTCGCTGGAGTCCCGGTTGAAGAACTGGGTGATCTCGGCGGCCTGTTCGATGTGCGCCCGGCCCTTCTTCACCAGGGCGGTGCCCGCGTCCTTGGCGTCGGGGTTGCACGGCAGGACCGTGCCGGACGAGCCCTTGATGTAGATCTCCTGGGCCTCGGCGGTGGCCAGGTAGCGCATCAGGTCGACGACCTGGTCGTGGCGGCCGGTGCGGGCGCTGGCGAAGTAGCCGTCCGTGGGCGCTTCCTCGGCGAGCGGGACCTTCGGGTCGATGACGGGGAAGCGGAAGAAGTCGATGTCGTCGAGGGCGTCCTTGGGTGCGGCGTCCGCGAAGAAGGTGCCGATGAGCATCATGCCGCTGCGGCCGCTCAGCAGGGAGGTCGTGGCGTCCTGGAAGGCGACCGCGGTGCCGTTCGGGTCGAAGTAGGGCAGCAGTTCCTGCCAGCGGTCGAAGACCTTGCGGACCTCGGGGTCGTCGAACCGGTGTTTCCCGGCGAGGAGTTCACGGTGGTAGTCGGCGCCGTTGATGCGGATGTCGAGGTAGTCGAACCAGGCCGAGGCGACCCAGGCCGTGTTGCCGCCCGCGCCCAGGCCTATGGGGTCGATGCCCTTGCTCTTGAGCTTGTCGCACAGGTCGAGGAAGTCGTCCCAGCTCTTGGGCTCGCTCACGCCCCACTTGGCGAAGTTCGACTTGCGGTAGAACATGCCCCACCAGTAGTAGGTGGTCGGCACGAAGACCTTCTTGCCCGCGGCCGAGGTGCACAGGCTGTTCAGGGCCTTGGAGTAGCCCTTGAGGTCGGGCGAGGACCAGACCTCGCCGAGGTCGAGCAGCAGGTCCTTCTTGGCGTACGCGTCCGCCACCGACCCGGGGTACCAGGTGTAGACGTCCGGCGGGTTGGCGGAGGTGAGGTAGGTCGGCAGCTGGGTGCGGAAGGTCTCGGCGGCGACGGTGTTGAGGCTGGCTTTCCCCGACCCCTTCTTGGCGTACGCGGCGACGACGTCCTGCATCGCGGCCTTCGCCTGTGGGGCGGAGAGGTTGGACTGGAGGGTCACCGAGCCCTCGGACGAGCTCTTGCCGGAGGAGGTGGAGGTGACACAGCCGCTGAGCAGCGCAGCCGTCCCGGCGGCGCCGGCACCGGCGAGGAACCGGCGTCTGCTGGTCTGGTGGTTCGTCATGGAGGCTCCCTGTGGATCCGCGCTGATCCAGATTTGCGTGACGCTCACGCCACGTCAAGAATAATTACTAATTTATTTGGACTGGGTGAACGACGTCAGGTGGACGCGACCGTCGACGCCCCGGTACACCGCGTGCACCGTGACCGTGCCGTCGGAGCCGGCCGGACCGGCCACCGCTCCCAGCGAGCCCTCGAACGCGGCGCTCGGGAACTCGTCCCGCTTCGTCCAGCCCTGCCAGGCCCCGTCCTCGTGACGCCGCTGCCAGAGCGTGTAGTCGGCGGCGCGCGCGTACAGCACGACGCTGTTCCCGGCCGTGACGAGGGTCGGGCTGCCGCTGACGGTTCCGCCGAGCGAGGTCCACGGCGTCCACTCCCCCGCCGCCGTCCGGGTGCGCGTCCACACGTCGTCGGCGGCGGTGCGCACGGCCACGTGGAGCTGCCCGCCCGAGTCGACGACGGCCGACGGCCGCCCGTACGTCGGCCGGTCGCCGGGTGCGCCGAGCGAGGTCCAGCCGGTCGACGGGCCGCGCTGTACGACCTCCCCGTCCGTGCCGCGGGCGGCCAGCGTCCAGTGGCCGGGGTCGGTGAACGCCACCGTCGGCGCGTCGGTCACCCGGCCGCCCAGGCTCTGCCACGCGCCCCAGCGCCCGTCGGCGAAGATCCGCCGGTGGACGCGGGAGTCGGTACCGCGTACGAAGACGTCGATCCGGCCGCCGGCCGAGGCGTACGCGGCGGGCTGTCCCAGGATCCGGCCTCCCGTGGGACCGCCGAGGTCGCGGGTCCGGCCCCGTCCGTCGCCGTCGGAGGTGGTGGTGTGCTGGACGAGCGAGCCGTGCGGTCCGCGCAGGAACGTGGTGAGCGTGTCGCCGTCGCGCACCACGGCCGGGCTCGCCGAGGCCTTCTGGCCGAGGCTCGTTCCGGGCAGGTCGTCGGCGCCGGTCAGCTTCAGGAACGCGGTGCCGTGCGCGGGGACTTCGACCGTGTACGTGCCGCTGTGGGCGCCCCGGTCCGCACGGGCCCGCAGGTCGCGGACGTCCACCGCCCCGCCGAGCCCGACGTCGGAGAAGCGGACCGTGCGCTCGGCGGGCTCGTCGGAGCGGTTGAGCAGCACGACCGCGCGACGGCCCTCGCCCTGGAGGACCTTGCTGTAGACGTCACCCACGGAGTCGCTGGCCACCCGCACGCCCTGGACGGCCAGCGGGTCCTGGTCGACGGCGACGATCTCCGGGTTGCGCAGCGTCTTCAGCATCGAGGGCGACAACGTACGCGGATCGGAGCCCAGGACGAGCGGCGAGGCCATCTCGGCCCACATCACGAACTGCGTGGTCGACTCCTCCTCCGTCAGCTCCAGCGAGCCGTCGCTCATGCGCCGCGTGGGGATGAGGTAGTCGGGGTCGTTGTAGTGGCCTGGCCCCTGCGCCTCGGGGTGCCAGGCGTTGGCGTCCATGTTGCGCAGCACGTTGGGCCACTGGCCGGGGCTCGGGGTGCCCCACGCGATGTCCGTACCCGTGCGCCACGAGTCGGCGATCGTCGGAGCGTAGGCGTACGAGTTGTGTGCGTCCTGCTCGGGTGTGTGCGGTACGCCCCAGTCGTCGGTGAGCGGGTTGCAGAGGTTGAGCAGCATCCTGCGGCCCGACTTGGCGACCGCGTCGCTGAACTCCTTGAACGCCGGGCCCGGATCGAGCTTCGCCCCGATCCCGCACAGGAAGTCGACCTTGACCGCGTCGATCTTCCAGCCGGCGAACTGCCGTGCGTCCTCCTCGTAATGCCCCCTGCTGCCGAGTCCGCAGCTCTTGCCGCCGTCGTAGGCGCCCGCGTCGGTGTAGATGCCCGCTTTCAGACCCCGCTTGTGCAGGTACGAGACCAGCGCCGGGATGCCGGAGGGGAAGCGGTCCGGGTGGGCGACCAGGTTCCCCTGCGCGTCGCGCGGGTTGTCGGCCTGCCAGCCGCCGTCGAGCCACACGACGTCGTAGCCGCTGTCGCGCAGACCGCTGCTGACCAGCTTGTCGGCGACGGAGCGCACTTCGCTCTCGGTGGGTGCGCCCAGGCCGTAGTAGGTGTTCCAGCCCATGTAGGGCGTGGGCGCGAGGCCGCTGTCGTAGTACTCGGGCGCGCCCTGGTCGAGGCCGGTCCCGGCCCCGGCCCTGCCGGTGCCGGCCGTGGCCGCGGGGGCCGCGGTCACCGCCAGGACCGTGGCGATCGCGGCCGTGGTGGCGCGGCGGGTCAGTCTCCGAGCCGCGGGTGTGCGGACCTGCGGGTGTGAAATCACTTGCCTCTCCCGATGGTTGGGAAGCACGAAAGCGCTGGGAAGCACGAGGGCGTGACGTGGGCCGCGCGGTGGCGGCGGAGCCGTCGGCGTCACGGCGAAGACTGTGGCCCGCGGCCGGAAACCCTGTCAATATTAATTCCTAATTTAATAGAAAGAGGGATCGGGTCTGTCGCAGGGGTTGACAGCGGAACCCTCGGGTCCCAGCCTTTGGCAACGTTGTCAGTGCCTCTCGCGCGCCGTGTCGGGTCCGGCCCGCGCCGCTGTCTTCCGATGGGACATCACGCTCATGACAGATCAGTCGAGTTCGCCGCGTCAGCTCTCGCGGCGATCCGTCGTCACCACGGGATCCACCCTGCTGGCAGGGTTCGGCCTGGGCGCCCTGGCTCCCCTGCCGGCTGCCGCCGCGGGCGGCAAGGGGGCTGCCGGGTCCGCGCCGCCCGCCGAACTCGCCCTGCACCGCCCGGTCACCGTCTCCTCCACGGCCTACGCGGCCACGCCGGGCTCCTTCGTGGTGGACCGGCTCACCTCGCAGGGCGTCCGGGGCAGCGGCTGGCGGGCCGGGGCGGGCGACCCGCAGTGGATCTCGGTCGATCTGCAGGCCCGCTGCGAGGTCACCCGGATCCGGCTCACCTTCGAGGGCGACGCGAACGACCCGGTGTTCACGCCTCCCACCACGGGAAATCCGGCCAGTGGCACCACGGGCGAGGAGATCCAGTCGAGTCATGCGGTCGACTTCGTCGTCGAGACGTCGACCGATCACACGTCCTGGACCAGCGTGTACCGCACGACGGCGGGCACCGGCGGTGTGGTGGACATCGAGCTCCCCCGCGCGGTTCCGGCGCGCTGGGTGCGGATGACCTCGCGCAGGCGCTCCAGCCCTCTTCCCCTCGGCCTGAACGGCTTCGAGGTGCACGGCAGTGCCGAGGGGCACCGGCCGCCGGCCACCGGCTGGACCGACTGGGGCACCCGCACCGGGCCCGCGCCGAAGCTGACCGTGGCCGGCGACGGCACCGTGCCGGTGGAGTCGGGCTGGCGGCTCACCCTCGACGACTGGGCGGACGGCGAGGGCGACAGCGGGAAGGGCGAGGAAGGCGGCGGGAAGGGCGGGGACGGCAAGGAGCTGTCGAAGACGTCCGTCGACACCAGCCGCTGGCTGCCCGCCACCGTGCCCGGCACGGTACTGGCCTCACTCGTGGACCAGGGCAAGCTGCCCGATCCCGTGGCAGGGCTCAACAACCTGCACATCCCCGAAGCCCTGTCCCGGCACTCGTGGTGGTACAAGCGGGACTTCGAGCTGCCGCGCGGCCTGCGCACCGGACCCGGCCGCCGGATCTGGCTGGAGTTCGACGGCGTCAACCACACGGCCGACATCTGGTTCAACGGCCACCGCGTGGGCGAGCTGACCTACCCCTTCGCCCGCTCGGCCCACGACGTGACCGAACTGCTCGCCGCGGGCGGCGGGGCCAACGGGCTCGCGGTGCGGATCACGCCGATGCCGGTGCCCGGCAGCCCCGGCGACAAGGGCCCCGCGGATGAGGCCTGGGTGGACGCGGGCGCCAACCAGATGAACCTCAACTCGCCCACCTACTTGGCCGCTTCGGGCTGGGACTGGATGCCCGCGGTACGCGACCGGGCCGCGGGCATCTGGAACCACGTCCGGCTGAGATCCACCGGCCAGGTCGTGATCGGCGACCCCCGGGTGGACACCGTGCTGCCGAAGCTGCCGGACCTGTCGGTGGCCGAGCTGACGATCGTCGTCCCGGTCCGCAACGCCGACACCGCCGACCACCGCACGACGGTCTCCGCGTCCTTCGACGACGTACGGATCAGCAAGGTCGTCACCGTCCCGGCGGGCAGGAGCGTCGACGTCACGTTCACCCCGGACGCCTACGGCCGGCTGCGGGTGCGGGACCCAAAGCTGTGGTGGCCGAACGGGCTCGGGGACCCCGCCCTACACGAGCTGACCCTCACCGCGTCGGTCGACGGCACCAAGAGCGACCGCCGCACCATCCGCTTCGGAATCCGCCGATTCGGTTACGAGTTCGAGGTGCCGCTGCCGTTCACGTCCACCGGCGACGCGTACACCCAGTCCGTGGCCTTCGACCGGCGCGAGGCCAGATACGTACGCGTGAAGTGCCTTACGCGCGCGACCGGTTGGGGCAGTTCGTTGTGGGCGCTGTCCGTGTTCGACAGTGAGCGGGGCTCGACCGACCTCGCGCTGCACGCACCGGCCGAGGCGTCGAGCGAGGACGGCGGCGACCGTGGTCCGGCCAACGCGACCGACGGCGATCCGGGCACCCGCTGGTCGTCGGCCTACGAGGACGACCAGTGGATCCGCGTCGACCTGGGCTCGCCGCAGTCGTTCGACCGGGTCGACCTGACGTGGGAGCAGGCGTACGCGAAGACCTTCGTCGTCCAGGTCTCCTCCGACGACGACACCTGGATCGATGTCACGTCGGTGGACAACGGCGCGATCCCCCTGCCCTTCAACAACGGCGACGCCAGTCTCCGGGTCGAGGACTTCGCGCCGCGCACCGCCCGCCATGTCCGGATCGCCTGCGGGGTGCGCAACACGAGCTGGGGCAACTCCCTGTGGTCGCTGGGCGTCATCGACAGCGCCGAGCCCGGCACCGATCTCGCCCTGCGGCGGACGGCGACCGCGTCCACCGAGGAGTCCGACCACCCGGCCGCGAACGCCACCGACGGCGACCCGGGAACGCGCTGGTCGTCGGCGTACGAGGACCAGCAGTGGATCCAGGTCGACCTCGGTTCCGCGAAGCGGTTCGACCGGGTGGCGATCGTGTGGGAGTCCGCCTACCCGAAGACGTACGTCGTCCAGGTGTCCGACGACGGGGACACCTGGACCGATGTGAAGTCCGTGTCCAACACCCCCGATCCGCTGAAGATCAGTGTGAACGGCGTCCGGGTGCTGGCCCGGGGCGGCAACTGGGGCTGGGACGAACTGCTGCGCCGGATGCCGCCGGAGCGGATGGACGCGGCGGTGCGGATGCACCGCGACATGAACTTCACGATGATCCGCAACTGGGTCGGCACCTGCGACCGGGAGGAGTTCTTCGCCGCCTGCGACGAGCACGGCATCCTGGTGTGGAACGACTTCCCGAACGCCTGGGGCATGGACCCGCCGGACCACGAGGCCTTCGACTCGATCGCGCGGGACACCGTGCTGCGCTACCGGATCCATCCGAGCGTGGTCGTCTGGTGCGGGGCCAACGAGGGCAACCCGCCCGCCGCCGTCGACCGGGGCATGCGCGCCGCCGTGGAGGAGCAGGCGCCCGGCCTGCTCTACCAGAACAACTCGGCCGGCGGGATCGTCACCGGCGGCGGCCCCTACGGCTGGGTCGAGCCGGACAAGTACTTCGACCCGGCCACGTACGGCAGCAAGGACTTCGGTTTCCACACCGAGATCGGCATGCCCGTCGTCTCCACCGCCGCCAGCATGCGGAACCTGACGGGCGACGAGCCCGAGTGGCCGATACGCGGCGCCTGGTACCACCACGACTGGAGCGAGCGCGGGAATCAGGCGCCGCAGAACTACAAGGCCGCCGTCGAGGCCCGGCTCGGGACGGCCACGGACCTGGACGACTTCGCCCGCAAGGCCCAGTTCGTCAACTACGAGAACACCCGCGCCATGTTCGAGGCGTGGAACGCGAACCTGTGGGACAACGCCGGCGGCTTGATGCTGTGGATGTCGCATCCGGCGTGGCACAGCACCGTCTGGCAGACCTACGACTACGACTTCGACGTCAACGGCACTTACTTCGGGGCGCGTTCGGCCTGCGAGCCGCTGCATGTCCAGGCCGACCCGAAGGGGCAGGTCATCGCGGTCAACCACACGCGCAAGGAGCTGCGGGGGGCCGTCGTCTCGGCGCGGCTGCTCGATCTGTCGGGCAGGCAGCTCGGCAGGGGCAGGAGCGCCCGGCTGGACGTGGCACCGGCCGCGACCGGCAAGGCGTTCACCGTCGGCTGGAGCGACGACCTGCCCGAACTCCACCTGCTGCGGCTGACGTTGGAGGACGGCGACGGCCGTGAGCTGTCGCGGAACACCTACTGGCGCTACCGCACCCCGGCCGCCATGCGGGCCCTGACCCGGGCGCCGCGCGCCAAGGTGTCCACGAAGGTCACCCGCGTGTCCCGGTCCGGAGCCCGGCACGAACTGACCGCCACCGTACGCGATCAGGGGTCGGCCGTCGCCGCCATGGTCCGGCTGTCGCTGCTGGACGGGAGGACGGGGCATCGCGTCCTGCCGACCCTCTACAGCGACAACTACCTGTGGCTGCTGCCCGGCGAGTCCCGGACGGTCACACTGTCGTGGCCCGCCCGGGCCCTCGCCGCCTCGCACCGGCCGCTCCTGACGGCGGAGGCGTTCAACTCGTAGCGTGGGAAGGCCGGTCAGGCGTACGGCGTGAGGAACTCGTGCGCTGACAGCGCCCTGTTCACGATGCGCGTGTCGCCCATCCAGCCGTAGAAGCCCTGCCCGAAGCTCTCGTCGAACTGGGTGGCTCCGAGGACGAAGGGCTTGCCGAGGGTGGCGATGCCGGTGGACGGCTGCGAAGGATTGCGGGCGATCTTCGAGCCGTCCACGTACATCACCGTGCGGCGGCCGTCGTTGACGAGGGCGATGTGTATCCAGCGGCCCACCGGCACCGCGTGGCTCCACGACGTGGGGTCGGCGTCCTGGCGCTGCGGATAGACCACGAACTGGAGGAACCGCTCGGGTGACAGGTTGAGGCTGCAGGTCGGTTCCAGCGGGGACCAGCCCGTGGTCTTGCCCGCGTCGCCGTTGCGGCCCTCCCAGCTGAGGATGCCCATCCAGGAGTGGTCGCCCTCGAAGGGCTCGGGCAGCCTGACGAAGGTCTCGATGGTGTAGCCGCGCAGGAACTTCTCGCTGTTCAGGGCGGCCCGGGCGGCGGTCGTCAGGATCGCGCCGCGGTCCGGGCTCTTGCCGCCGTCGAAGCGGAGGCTGGCGTGCGCGGGCTGGCCGGGGTGGTGGTCGGCGGACCAGGTGAGCGCGTCGGAGCCGCCGGCGGCCAGCCGGCTCACGGTCAGGTCGTTGCCGTTGCCGGTGAGGTCGCGCACGACGGCGCCGTTCGCGACGGGCTTGCCCGCGGTGCCGCCCGCCGAGGTCCCGGCGGCGTCGAAGCGCCAGTACGCGACCGTGCCGCGCGGCATCACCGCGGAGGCGGGCCGCGGCTTCGGCACGGCGACCGGGGCGAAGCCCTTGAACCGTTCGTCGAAGTCGATGTCCAGGCTGAACCGGTCGGCGTCACCGGTCAGTTCGATGGTCTCGGCTTCCAGCGGCGACCGCTTCTCCGGGTCCCTGGCGAGGAGCCACGGTGAGAAGGTCTCGACGTCGACGACCCCGCGGGCCAGGTCGAAGCCGTACGTACGGATCATGCCGGCGCCGCCGTAGTAGCGGTCCTGGTAGTTGGTGATGTGGACGTGGACATCGTTGTCGGAGTCGTTGCGCAGGACCGTGCGGCCCGGCGGCCAGTAGTGGCCGCCCAGCGCCAGGAAGATCTGGTCGTTGCCGCGGACGAGGCCGTCCCACAGGCGCTCGCCGTTGTCCGACAGCTGCGCCTTGCCGTCGTCGTCGGCCCAGGCGATGTCATGGGTGGTGAGGACGGCGGGCAGCGTGGGGTGCGCGTCGAGGACGCCCTGCGCCCAGGTCAGTCCCTTGTCCGAGATCCGCCAGTCGAGGGCGAGGACGAGCCAGGACCGGTCCGCGGCCTTGAGCACGTGGTACGTGTTGTAGCCGTCGGGCGAGGCGCCGCGGTAGGTCGGCATGGACTTGTAGCGGGCGGGCCCGAAGGCGGCGAGGTACGCGGAGTCGCCGCGCTGGTCGTCGCCGGAGTCGATGTCGTGGTTGCCCGCCAGGACGCTGTAGGGCACCTTGCCGTGGATGGTCCGGAAGGTGTCGGCGGCGCGTTCGATCTCGTCCTCGGTGCCGTGCTCGGTGACATCGCCGAGGTGCGTCATGAAGGCGATGTTCGCCTCGCCGCGCTCGGCGACCAGATGACGGAAGGCCTCCCGCAGCGGGGCGGGGTCGGCGCTGTCGGCGTCGAAGAGGTACTGCGTGTCGGGCAGGACGGCCAGCACGAACCGCGGGCTCACGGGGTCGAAAGGGCCGCCGTGGGCGGTGGAGGTGTGGGCGGAGGCGGTGGCGCCGGCGGGGGCCGGGCCGGGGGCGGCCTGCGCGGACGCCTCGAAGGCGGCGACACCGGCGCCGGCCACGGGCAGGGCTGCCGCGACGCGCAGCAGCGCGCGTCTGTGCAGGGGGTTCTGGGGTTCTGCCGCAGTCATGGACACTCCGTAGGACAGGACCGGACGGCACCGGTCGGCAGCCCGTACGCTCCTCACCCGCCACAGCCGGGCGGTGGCGGGGAGTTGAACGTTCGCCGCCCGCCGTCCGGACGTTTGGCGGAGGTCGGCGTCCGGCGGAGGTCAGCGCGAGGTCCAGGCCCGGGGTGTCCGGTAGACCCGCGTCTGCGCCCAGCGGGGGCTCCCGGCCGTGCGGGTCGGCTCCTCGGGCCCGGTGCGGTCGGCGCGGCCGTGCACCACGGCGAGCACGGCCGCCACCTCCTCGTCGGTGGGCGCTCCGCGGACGAACGTCAGCAGGGGGATGTCGGGTGTGTCCATGGTCTTCTCCGCCGTCACATCGGAAGGTTGCCGTGTTTGCGGGAGGGGAGCCGCGCGTCCTTGGAGCGCAGCATCGCCAGCGCGTCCACCAGGACGGCGCGGGTTTCGGCGGGGTCGATCACGTCGTCGACGAGCCCGCGCTGCGCCGCGTAGTAGGGGTGCATGAGCTCCTGCCGGTACTCCTTGATCCGCTGGGCCCGGACCGCCTCGGGGTCGGGGGCGGCCGCGATCTCACGCCGGAACACCACGTTCGCCGCGCCCTCGGCGCCCATCACGGCGATCTCGTTGGTCGGCCAGGCGAACGACAGGTCGGCGCCGATGGACCGTGAGTCCATCACGATGTAGGCGCCGCCGTAGGCCTTGCGCAGGATCACCTGGATGCGCGGGACGGTCGCGTTGCAGTACGCGTAGAGCAGTTTCGCGCCGTGCCGGATGATGCCGTCGTGTTCCTGGTCCGTGCCCGGGAGGAAGCCGGGGACGTCGACCAGGGTCACCAGCGGAATACTGAAGGCGTCGCAGGTCTGCACGAATCGCGCCGCTTTTTCCGAGGCGTGGATGTCGAGTACTCCGGCCATGGCCGCGGGCTGGTTCCCGACTATTCCGACGACATGCCCCTCGAAGCGCGCGAATGCGCAGATGATGTTGGTGGCCCAGCGGGAATGCATCTCGAAGAATTCACCGTGATCGACGATCTCCTCGATCACGGCACGCATGTCGTACGACCTTTTCGGGTCCGGTGGAACGATGTCGAGGAGCGCTTCGGAACGCCGTTCCGGCGGGTCGTCCGCGACAACGACCGGCGGCAGCTCGCGGTTGTTGGACGGGAGCAGGGAAAGCAGATACCGGACCTCTTCGAGGCATTCCCTCTCGCTGTCGCAGACATGGGTGGCGGCTCCGGAGACCGAACCGTGCACCTGTGCGCCGCCGAGTTGCTCGTGGGTGACGTCCTCGCCCGTGACCGCCTTCACCACGTCCGGTCCTGTGATGTACATCTGTGAGGTGTCGCGGACCATGAACACGAAGTCGGTGAGCGCCGGGGCGTAGGTGGCGCCTCCGGCGCACGGCCCGAGGATCACGCTGATCTGCGGGATGACGCCCGACGCGCGGACGATCCGGCGGAAGATCCCGCCGTAGCCGGCGAGCGCGGTGACGCCCTCCTGGATGCGGGCGCCGGCGCCGTCGTTCAGGCTGACCAGGGGTGCGCCCGCCGCCTCGGCCAGGTCCATCACCTTGTGGATCTTCTCCGCGTGGGCCTCGCCGAGGGAGCCGCCGAAGATGCGGAAGTCATGGGCGTAGACGAACACGGTCCGGCCGGCCACCTCGCCCCAGCCGGTGACCACACCATCGGTCGACGGGCGCCGGTCCTGGAGGCCGAACCCGGTGGCGCGGTGCCTGCGCAACTGCTCGATCTCACGGAAGGTGCCCGGGTCGAAGAGCAGGTCCAGCCGCTCACGGACCGTCAGTTTGCCCCGGGCGTGCTGCTGTTCGGTCGCACGGGGCGAAGGACCCTGCTCGGCCCGTGCCCGGACCTGGAGCAGCTCGGCGACGCCCGAGCGCATGTCGGGCGGCTCCTCGTCCGCCCCGGCGGCCGGGCCGGGAACGTCCGTCGTGCCCTTCACGTCCGCCGCTTCCCCCGCGACCATGGTCATACAGTTTCTCCTCGCCGGTTACCGAGGCCGAATGCGGCCAGGAAAAGATCCGGACGGCTTCAAGGTCTCCCAGCCTTCGATGCCGGTTCAAGAACTCCCGGCTTTCTTAGGGGAGGTTAGGGGTTGGGTTGAATTCCCGGTGACGGCATCATGATCGAATGCCCGCTCCTCAGCCCGCAGGAGAGATGAACGCCATGACGCACTCGCTCGTCGACACCAACGCATGGGTCCGGCGCTTCCGGCCGGCCCCGGACGCCGGAGCCCGTCTGGTGTGTTTTCCGCACGCCGGTGGCGCGGCGAGCTTCTATTTCCCCGTGGCCCGGACACTGCATCCGCGGGTGGATGTGCTCGCCGTGCAGTATCCGGGACGCCAGGAACGCCGTTCGGAAAAACCTTTCACCGACATCGGGACCCTGGCGGACCTGAGTTTCGCGGCGCTGCGGCCCGTGCTCACGGAGCGGCCCGTCCTGTTCGGGCACAGCATGGGAGCCGTCGTCGCGTTCGAGGTGGCCCGGCGGATGGAGCGCGAGGGCGGTGTCCCGCCCGCCGCACTGGTGGTGTCGGGACGGCGGGCGCCCTCGCGTCACCGGGAGGAGTCGGTCCATCTGCGCTCCGACGAGGGCGTGATCGCCGAACTGAAACTGCTGAACGGCACCGACAACTCCCTGCTGGACGACGAGGAGTTGCTGCGGATGTTCCTGCCGGCGCTGCGCGCCGACTACCGCGCCGTCGAGACCTACACGTACGTGCCCGGTCCCGCGCTCGGCTGCCCGGTCACCGTGTTCACCGGCGACCGGGATCCGCAGGTGACGATGGACGAGGCGCTGGCGTGGCGGGAGCACACCACCGGGCCGTTCGATCTGGAGGTCTTCGAGGGCGGCCACTTCTACCTCAGTTCCGATCCCGCCACGACCCTGGACCGGCTGGAGTCGGTGCTGCGCGCGCACGGCTCGGGTCCCGCGGCGTCATGACCGCCGAGGAGGGCGGGCCGATCGCGATCGTCGGCCTGGCGTGCAGGCTCCCCGGGGCGCCTTCACCGGCCGCGTTCTGGACGCTGTTGCGGGACGGCGCGAGCGCGATCACCGAGGTCCCGGACGGCCGCTGGGACCCCGCCGCCCCGGGGCTGGACCGGCCCGGCCTGCGTCACGGCGGTTTCCTCGACGACATCGACGGGTTCGACGCCGGCTTCTTCGGGATCTCGCCGCGCGAGGCCACGACGACCGACCCCCAGCAGCGGCTCATGCTGGAGCTGGCCTGGGAGGCGCTGGAGGACGCCGGGATCGTACCGGCGGAGTTGCGGGAGAGCCGTACGGCGGTGTTCGTCGGTGCGATGGCGGGCGACTTCGCCGGCCTCGTCCAGGATCCCCTCGACGTCACCCGGCACACCCTCACCGGTGTCCAGCGCGGCATCATCGCCAACCGCGTGTCCTACACGCTGGGGCTGCGCGGTCCGAGCATGACGGTGGACGCCGCGCAGGCGTCCGCGCTGGTCGCAGTGCATCTGGCGGCCGAGGCTCTGCGCAGCGGCCAGGCGGAGTGCGCGCTCGCCGGCGGGGTGAACCTCAACCTCGTCCCCGGGAGCGCCGCCGCGGTCGCCGGGTTCGGCGGGCTGTCCCCCGACGGCCGCTGCTTCACCTTCGACGCGCGGGCCAACGGCTATGTGCGGGGCGAGGGGGGCGGAGCTGTCCTGCTCAAGCCGCTGGCGCGGGCGCTGGCCGACGGCGACCGTGTGTACGCGGTGATCCGGGGCAGCGCCGTCAACAACGACGGCGCCACCGACGGGCTGACCGTGCCGAGTCCCGCCGCCCAGTCCGAGGTGATCCGGCTGGCCTGCCGTCGGGCGGGCGTGGCCCCCGAGGCGCTCCAGTACGTCGAACTGCACGGCACCGGCACCCGGGTGGGTGATCCGCTGGAAGCGGCGGGCATCGCGGGCGCGCTCGGCGACGCCGCGTCCCGGGCGCCGGTGCACGTCGGGTCGGCCAAGACGAACGTGGGCCACCTGGAGGGGGCGGCGGGCATCGTCGGCCTGCTCAAGGCGGTGCTGAGTGTGGCGCACGAGGAGATCCCCGCCAGCCTCAACTTCGAGACGCCCTCTCCCGGGATCGATCTGGACCGGCTGGGGCTGCGCGTGCGGCGCGAGCGCGGTCCGTGGCCGCGGCCCGGCGAGCCGCTGCTGGCCGGGGTGAGTTCGTTCGGGATAGGCGGGACGAACTGTCATGTCGTGCTGGGTGCCGCCCCGCACGCGCCGGCGGACGCCGTGCGGGCCGAGCCCGACACCCGTCCCGTCCTGTGGCCCCTGTCCGGCCGGACGGCCGGTGCCCTGCGCGCGCAGGCCGCGCGGCTCAGGGAGCAGTTGGCGGGCGGGTCGTGGTCCCCCGGCGATGTCGGCTGGTCGCTGGCCACCGGCCGCACGCACTTCGAGCACCGCGCGGCCGTCCTCGGCACCGGCACGGAAGCACTCCTGGACGGTCTGGACGCCGTCGCCACCGGCCGTGACGCGCCTGGTGTGTTCAGGGCGACGGCCGGTGGTCCCGGCGATGTCGTGCTGGTCTTCCCGGGCGGCAGTCCGGTGGAGACCGGAACCGTGCGCGAACTCATGTCCCTGTCAGCGGCGTTCCGCTCGGCGGTCGACGTCTGTGCCACCGCGCTCGACACCCGCACCGGCTGGTCCCTGACGGACGTCCTGGACGGGGCCCGGGGGGCGCCGCGGCCGGACCGCGACGATGTCGCCGGGCCGGTCCGGTTCGCGGTCGCCGTCGCGCTCGCCCGGCTGTGGGAGTCCCTGGGGATTCGCCCTCGGGCCGTCGTGGGCGACGCCGAGGGGGAGGTCGCCGCCGCGTATGTCGCCGGGGTGCTGACCGTCGAGGACGCCGCCCGGATCGTCACGGCCCACGCGCACGGCACGGCTCCCGGCCCGGTCACGCCCCGGCCGTCCACGATCGCGTTCCACTCGTCCGTCACCGGCGGCGTCCTGGACACGGCCGCTCTCGGCACCGCCCACTGGTCGTGCGGCCCCGGATCGTCCTCGCGGACCGACGACGCGCTCCGTGCGCTGGCCAGGACCGGGTACCGCACGTTCCTTGAGGTGAGCCCGCGGCCCGGGTGCGGCGCGGACGACCGGCGGACACTGCTGGACGGTGACGCCCCCGCGACCGTCGTCCCTGCGCCGCGGCCCGGCGAGTCGATGCGGGCCTCGCTCCTCGAAGCTGTCGCCGCACTGCATGTGCGCGGCCAAACGGTGTCCTGGCCAGAGGTGTTCGCCGCGCACAGCCCCCGGCGGGTGCCCCTTCCCACCTACGCCTTCCAACGGGAACGGCACTGGCCGTCGCGGGAGCGGCCCGCGCCCGCCGAGCCGCCGGCCGAGGAACGGCGGGGGGATCTGCTGGACCTGGTCCGGGCCCACGCGGCCGCCGTCCTCGGGCACGCCGACGCGGAGGCGGTCGACGCCGGGAAGACGTTCAAGGACCTCGGCGTCGACTCGATGCTGGCGGTCGAGCTGAGCGAACGGCTCGCCGCCGCGACCGGTCTCCCGGTCCCCGCCACCATCGTCTACGACCACCCCACACCCGCCGGGCTCGCCGTCCACCTCACGGAGCAGCGGGGAACGGGCGAGAGCTCCGGCAGCCTGCCCTTGGCGGCGACGGCGGACGGCGACCCGATCGCGATCGTGGCGATGGGCTGCCGCTACCCCGGCGGCGTCGGCTCCCCGGGCGAGCTGTGGGACCTGGTGGCCGCGGGGACCGACGCCAGCTCCGACTTCCCCGCCGACCGCGACTGGGACCTCGACGCCCTGTACGACCCCGAACCCGGCACCCCCGGCCGGACCTATGTGCGGCGCGGCGGCTTCCTCGACGGGGCCGACGGGTTCGACGCGGCGTTCTTCGGGATCAGTCCCCGGGAGGCGACCTCGATGGACCCGCAGCAGCGGGTGCTGCTGGAGGTCGCCTGGGAGACGCTGGAACGGGCCGGGATCGACCCGGGCACCCTGCGCGGCAGCGGCACCGGCGTGTTCGTGGGCGCCACGGCGCAGGAGTACGGGCCCCGGCTCCAGGACTCCTCCGAGGGCCTCGGCGGTTATCTGCTCACCGGCGGCTCACCGAGCCTGACCTCCGGGCGCATCGCCTTCACCCTGGGCCTTGAGGGGCCGGCGGTGACGATCGACACGGCCTGCTCGTCCTCGCTCGTCGCACTGCACCAGGCGGCGCAGTCGCTGCGGCAGGGCGAGTGCTCGCTGGCCCTCGCGGGCGGCGTCGCCGTGATGGCCTCCCCCGGTATGTTCGTGGAGTTCAGCCAGCAGCGCGGGCTGGCTCCCGACGGCCGGTGCAAGCCCTTCTCGGCCGCCGCGGACGGCACCGCCTGGAGCGAGGGCGCGGGACTGCTGCTGCTGGAACGGCTGTCGGACGCCGAACGAAACGGCCGTCCGGTGCTCGCGGTGCTGCGCGGCAGCGCGGTCAACCAGGACGGCGCGAGCAACGGGCTGACCGCGCCCAGCGGTCCGGCCCAGCAGCGGGTGATCCGGCAGGCGCTCGCCGCCGCCCGGCTGGACGCCGCCGACGTGGACGCGGTCGAGGCGCACGGCACCGGCACCGCGCTCGGCGACCCGATCGAGGCGCAGGCCCTCATCGCGACGTACGGGCAGGACCGGGAACGGCCGCTGTGGCTGGGGTCGCTGAAGTCCAACATCGGGCACGCGCAGGCCGCCGCCGGGGTGGGCGGCGTCATCAAGATGGTGCTGGCGATGCGGCACGGCCTGCTCCCCCGCACCCTGCACGCCGGCACGCCGTCCCCGCACGTCGACTGGTCGCGGGGGAAGGTCGCCCTGCTCGACCGGGCGACGCCGTGGCCGGAGACCGGGCGGGCGCGCAGGACGGCGGTCTCCTCGTTCGGCATCTCGGGCACCAACGCGCACGTGGTCCTCGAACAGGCTCCGGTACGCCCGCAGACATCTCGAACGGGCACGGCGCCGCTGCCGTGGCCGCTGTCGGCCAGGTCCGAGGAGGCGCTGCGCGCCCATGCGGCACGGCTCCATCGCTTCATCGGCGCGCGGCCCGGTCTGGACGCGGCCGACATCGGCTACACGCTCGCCGCGGGCCGCGCCGCGTTCGACCACCGGGCGACGGTGTTCGGCGAGAGCCGCGACGAACTGCTCGCCGGGCTGCGGGCCCTGGCCGACGGCCGCCCGTCCGAGCCGGCCGACGAGTCCGTGGGCGAGGCGGCGGGCGGCGGGACACCCGCCTTCCTGCTCACCGGCCAGGGCTCCCAGCGTCCGGGCATGGGCCGTGAACTGTACGAGACGTACCCGGCGTTCGCGGAGGCGTTCGACCAGGTCTGCGCACACATCGACCCCCATCTGGAACGTCCTCTCAGGAACGTGGTGTTCGCCGCGCCCGGCACACCCGAGGCGGCGGCCCTGCACCGGACGCAGTACACCCAGCCGGGACTGTTCGCGCTCCAGGTCGCCCTGTTCCGACTGCTGGAATCACTGGACGTCACACCCAGCCGGCTGCTCGGCCACTCGCTCGGCGAGGTGAGCGCGGCCCATCTCGCCGGGGTGTTCACGCTGTCCGACGCCTGCGTCCTCGTCGCGGCGCGGGCCCGCCTCATGCAGGAGGCACCAGCGGGCGGCGCGATGGTCTCGGTCCAGGCCGGTGAGGACGAGGTGGCCGCCTCGCTGCCGGACGGCGTATCGGTAGCGGCGGTGAACGGGCCGACGGCCACCGTCGTCTCAGGCGACGAGGACGCGGTCCTCGCCGTCGCCGCCCACTGGGAGGAACACGGCGTCAGGACGAAGCGGCTGACGGTCAGTCATGCCTTCCACTCCGCCCACATGGACGGGATGCTGGAGGAGTTCCGGCGCATCGCCGAGACGCTCACGTTCCGGCCGCCGGCGATCCCGGTCGTGTCCAACCTCACCGGCGCGGTCGCCGGACCCGAGATCGCGACAGCCGACTACTGGGTCCGGCACGTCCGCGGGGCCGTCCGGTTCGGACAGGGCGTGCAGACCCTGCGGGCCGAGGGCGTACGCACCTGTCTGGAGCTCGGGCCCAGCGGGGTGCTCTCCGCCCTGGCGCGGACCGTGCCGGCCGGGCCCGGGTCGGCCGACGCTGCCGTTCCGGTCCTGCTCCCGCTGCTGCGCCCGGGCCGCTCCGAGGCCCATACGCTCACCGCCGCCCTCGCCCGGGCCCGCGCGAGCGGGGTCAACTGGGGCGCCGCCGGGGACGTACGGATGGTGGAGCTGCCGACCTATCCGTTCGAGCGGCAGCGGTACTGGCTGCGGGCCCCTGCCCCGGCGGGCAGCGCGGCCGGACTCGGGCTCGACGACGCGGGGCACACACTGCTGTCGACCGCGACCGAACTGCCCGACGGCGGGCACCTGTTCACCGGCCGGATCTCGCTCGCGGCCCAGCCGTGGCTGGCCGACCACACGATCCTCGGCACGGTGCTGCTGCCCGGTACGGCTCTGGTGGAACTGGCGATGCACGCGGCGGGCGCGACCGGCTGCGACGAGATCGAGGAGCTGGTGCTGCACACCCCGGTCACGTTCGCCCAGGACGGCGCGGTCCTGCTGCAGCTGCTGGTCGGCGCGGCGGACGGGACGGGCCGGCGAACCGTCGTCGTCCGCTCACGCGGCCAGGACGAACCCGCGTGGACGCGCAACGCGGAGGGGACGCTCGCGGGCGCCCTAGCCGGCGCCGCCGCCGTCCCCGCGTACGGGTGAGAACGGCCGGGCGGCCTCGGGGAGTTCACCGCCGGACAGCACCGCGGCGAGCGCGTCCGCGGTCACCGCGCACAGCTGCACCCCGATGCGGAAGTGCCCGGTGGCCAGCAGCAGGTCCGGGACGGACGTGGCGCCGATCAGCGGACGGTCGTCCGGCGAGCCGGGCCGCAGCGCGGCGCTCACCTCGGCGAACGCCAGACCGGTGACCTCGGGCAGGACCGCGCGGGCCTTGCCGAGCAGTTCGGCGAGGCCGCCCGCGGTGACGGTCGTGTCGTAGCCGAGCTCCTCGTAGGTCGCGCCCACGACCAGTTCGCCGTCGGCGCGCGGCACCAGGTACACCGCGGAGCCGCCGACCAGGCCCCGGGTGGTGCGGTGGAGGAACGGCCCGTCGGAGCGCAGGCGCAGGATCTGGCCCTTGACCGGCCGGATCTGCGGGACGACACCGGGCGGCAGGCCGCCGAGCAGATGGGTCCAGCAGCCGGCCGCGAGGACGGTACGGTCGCCGGTCACGGTGCCGCCGCCGGCGAGCCGTACGCCGGTGGCGCGGCCCTCGATCAGCACATCGGTGACCCGGTCGGTGACGAGCGTGCCGCCGAGCCGCTCGATCGCGGCCAGCAGCGCCGCGGTCAGCCGCCGGGGGTCGACCGCCCCGTCGTCGGGGGCGAGGAGACCGCCGCGCACCGACGGGGCGAACCGCGGTTCGTACGCGCGGCACTCCTCGGCGGTGAGGGCCTCGGTCCTGATGCCGTGCGCCTTGTGGAAACGGTGCGCGCGGTCGAGGTCCGCGACGGCCACCGTGTCGAGGGCGACGTCCAGGACGCCGTCGCGGCGGTGTCCGGTGGACCGGCCGGACACCTCCTCCAGTTCGGCGACGAACGAGGGATAGCGGTCGCGGGAGGCCAGGTACAGACGCCGGAGGGGTTCGTCGTCGTAGAGCTGTTCGTTGGCGGGCGGGAGCATGCCCGCCGACGCGTACGACGCCCGGCTCGCGGGCTCGGGGTCCACGACGGTGACGGCCAGTCCCTGGGCGAGCGCCCGCCACGCCGTGGCGAGGCCGATCACTCCGCCGCCGACGATCACTATGTGCATGTCCGGTCCCTTCGTCGGGTGGACGGCCCGTCAGGCGAGCCGCCGCGCGAGATGCCCGGCCAGTTCGGCGGGGCTCGGGTGGTCGAAGGACAGGGTGACCGGCAGGCGCAGTCCGGTCGCGGTCGCCAGCCGACGGTTCAGTTCCAGGTTGGTGAGCGAGTCCAGGCCGATCTCACGGAACTCCAGGCCGGGGTCCACCCCGTCGGGGGCCTGGTGGCCGAGGACGGCGGCGACCTCCGCGCGCACGAACTCCAGGACGGCGGCATCGCGTTCGGCCGCGGGCAGTCCCGCGAGCCGCTCGCGCAGCGCCTCGGCCTCGGCGGGCCGCCCGGCCGGGGTCCCGCCGGACGCGGGGGCGGCCAGGTCCCGGAGCAGTTCGGGAAGGGAGCCGGCGCCTTGGCGCAGCGCCTCGTCGTCCAGCCGCAGGGGGGCGAGCGCGGGCTCCGTCCGGGAGACCGCCGCGTCCAGCAGGGCCAGCCCCTGGGCGGCGGTGAGGGGCGCGAGGCCGTTGCGGCGCATCCGGGCGAGGTCGGCGGTGCCGAGTTCCGCGCCCATGCCGTCCGCCCACAGGCCCCAGGCGAGCGAGACACCGGGGAGACCGATGGCGCGGCGGCGGTGCGCGAGGGCGTCCAGGAAGGTGTTGGCGGCGGCGTAGGCGGCCTGTCCCGCGCTGCCGATCAGCCCGGACACCGACGAGAACAGGATCAGGTCGCAGCGGGTCAGCTCGTGCAGGTTCAGCGCCGCGTTGATCTTGGGGCGCAGTACGCGTTCGACCTTGCGCGGGGTGAGTTCGGCGACGGTGCCGTCGTCGACGGCGCCCGCGGCGTGCACGACGGTGGTGAGCGGATGCCGGTCGGGCACGCTCGCCAGGACGCGCTCCAGGGCCGCGCGGTCGGCCGCGTCGCAGGCCACGACCCGTACATCCGCTCCCAGTTCCGTCAGTTCCGCCACCAGGTCGCCGGCCCCCGGGGTGGCGGGGCCCCGGCGGCCGAGCAGCATGAGGCGGCGGACACCGTGGCGGCGTACGAGGTGACGGGCCACCAGGGCGCCCAGGGCGCCGAGCCCGCCGGTGACCAGGACGGTCCCCCCGGTGTCGGGGCGGCGACCGGGGGTCCCGGCCGGGCAGCGGGCCAGGCGCGGACGCGACAGGCCGCCGTCGCGGACGGCGAACTGGGGCTCCCCGGCCTCCACGCCGGACACCAGGGCGGCGCCGAAGGACTCGACGTCGTCCACGTCCACCAGGTGGAATCTGCCGGGGTGTTCGGACTGGGCGGCGCGCACCAGGCCCCACACGGCGGCCCCGGCGAGATCGGGCACGTCCTCCCCGGTACGCGCCGCGACGGCACCCCGGGTGACGAGGACCAGGCGGGCGTCGCCGAGCCGTTCGTCGTCGAGCCACTCCTGCACCAGGACGAGCGCCCGCTGTGTCGCGGCACGCGCCTCGGCGCTCTCGTCGGTGCAGGAGACCACGACGACGTGTGGAACGGTGTCGCCGTCGCGCAGACCGGCGTCCAGGTCGCGCAGCGAGGGGTAGCTGCCGGGCTGCCGGCCGGCGGCCTTCAGGGCGCCGGTCACACCGAGGTGGTCGGTGCCGAGGAAGGCCCAGTCGGCTGCCGTCGCGGTGTCGTCGGACGGCACCCGCACGGTGTTCCAGGTGACGCGCAGGAGGGTGCCGCCCTGGCCCTCGTGGTCGAGCTGCTCGGCGGTGACCGGGCGGAACGCGAGCGAGCGGACCGCGGCGACCTCCCGCCCCTCGGTGTCGGTGAGGGTCAGCGACACCGCGTCGTCCCCGTTCGGCGCCAGACGCAGCCGGACGTCGCGGGCGCCGGAGTTCCGTATCCGCACCCCGCGCCAGATGAACGGCAGCAGCAGGGCGTCCCGGCGGTCCCCGGACGGCAGCAGCGCTCCGTGCAGGGCGCCGTCGAAGAGGGCGGGGTGCAGCAGGTAGGAGGAGGCGGCGCCGGTCGCGCCGTCCAGCGTGATGTCGGCGAAGACCTCCTCGCCCCGCCGCCAGGCCGCGCGCAGCCCGCGGAACGCGGGACCGTACTGGTATCCGCGTTCGGCGAGCAGGGTGTACAGGTCGTCGGTGCGCACCGGGACGGCCCCGGCGGGCGGCCAGGGTCCGGCTGCGGAGGGGACGTGGTCGGCCGGGTCGTTCATCGCATCTCCCGCGTGCTGGTCAGGGACCGCTCTGCGGCGGATTGAGGATCGCGACGGTGACCTCGCCGTGGCTGTCGCCGCCCAGGTCGTCCCAGTAACGGCACTTGGTGCGGATCACCACGAGGGCGTCGCGGATGTCGCTGCCGTCCCACTCGGCGACGTCGGCTATCTCGATCTCGCCGTGGAACAGCCGGGCGCCCATCTGCCGGCGGAACGTGCTGCGGAAGTCGGTGATGAGGATGTCGCCGAGCTGGCGGGCCCAGAAGTCGTCCATCGTCCAGCGCGCGAAGGGTTCCAGCACGCTCTCCCGGACGGATTTCGCGATGAGGTAATAGAACATCTGGTTGTAACAGATGTTGAACTCGACCGAGTTGAAGTGTCCGGTGTCGTCGATGTAGCACGACTCGGGGATCTGGAAGGTGCAGGCGGCGCGGACCCTGTGCTGGCCGTCGGGGCCGCCGTCCACGCCGACCACGGCCGTCTTCAGGTATTCGCAGTTCTTCGCCCGGTAGGGGCGCAGCACCTGGGCCAGCAGATCCTCGTCGGTGGGGTGGCGCACCCCCGGGTCGGCCGTGCGGTCCATCGTTTCCGCCATTGCCGGTCTCTCCCTCTCCAGGTCGTTCCGTGCGGGGTGTTCCGTGCGGGGCGTGTTGCTCAGGTCGGTGTCGTGCGGCGGGCGGCCCGGAGCAGGTCCTCGACGCCCATGCCCCTGATCTCCTCGGCCCGGTCGTCGTGGTGGTCCGGCGCCGGCCGGGGCGGCGGGGTGGTCCCGGATTCCGGCGGGCCGGTCTCCGTGAGCCGCAGCAGGGTGTCCAGCAGCCCGGACTCGCGCAGCCGGGCGAGCGGGATGGTGGCGAGTGCCGACCGGACCGAGTCCTCGTCCGGGGCGGGCCGTGCCCCCTCGGGGAGCAGTTCGGACAGCAGGAACCCCGCCAGTGCGGCGGGGGTGGGGTGGTCGAAGGTGAGGGTCGCGGACAGCCGCAGCCCGGACGCGGCACCGAGCCGGTTGCGGAGTTCGATCGAGGCGAGCGAGTCGAGTCCGAGCGCCGTGAACGGGGCCCCGGGGTCGATGGCGGAGGGATCGTCGTGCCGGACGGCCGCGACCTCGGCGCGGACCAGGTCGAGCAACAGCGACCGCCGCTCGTCGTCGCCCGCGAGAGCGGCGAGCCGCTGTTCGAGGGAGGGTCCCGCGGCGGCGGGACGGGCGTGTCCCGCCGCCGCGGGAGGTACGAGGCCGCGCAGCAGCGCCGGCAGGTCGTCACGGGCGGCCCGCAGTGCCGCCGTGTCGAGCCGGATCGGCACCGGCAGTGTCTCGCGGGCCGCCAGCGCGTCGTCGAACAGCGCCAGCCCCTCGGCCGGTGACAGGGGCGGGACTCCCGAGGCGCGGACGCGTCCGCGGTCGGCCTCGCCGAGGCGCCCGCCCATCCCGGCGCTCTCGTCCCACAGCCCCCATGCGAGGGATGCCGCGGGCAGGCCGAGCGAGCGACGGTGTACGGCGAGTGCGTCCAGGAAGGTGTTGGCGGCGGCGTAGTTGCCCTGGCCGGCGCCCATCATCAGGCCGCTGACCGAGGAGAACAGCACGAACGCCGACAGGTCCGCCTCCCGCGTCAGTTCGTGCAGGTGCCAGGCGGCGTCGGCCTTGGCGCGCAGTACGCCGTCCAGCCGGGCCGGGGTCAGCGAGCCGACGAGTCCGTCGTCCAGGACGCCCGCCAGGTGCAGCACCGCGGTGAGGGGCCGGTCCGCCGGGATCGCGGTCAGGAGGGCGGCCAGCGCTTCGCGGTCGGCGGTGTCGCAGGCTGCCACCTCGATCTCGGCGCCCAGCCCGGTCAGTTCGGCGGCCAGGGCGGTGGCGCCCGGCGCCGCCGGGCCTCGGCGTCCGGCCAGCAGCAGGTGCCGGACGCCGTGTTCGACGACCAGGTGGCGGGCGAGGTGGCCGCCGAGCCCGCCGGTCCCGCCGGTGATCAGGACGGTGCCGTCGGGGTTCCAGACCGTCGGGGCCGTGGGTCCGGCGGCCTTCACCAGCCGGGGCACCAGAACCCTGCCGTCGCGTACCGCGATCTCGGGTTCGGTGACGGGCAGCGGCGGTGCCGTGCGTCCGGCGCCGTCCAGGTCCAGCAGGACGAACCGGCCGGGGTTCTCCGTCTGCGCGGCCCGGACCAGGCCCCATACCGGTGCCTGCCGTACATCGATGCGGCCGTCGCCGGTGTCCACCCCGCCTGCGGCGCCCTGGGCGCCGCCGGTCACGACGGCCAGCCGGGAGTCGGCGAACCGCTCGTCGGCGAGCCAGCCCCGCAGGACCTCCAGGACCGCGGTCGTGGTCGCGCGCACACCGAGGGGGACGTCACCGTCGTCGGAGGGCACCGGGCAGGGGAACAGCACGAGTGGGGGCACGGGTGCCGTCGCGTCCGCCAACGCGGTGAGATCGGCGTACCGGGGTGCGTCGTCGCACCAGGGGGCGAGCGGTCCGATCCGGCCGGTGCCCACGACGGCGAGCCGGTCGGCGGTCCCGGCGGGGCCGGGCGGCAGTGGGGTCCAGCCGACGCGGAACAGCGGGCCGCGCCGGGTGTTCGTGAGGCGGTCCGCCGACAGGGGCCGGGTGACAAGGGACTTCACGGTCGCCACCGGTCGGCCGGAGGCGTCGGCGAGCAGGATCGACATGCCGCCGCCGTCCGTGGCCCGGCGGCTGAGCACGCGTACGGCGGACGCGCCCGCGGTGTGCAGCGTCACGCCTTCCCAGGAGAAGGGGACGCTCGTCGCGCCGTCGTCGTCCAGGGCGTCCGCGTGCAGCGCCGCGTCCAGCAGGGCGGGATGCAGACCGAACCGCGCCGCGTCGTCGCGGGCCGTGTCCGGCAGGGCGATGTCGGCGAAGACCTCGTCGCCGCGGCGCCACGCGGCCCGCAGGCCCCGGAAGGCCGGGCCGTAGCCGTACCCGCGGGCCGCGAGCAGTTCGTAGGCGTCGGTGACGTCCAGGGGGTCGGCCCCGGCGGGCGGCCAGACGGTGAGGTCGAAGGCCGGCTCCTCGGCTTCGGCCCCCAGTACACCGGTGGCGTGCCGGGTCCAGGGCAGGCCGGGCTCGCCCTCGGGGCGCGAGTGGACGGCGACCGTGCGGGCGCGGGTGCCGTCCGGCTCGTCCACGCCGACCCTCAGGGCCACGGCGCCCCGGTCGGGCAGCACGAGCGGTGCCTCCAGCGTGAGTTCGGTGAGCGTGCCGCAGCCGACGTGGGCGCCCGCCGTGAGGACCAGGTCCACGAAGGCGGTCCCGGGCAGCAGCACCGAGCCCAGCACGGCGTGGTCGGCCGGCCAGGCCTGGACGTCCGCCGACAGACGGCCGGTGAGGACGACCCGGCCCGAGCCCGGGGTGTCCAGCGCGGCGCGCAGGATCGGATGGTCGACCGGCTCCAGCCCGGCGAGGCCGGCGTCGCCGGGGGCGGGATCACCCGCGTCGAGCCAGAAGCGGCGCCGCTGGAACGCGTACGTCGGGAGGTCGATCGAGGTGTCACGGGGCCGCCCCGCGAAGAAGGCGTCCCAATCCACGTGCGCGCCTCGGGCGTGGGCGGCGGCCACACCGGACACGAGCTCGTGCTCCTCGGGCCGGTCGCGGCGCAGCAGCGGTACGAACGCGATGCCGCTGCCACTGTTGCTGTTGCTGTTGCTGTTGCTGTTGCTGTTGCTGTCTGAGTCGACGCACTCCCTGCCCATCGCCGACAGGACCGCGTCGGGGCCGGTCTCGACGAACGTGGTCACGCCGAGGTCCGACAGGAACCGGACACCGTCGGCGAACCGGACCGGTGCCCGGACGTGGCGCACCCAGTGGTCGGCCGAGCCCTGGTCGGTGATACCGCCGGTCAGGTTGGACACGACCGGGATGTGCGGACGGTGGTAGGTGAGGGTCTCGGCGACGCGGCGGAAGTCGTCCAGCATCGGTTCCATCAGCGGGGAGTGGAACGCGTGGGAGACCCGGAGGCGGGTGGTCCGCACACCGTCGGCGGCGAGCCGGGCGGCCGTGTCGAGCACCGCGTCCGTCTCGCCCGAGATCACCACCGAGGAGGGGCCGTTGACCGCCGCGATCGCCACGGCGTCGTTCAGCAGGGGTGCGACCTCGGCCTCGGCGGCCCGGACCGCGACCATGGCCCCGGTGCGCGGCAGTGCCTGCATCAGCCGGCCGCGCGCCGCGACCAGCGTCGTGGCGTCCGGCAGCGACAGCACGCCCGCGACGTGCGCCGCCGCGATCTCGCCGATCGAGTGACCGAGCAGGTAGTCGGGCCGCACGCCCCAGGATTCCAGCAGCCGGAACAGCGCGACCTCTACCGCGAAGAGTCCAGCCTGCGTCCAGACGGTCTCGTCGAGCAGCCGGGGTCCGTCCCCCCGTACGGGTACGTCGAGTTCGGGTCCGTCGAATTCGAGTTCGTCCCGTACGGGTTCGGCCCACAGCACCTCGCGCAGGGGGCGTTCCAGGTGCTTGTCCAGCAGGGCGGTGACCGCGTCGAACGCCTCGGCGAACGCGGCGAACCGCTCGTACAACTCCCTTCCCATGCCGGGCCGTTGCGCGCCCTGTCCGGTGAACAGGAAGGCGAGGCCGCCGCCGACCGCCGGTCCCGGGAGCACGCCGGGCGGCGGGTCCTGCGCGAGAAGGGCGTCCAGTTCGCGTGCCAGGTCCTCGTGGCCGGAGCCGACGAGGACCGCGCGGTGGTCCAGGGCGGCTCGGGAGGTCGCCAGTGCGTGGCCGACGGCGGCCGGGTCCCGGGTACCGAGGTCGTCCAGTCGCTCACGCAGCCGGACGGCCTGGGCCCGCAGGGCCTCCGGTGTGCTGCCCGCGAGCACCCACGGGACCGTACCGCCCGTGGCGGGCGCGGGTCCGGGGTCCGGCTGCGGGGTGGGCTCGGCCGCTTCGATGATGACGTGCGCGTTCGTGCCACTGATCCCGAACGAGGAGATCCCCGCCCGCCGCGGACGACCCTCCACCTCCGGCCACTCCCGCGCCTCCGTCAGCAACTCCACCCGCCCCGCCGACCAGTCCACCTGCGGAGAAGGCGCGTCCACATGCAACGTACGCGGCAGCACACCGTGCTCCATCGCCTTGACCATCTTGATGATCCCCGCGACACCCGCCGCCGCCTGCGCATGCCCGATGTTCGACTTCACCGACCCCAACCACAACGGGCTGTCCTGCGGACGGTCCTGCCCGTACGTCGCCAAGAGCGCCTGCGCCTCGATCGGATCCCCCAGCGTCGTCCCCGTACCGTGCCCCTCGACCACATCCACCTGGCCCGACGACACCTGCGCACTCGCCAACGCCTGCACGATGACCCGCTGCTGCGACGGACCGTTCGGAGCCGTCAACCCGTTCGACGCACCATCCTGATTCACCGCCGAACCACGCACCACCGCCAACACCGGATGACCACGGCGCCGAGCATCCGACAACCGCTCCACCAACAACACCCCGACACCCTCACCCCACCCCGTACCATCCGCCGCAGCCGCATACGACCGACACCGACCATCACGCGACAAACCACGCTGGAGACTGAAGTCCACGAACGTGTCAGGGGTGGCCATCACGGTCACGCCGCCAGCCAGTGCCAGGGAGCACTCGCCGCGCCGCAGCGACTGCATGGCCCAGTGCAGGGCCACCAGCGAGGACGAGCACGCGGTGTCCACGCTCACCGCAGGGCCTTCCAGGCCGAGCGTGTAGGCGACGCGTCCGGTGGCGACGCTGCTCGCGCTGCCGTTGCCGAGGTAGCCGGCAAGGTCCTCGGGCACCTTCGCCAGCCGGGTCGCCCAGTCGTGGTACATGATCCCGGCGAACACACCGGTCGTGGTGCCGCGTACCGACAGCGGATCGATGCCGGCGCGTTCCAGCGCCTCCCACGACGTCTCCAGCAGCAGCCGCTGCTGCGGATCCATCGCAAGGGCCTCGCGGGGGCTGATCCCGAAGAGGCCGGCGTCGAAGTCGGCGGCGTCGTGCAGGAATCCGCCCTCGCGGATGTAGCTCTTGCCCGGCCTGCCCGGCTCGGGGTCGTAGAGGTCCGCCACGTGCCAGCCGCGGTCCTCGGGGAAGGCCGAGACACCGTCCCGGCCCTCGGCCACCAGCCGCCACAGGTCCTCCGGGGACTCCACGCCTCCGGGGTAGCGGCAGGCCATCGCGACGATCGCGATCGGGTCGTCCCCGGAACCGGGATCGGAGCCCGAGCCGGTGATCGCGGCGGGCTGCGGTACGGCAGGGGTCGTACGTGTGCCGGACGCCCTGGCCCGGACGTGGGCGGCGAGAGCGGCGGGGTTCGGGTAGTCGAAGACCAGGGTCGACGGCAGCCTCAGACCGGTCGCCGCGTTGAGCCCGTTGCGCAGCTCCACCGCGGCCAGCGAGTCGAAGCCGATCTCGCTGAAGGCCCGGCGCGGCTCGATCGCGTCCGCGCCGTCGTGCCCGAGCACCTGGGCGACCCGGGTGCGGACCAGATCCAGGACGACGCGGTCGCGTTCGGCTTCGGGCAGCGCGGCCAGTCGGGCCGTGAGGGACGCTCCGCCCGCGGACGGGGCGCTCGCGGAGGCGGTGCGGCGCAGCGGGCCGCGGACCAGGCCGCGCAGGACCGACGGTACGCCGTCGGTGCGGTCCCGCAGCGCGGCGGCGTCCACCCTGACGGGGACCGCCACGGCCTGCCCCGCGGTCAGGGCCAGGTCGAACAGGGCGAGGTTCTCGGCGGGCGTGAGGGCGACCAGGCCGGAGCGGCCCGCCCGGCGCAGGGCGGCCTCGTCGAGCCGGGCGCCCATGCCGTCTCCGGACCACAGCCCCCAGGCCAGTGATGTCGCGGGCAGACCGGCGGCACGGCGGTGTTCGGCGAGCGCGTCGAGGAAGACGTTCGCGGCGGCGTAGTTGCCCTGTCCGGGGCCGTCCATGATGCCCGCCACGGAGGAGTACAGCACGAACGCCGACAGGTTCAGGTCCCGGGTCAGCTCGTGGAGGTGCCAGGCCGCGTCCGCCTTGGGACGCAGCACCTCGTCGATCCGCTCGGGGGTGAGTGAGCCGATCAGGCCGTCGGCGACCACGCCCGCGGTGTGCACGACGCCCGACAGGGGGTGTTCCGCGGGGATCGTGGCCAGCAGGGCCGTCAGCGCCTGCCGGTCCGAGGCGTCGCAGGCGGCCACGGTGACGGAGGCGCCGAGTTCCGTCAGTTCCGCGGCGAGGTCGGCGGCACCGGGCGCGTCCGTGCCCCGGCGGCCGGCCAGCAGCAGGTGCCGGACGCCGTGTTCGACGACCAGGTGGCGGGCGAGGTGGCCGCCGAGTCCGCCGGTGCCTCCGGTGATGAGCACCGTGCCCGTGGAGTCCCAGGGAGTGTCGGGAGCGGTGTCGGGGGCGGGGACCTCGGCCAGGCGGGGGACGAGGACCGTGTCGCCGCGGACCGCGACCTGAGGTTCGCCGGTGGCCAGCGCTCCGCGCAGCCCTTGCGCGGTGTCGGCGCCCGCGCCGGCTCCGGTGGGGGTGCCTGTGCCTGTGCCTGAGCCTGTGTCGGCGTCTGTGCCTGTGCCTGTGCCTGTGTCGGCGTCTGTCCCGGTGCCTGCTCCTGTGCCTGCGCCGAGGTCCGCGAGGACGAACCGGCCGGGCTGCTCGGCCTGGGCCGAGCGGGTCAGGCCCCACAGGGGGGCGCTGCCGGGATCGGGGGTCTCCCCCGGTCCTGCGGCCACCGCGCCCCTGGTGACGATCACCAGCCGGGAGGAGGCCAGTTGCTCCTCGGCCTGCCAGCGCTGGAGCAGATCGAGGAGGCGGTGGGTCGCGGCCCGCGCGGCGCGGTGGGGTTCGCCCCGCGTCGGCGGGAACGGGACCAGCACCGCTTCGGGCACGGCCGCGCCGGACGCGATGGCCGTGCGCAGGGCGTCTAGGTCGGCGTGCACCGTGGCGTCCGGTCCGAACTCCTCCGTGCCGAGCGCGGCCCAGCCGCTTCGCGCCGGAGCCGTGTGCGCGGGCGCGGGTTCCCAGCGCAGCCGGAGCAGCGACGGACTCGGCGCCGTACCGGTGAGGCCTTCGACGGGGACGGGGCGTTCCACGATGGAGGCCACCGACGCGACGGGGGCGCCGGAGGTGTCGGTGATCTCCAGGGACACCCCTTCGGGGCCCGCCGGGGAGATCCGTACACGCAGGTCCGTGGCGCCGGAGGCGTGCAGGGTGACACCGGTCCAGACGAACGGGAGCCAGACCTCCTCGCTCCCCCGGACGCGGTCCCCCACGAGGTCGGCAGGGCGCAGTGCCGAGTCCAGGAGCGCCGGGTGCAGTCCGTACCGTCCGGCCCGGGTGCGGGCCTCCTCGGGCAGCCGGACGTCGGCGAACACCTCGGCCCCGCGGCGCCACGCCGCGCGCAGGTTCCGGAACATGGGGCCGAACCCGTAGGCGGGGCCCGCCTGGTTCAGCAAGTCCACGTCGACGGGCTCGGCGTCCGGCGGGGGCCACTGGGCCGTGGCGGGCATCGGCGGCGTCGGGTCCGCGGGGTCGGGCGGTGCCAGGACCGCGCTCGCGTGCCGTGTCCAGGGTCCGTCGCCCTCCGGACGGGCGTGGACGTCGGCGGAGCGGCGGCCCGAGGCGTCGGGCCGGCCGACGACGACCTGCACGTTCACGCCGCCCTCGGCCGGCAGTGCCAGCGGCACCTCCAGCGTGAGTTCCTCCACGGTGGCGCAGCCGACCTCGTCGCCGGCCCGGATCACCATGTCGACGAACGCGGTTCCCGGCAGCAGTACGGTGCCGGCGATGACGTGGTCGGCGAGCCAGGGCTGGGAGCGCACCGAAAGCCGTCCGGACAGCACTGTCCCGCCGGTGTCCGCGAGGCCGATCGCCGTGTCCAGCAGCGGATGGCCGGTGCCGTCCCGTCCCGCCGGCGCCGGGGTGTCGTCCAGCCAGTAGCGGCGCCGCTGGAACGGGTAGGTCGGCAGGTCCACGCGCCGTGTGCCGCGTCCGGCGAAGAAGTCCTCCCAGTTCACGGCGGTGCCCCGGGTGTGGGCGAGGGCCACCGCCGTGACCAGTTCGCGTTCCTCCGGCCGCCCGGCCCGCAGAGCGGGCACGAAAGCCGCGTCGGTGTCGTCGCCGAGGCAGTCGGGGCCCATCGACGACAGCACGGCGTCGGGGCCGAGTTCGAGGAACGTGGTGACGCCCTCGGACTCCATCCAGCGGACGCCGTCGTGGAACCGGACCGCCTCGCGGACGTGCCGCACCCAGTAGTCGGCGTCGGGTACGACAGGCCGTCCCGTCAGGTTCGACACGATCGGGATCCGCGGCGGTTCGTGGTCCATGACCTGGGCGATACGCCGGAACTCCTTGAGCATCGGTTCCATGAGCGGCGAGTGGAAGGCGTGCGAGACCCGCAGCCGTCGGGTCCTGCGCCCTTCTGCGGCGAAGCGGTCCGCGATCAGCGTCACCGCGTCCTCGTCGCCGGACACCACGACGGACGCGGGTCCGTTCACGGCGGCGATCCCGGCGTTGCCGGTGAGGCGCGGCAGGACGTCCTCCTCGGAGGCGCCCAGCGCGACCATGGCGCCGCCCCGCGGCAGTTCCTGCATGAGGCGGCCGCGGGCGGCGACGAGCAGTGCGGCGTCCTCCAGGGACAGCGCGCCGGCCACATGGGCCGCGGTGAGTTCGCCGACCGAGTGGCCGGCGACGTGGTCGGGGACGATGCCCCAGGACTCCACGAGCCGGAACAGCGCCACCTCGACCGCGAACAGGCCGGGCTGGGCGTAGGCGGTCTGCTGGAGGAGTGCGGCGCGGGCCGGGTCGGTGGCGAACAGTACGTCGAGCAGCGGCAGGTCGAGCTGTACGTCCAGATGGGCGGCGGCCTCGTCCAGGGCCTGCGCGAACACCGGGAACGTGTCGTACAACTGCCTGCCCATGTCGGGGCGTTGGCTGCCCTGGCCGGTGAACAGGATCGCGGTACGGGGGTCGGTGACCGGGCCGAGGGACGGCGGTCCGCCGTCGGCGAGGGCGGTCAGGGCACGCAGCGCCTCCTCGCGGTCGGTGGCGACGACTGCCGCGCGGTGGCCGAGGGCGGCCCGGGTCGTGGCCGCGGAGTACGCGACGTCGGCCAGGGACGGGGCGTCGGGCGCGTCCAGCAGCGACCTCAGCCGCTCCGCCTGGGCGCGCAGGGCGGGTTCGCCGCGCGCCGACAGCACGAGGGGTGTCACCCGGGCGGCGACGGGCTCGGCCTTCACCCCGTCGGGGCGGTGGGCGTCGGGGGTGCCGGGATCGAGGGCGTCGGGCGCGGGTGCCTGTTCGATGATCACGTGGGCGTTGGTGCCGCTCGCGCCGAACGAGGAGACACCCGCGCGGCGCGGCTCCTCGCCCGACTCCCACGGCACCGGACCGGTCAGCAGCCGTACGGTGCCCGCCGACCAGTCGACGTGCGGGGACGGGGTGTCCACGTGCAGCGTCGGCGGCAGAGTTCCGTGCCGCATCGCCATGATCATCTTTATCAGTCCGGCGGCCCCGGCGGCGGCGCCCGTGTGCCCGATGTTCGATTTGACCGATCCGAGCCACAGGGGCCGGTCGGCCGTGTGGTGGCGCCCGTAGGCGGCGATCAGGGCACGTGCCTCGATCGGGTCGCCGAGGCGGGTGCCGGTGCCGTGCGCCTCGACGGCGTCGACCTGCCCCGCGGTCACCCCCGCGTCGGCCAGCGCGCGGTGGACGACCCGCTGCTGCGCGAGCCCGTTCGGCGCGGTCAGGCCGTTGCTCGCGCCGTCCTGGTTGATCGCGCTGCCGCGCACCACCGCGAGCACGGGGTGCCCGGCGCGGCGCGCGTCCGACAGCCGCGCCAGGACGAACACGCCGGAGCCCTCGGCGAAGCCGGTGCCGTCCGCGGCGGCGGCGAAGGCCTTGCAGCGGCCGTCCGGGGCGAGGCCACGCTGCCTGCTGAACATGGTGAACGTCCCGGGGCTCGACATCACCGTCACACCGCCGGCCAGGGCGAGTTCGCACTCGCCGCCGCGCAGCGACCGCACCGCCAGGTGCAGCGCGGTGAGCGACCCCGAGCAGGCGGTGTCCACGGTCAGCGTCGGCCCCTCAAGCCCGAGGGTGTAGGCGACGCGGCCGGACACCACGCTGGGCAGGTTGCCGAGCATCAGGTGCCCGTCCAGGCCGTCGGGCGCCTGATGGGTCTTCGGGCCGTACTCGTGCGGCTCCACGCCGATGAACACGCCCGCCTCGGTGCCGCGCAGCCGGACGGGGTCGATGCCGGCCCGTTCCAGCGCCTCCCAGCAGGTTTCCAGCAGCAGCCGCTGCTGCGGGTCCATCGCCAGGGCCTCCTTGGGGCTGATGCCGAAGAAGGCCGCGTCGAAGTCGGCGGCGGCGTCGAGGAATCCGCCCTGCCGGACGTAGCTGGTACGGGGGACGTCCGGGTCGGGGTCGTAGAGGGCGTCCAGGTCCCAGCCCCGGTCGGCCGGGAAGCCGGAGATCACATGGGTGCCGTCCGCGACGAGCCGCCACAGGTCCTCGGGCGAGGCCACGCCGCCCGGGAAGCGGCACCCGATCCCGATGACGGCGATCGGCTCGTCGGCGTCGCCGGCCGGCCGCGCCGGGGCGGCCGGCCGCGCGGCGGGGAGCCCCAGTGCCTCGGCGCGCAGGTACTCGGCCAGTTCGACCGGGCTCGGGTAATCGAATCCGATGGTCACCGGCAGGGGGAGACCGGTCGCCGCCGTCAGCTTGGAATGCAATTCGACCAGGCCGAGGGAATCGATTCCGATATCCCGGAAGGGCCGTTCCGCGTCGATTCTCTCCGACGCATGCGAATCGGCCCTCCGCAGTACGGCGAGCGTTTGTGCACGCACCAGTTCGAGCAGCAGGTGAAGCTGCTCCGAGGCCGATCCGGCGGCCGTCAGGGCGGCGAATTCCCCGCCGTCCCGGCCACCGGTTTCACCGAATTCACTCATGCGCGCACTCCACGATCGTGACACCGTTCGCCGACGTCTTCCACGGCCCCGTGACGCGGGGTCAGGCCGCCTTCCAGGCCTGTGCCGTCTCCTCGGCGAACTCGGTGAAGGAGCGCGGCGGACGACCGAGCAGCTTGGTGACGGCCTCGATGTCCTCGGCCGCGGCGACGTAGCCGTTGTGGTCGTAGTGCTCGTACATCAGCCACAGGTCGCGGGCGAGGTGCTGCGGCATCATCTGGTTGAGGATCAGCGAGCAGGACTCCAGGTCACCGCCGACATAGGCGATCTCGACGCCGAGCACGCGCTTCCAGGTGTCGGTGACGAACTGCCCGGTGACGGGCTCGGGGCCGGTGACGGTGTACGTGCGGCCCTCGTGGCCGGGCGAGGTGAGGACGACGGCGGCCACCTCGGCGACATCGCGGACGTCCACCCGGGACACGCCGATCTCGCCGAGCGGGATGCCGTACACGCCCATGAGCAGCATGTCCTTGGCCCCGATGTCGTTCTGCATCAGCTCGCTGCGGCGCAGGATCGTGTAGGGGACGCCGGACGCCTTGAGCGCCTTCTCCACGGCGACCTTCACACCGCAGTGCGGCGGGGTGAACAGGTTCTCCAGGTCCTGGATGGAGACGTACACCACGTGTCCGACGCCGCTGCGCCTGGCGGCGTCCACCGCGAGGAGCCCCTGGTAGGTCTCGGCCTCGCCGACGGGCAGGTTGAGGAACACCGCGTCGGCGGCGGCGAACTCCTCCAGCAGCAGCTTGTGGTCCAGCAGGTCGCCGACGACTCCGCGTACGCCCTCGGGGAGCGCCTCGGCGTTCTCGGCGCTGCGGGTCAGCACCGAGACCTCGACGTCACGGGACCGCAGCTCGCTCACCAGAGCCGTCCCCACGACGCCCGTTCCAGCAGTGACGAAAACCTTCATCTCATTTCTCCGTGTCTTGTCCGCGTTCGGAAATGGGAAATGTGGCATCACAGTCGGCCACGGGAAAGAGCGAGGCATGCCCCGCGAAGCCAAGTGGCGGGAATACGGCGGGAATTGGTTGAGCCAATGCACCGTTCGCGCCGAACGCTACCCGGGGGCCCGACGGCCACCAACCCTTATCGGCCCCTAAAGGACGGCGGGGTGGTGAGCCGCGCGGCCAGCACCGCCCTGTCGACTTTGCCGTTCTCGGTGACGGGCAGTTCCTCCAGGACCTGGAGTTCCTGCGGGACCATGTAGTCGGGCAGCGCCTCCGCGCAGTGGGCGCGCAGTTCCCTGCGGCCGGGCTCGGGGATGCCGCGTTCCATGACGGCGAAGGCGCACAGCACCGGGTCGGCCCCGGAGCCCGGCACCACCATGGCCACCGCGTCGGCGATGCCGGGGAAGTCCATGAGCCGGCGCCGTACCTCGGCGAGTTCGACGCGGTTGCCGCGGATCTGGACCTGCGAGTCGGCGCGGGAGCGGAAGTACATCGCCCCGTCCGGCCCCTGGTGCGCCAGATCGCCGGTGCGGAACACGATCTGGCCCGAGGCCGGGTTCAGCGGGTCGGGCACGAGCGCCGCCCGCGTGGCGTCGGGGTCGTTCCAGTAGCCGCTGAACAGCGAGGGGCCGCGGAGGTACATCTCCCCGACGACACCGGGACGGGTGACCGGCCGGCCGCGTTCGTCGGCGAGCATCAGCTCGGCCCCCGGATGAGCGAAGCCGATCGACAGCCGTTCCAGATCCTCGGGCAGGGGGTTCGGCACGTCGGTGAACGAGCACGCCATCGACTCGGTGGCGCCGTAGCAGTTGATGATCCGCGTCGACGGCGACAGGGCCTGGAAACGGCGCAGTTCGGCCAGCGGGAACTCCTCGCCGCAGAAGAGCACTCCCCGCAGGCCGAGTTCGGCCAGCGCGTCCGGTTCGGTGCGCAGCACGGGCCGCCAGATCGACGGCACCCCGTGCACATGGGTCGCGCCCGCGTCACGGAGGAAGCCGAGGAACCGCCGCGGCCAGCGCAGCCGGTCGCGGGGCACCGCGACCACGGTCGCCCCGGCGCCGAGCGCCATGCCGATGTCGAGCAGGGAGAAGTCGAACTGGAGCGGTGACGTGGTGGCGACGCGGTCGTCCGGTGCGATGAGGCCGAGCCCGAGGACCGCGCGGAAGAAAGCGGTGTTGGCCCGGTGGCTCATGACGACGCCCTTGGGGCGGCCGGTCGTGCCGGAGGTGAAGATGATGTACGCCGGGTCCGTGGGGACGACTTCGCGCCGGTGCCGGATCCTGGGCTGCGGAGCACGTCCGACGGTCAGCCCGTCGGGGCCGAACCGGGCGGTGCCGACCTCGGGCGGGATGCCGTCGCGGCCCCCGCGCTCGGTCTGCAGGTACAGGGCGGGGCGCGCGCTGTCGATGATCGACAGCAGCCGTTTGGTCGGGGTCTCGGGGCTCACCGGCACGAACGGCAGGCCGAGCAGGCAGCAGGCCAGGTACAGCGCGATCGCCGACGCCGAGGTGTCGGACTCCAGGACCACCCGGTCTCCGACGTCCAGGCCCAGGTCGGCGAGCGCGTCCTCGTAGGTCTCGACCCGTTCCCGCAACTGCGCGTAGCTGGTCGTCGCGACACCGTCGCCGGTGTCCGCGAGCTCGATCACGGCGGGTTTGTCGGGCGTGGCCTCGCAGGCTCCCATCAGGTAGCGATAAAGGTTGTCGACCGTGTTCCGTACACGGGCCGGCCGTTTTTTGTTCACACTCATCCGGGCCACCTCTACTGGCGAGCAAAGCGCGCGAATCGGCGATTTAGAGGCTTCCCTACCATGGCGCGATCGGGCCGTACAAGGCGCGCCGGACAGCAGCCCCTCGCTTAGGGGGTATTAGGGGTACTGCCGATGCGGGGGTGACGTGCAGACTTGGGAATCCACCCTACCAACGGCAGTTCCTACATTCGAGGAGAGAAAGACATATGGATACCGGCCTCCGTACGGAAGCCGCGATGATCTTTCCCGCAATCAGTCCGGCGAGTTTCTCGAATGTCGGGAAGTTCATGCTCATGAATCCGGCCGCCCGCCGCCTTTCGGCCGAGGCGGACGAGGTGCTCGGATACTCACTCCTCGACCGCTTCCGTGCCGCCGAAGGCGATTACGAGGAATCCGCACGGATAGCGTTCCTGGTGAACTGTCTGGCCATGGCGGAATGGGCGACCGGGACACTCGGGGCGAAACCGGTGGTCTACGCCGGGCCGAGCTTCGGCGGGACGCCCGCCGCGGTGCACTCGGGCGCGCTCGACTTCTCCGAGGCGGTGCGGCTGACCGCCCTGACGGGCCGGCGCATCGAGGAGTACTTCACGCGTGAGTACCGCGACGTGGTCACCCAGTCGTTCGCCCGCACCCCCGAGGACCGGCTGGCGGAGCTGCTGAGCGAGCTGGACGACCGGGGCGACTGGTACGACGTCTCCTGCTACGTCGACCACGACTTCTACATGCTCTCGGTGCGTGAGCACCGCCTGGGCTGGCTGAACGAGCGGCTGCGCGCGCTGGGCGGGCTGCCCCTGTCCACGATGCGCCCGCCCATGCACTCCAGCGCCTTCCGCGCCCTTCGCCAGACGCTGGAGAGCGAGGTGTACGCGGACGCCGACTTCGGCGACCCGGCGCTTCCGGTGGTGTCGGACCACGACGGTTCGCTGCTGCGGTCGGGCGGGGAGCTGCGCACGCTGCTGCTGGACGCGGCGGTGCGGCCGGTGCGGTGGCCGGTCGTGATGCGGACCCTGCGGGACCTCGGCGTCGGCACGCTCCATGTGTGCGGCCCCGACAATCTGTGGGGGCGGGTGCGGTGCGTGACCGACCATTTCGAGGTCGTGGCACTCAAACCGGAGGTGGCCATGCGGCCGCGCCGCCGGGACGTCGCCGTATGATCATCGCGAAGGTCGCCGATGAAAAAGGCGCACGCATCCCGTCGGCGTTACGGACGGGTATTTCAGGCGGCCGTTTCCCGCATCCGGGAGAGGGTCGACCACAGCGTGCCGGGCGTGGCGAAGTTGGCCATGTCGAGCGCATCGTCCACGAACCGCACCTGGAACGTGCTCTCCAGCGACGCCAGCAGTTCGACCGCGCCCATGGAATCCAGGCCGAAATCACGCAGACTGCTGTCCCCGGCCAGCGAGTCGCCTGCCGAGAGAAAAGGCAGCCGTTGCCGCAGAATCTCCTCGAACCGAGAATCCCACATATTCACTCCTGAAGGCGTCGGGCCATTATTTCGGGCCGCGGAAATGACGTGTTCCGTGGACCACGCTAAGCAGCCGCCCGCGTGGCGGACAACCCTTATCAACCCCTTTCCACGGATGACGGAATGACTGAGATTCCCGAGCACGCGCTCCACGCGCGATTCCTGCGCGGCCTGGCCGCCTCCCCCGGACGTCCCGCGTTCCGGACCGACGACGGGACCATGACCTACGAGACCCTGCACGAGCAGGCACTCGCGTGGGCGGGCGCGCTGCTGGCCTCGCCGGCGGGACCGCCCCGGGCTGTCGGCGTACTGGCCGAGAAGGGCCGGACGTCATGCGCCGGGCTGCTCGCGGCGCTGTACGCCGGTGCGGCCGTCGTACCGCTCGCTCCCGACTTTCCCCCGGTGCGCACCCGGCGGATGCTGGCGGCGGCCGGGGTCTCGGCGGTGGTCGCCGACCGGGCCGGGCTGGCCGCGCTGGAGGCGGCCGACCAGGCTGCGCCCGACCGGGATACGGCCGACCCGGATGCGGTCGGCCCGGATGCGGTCGGCTCGGATGCGGTCGGCTCGGATGCGGTCGGCTCGGACGTGCCGGTGCTGACGAGCGATCCCGGGGCCGCGGGCCGGTTCCCGGCCCTCCCGGTCCGTGCGCGAGACGCCCTGAGCGCACCGCGCCCGGTCGCGCCCGGCGACCTCGCCTACATGCTCTTCACCTCGGGTTCGACCGGCCGCCCCAAGGGTGTGCCGATCACGCACGCGAGCACGCACCACTACTTCTCCCTGCTGGACGCCCGCTACGACTTCGGCCCCGAGGACGTCTTCTCACAGACCTTCGGACTGAACTTCGACTGCGCGATGTTCGACCTGTTCTGCGCGTGGGGAGCCGGCGCGAGCGTCCATACGGTGCCCGTGCGCGCTTACACCGATCTGCCCGCGTTCGTCGCCGAGCGCGGGATGAGCGTGTGGTTCTCCACGCCCAGCGCCGTCGCCCTCGTCCGGCGGATGGGAGGCCTGACGCCCGCGGCGATGCCGTCACTGCGCTGGAGCCTGTTCGCCGGTGAGGCGCTGCGCTGCGCGGACGCCGCCGACTGGCAGGACGCCGCGGCCCGTTCGATCGTGGAGAACCTGTACGGCCCCACCGAACTCACCGTCACCGTCACCGGTCACCGCTGGTCGCCTCGGCTCTCCCCCGCCCTCGGGGTGAACGGCCAGGTACCCATCGGGACGTTGCACGCGGGTCACGACCAGCTGCTGCTCGGCCCCGACGGGGCTCCTGCCGGACCTGCCGGAACCGAGGGCGAACTGTGCGTCACCGGACCGCAGATGACCGCCGGCTACCTGGACCCCGCGGACGACGAGGGCCGCTTCCTCCGGTACGGGGGCCGGACCTGGTACCGCACCGGTGACCGCGTCCGCCGGCTGGCGGACGGTCAACTGGTCTACCTCGGCAGGCTGGACGCCCAGGTACAGGTCCAGGGCTGGCGGGTCGAACTCGCCGAGGTCGACGACGCCGTCCGCGCGTGCGCCGGAGTCGAGGACGCGGTGACCGTGACCCGCCCCGCGGGCGGCGGCGGACTGGAACTGGTGGTGTTCTACACCGGCGTCCCCGCCTCCCCCGTCGTCCTCGCCGGGCAGCTGCGGCGGGTGCTCCCCGAAGGGATGCTGCCGCGGGCGTTCCGTCACGTCGAGTCCTTCCCGCTCAACGCCAACCGGAAGATCGACCGGTCCCGGCTCGCGGCGACGGCCGGCACACCCGGCGGGCCCTGAACGCACCACACCGGGCCGCCCGGAGCGGCCCGGCTCCGACCGACCATGTCTCCCGACGGAGGATCAATGTCCACCACCGCATCACCCCAGCTGGCCGGGCGGCGAGAGTGGGTGGGGCTCGCCGTCCTGGTCCTGGCCAATCTGCTCATCTCGATGGACATCTCGGTCCTCTACCTCGCCGTCCCGTTCATCACCGCGTCGCTGGAGCCGAGCAGTGTCCAGCAGCTGTGGATCCTCGACATCTACGGGTTCCTGCTCGCCGGTCTGCTGATCACGATGGGCGTCCTCGGGGACCGGTTCGGACGCCGCCGGCTGCTGATGATCGGCGCCGCGCTGTTCGGCACCGCGTCGGTCGCCGCCGCCTACGCGGGCAGCGCCGAGACCCTCATCGGCACCCGCGCGCTGCTCGGCGTGGCGGGCGCGATCCTCGCGCCGTCCACGCTGGCGCTCATCCGCAACATGTTCCAGGACGTCGCCCAGCGACGTACCGCGATCGCGATCTGGACGGCCGGGTTCGCCGGCGGCGCCGCGCTCGGGCCGCTGGTGTCCGGGGTACTGCTGGACCACTTCTGGTGGGGCTCGGTGTTCCTGATCAACGTCCCGGCGATGGTGCTGCTGCTGGCACTCGCGCCGGCGCTGATCCCCGAGTACCGCGATCCGCGGCCCGGCGGGTTCGACCTGCTGAGCGCGGTGCTGTCGCTCGGCGCCGTGCTCCCGGTGATCTACGGGATCAAGTCGCTGGCGCAGGACGGTGTGAGCGCGGTCGCGGTGGCGGCCCTGCTCGCCGGACCGGTGATCGGCGCGGCGTTCGTCCAGCGGCAGCGGACGGTGCGCGATCCCCTGATCGACCTGAACCTGTTTCGCGTACGTGCCTTCTCGGCACCGATGGCCGTGAACGTGGTGGCGTTCTTCGCACTGGTCGGATTCGCACTGTTCTCCACGCAGTGGCTGCAACTCGTGCGCGGCATGGGCCCGTTGGAGGCCGCGCTGTGGTCGCTGCCCGCACCGGTGGCGGTGGCCTTCGCCACCACGATCGCCACCGGCGTCGCCCGCACGGTGCGTCCGGTGTACATCGTGTCCACCGGGCTGCTGATCACGGCCGTCGGGTTCCTCGTGCTGACCCAGGTCGGGGTGCACTCCCACCTCGCGGTCCTGGTCGGCGGTGTCGTCGGGGTCGCCGTCGGGCTCGGGGTCGCGCTGACGCTGACCGCCGACATGATCCTCGGCGCGGCTCCGCCGGAGCGCGCCGGAGCGGCGTCCGCTCTGTCGGAGACCGCCAACCAGCTCGGCGCCGCGCTGGGCGTCGCGATCCTGGGGAGCATCGGCGCCGCGATCTACCGGACCGATGTGCGGGACACCGTGCCGTCCGGAATGCCGCCGGAGGCGCTGCACGCCGCTCGCGAGACGCTGGGCGGAGCGTCCGAGGTCGCCCAGCAACTCCCGGAGCCCGCACGGTCCGGGCTGCTGGACGGGGCCCGGGAGGCGTTCGTCCACGGCCTGAATCTCAACGCCGCGATCGCCGCCGCCGTGATGGTGGCCGCCGCCACGGCGGCCACGCTGCTGCTGCGCCGCCAGCCGGTGGCCCCGGCTGCCTCGGCCGCACCCGACGCGCCACTCCGCGCACCGAGTGACACGCTCCTCGACGAACCGAGCGGGGCGCCCCTCGACCAGCCGCTCGACGAGAGCGTGCCGGGGTCCGCCGGGGGCTGACCCCGGGCGGGGTACGGGCGGGGTACGGGCGGGGTACGGCCCAGATCCGGGCCGTACCCCATCCGCGTGCGGTCCGGCCCCGGGCGACCGGGCCCGGACCCCACCTCGGCACGGGCCGGCCCCGAGCGCGGCGCGTCACACGACGCGCCGCTCGACACCCGCGTGCCGGGGTCGCCCGTGGGCTGGCCCCGGGCCGGAGCCGGCCTGGGGCAGGGGCGGATTCGGGTCAGGCCGGGGTTTCCAGTTCGTCGTCCAGGATGGCGAACATCTCCTTCGCCGACACCGTCGCGAGGCTCGCCCCGGTGGCGGTGCCGGTCTGAGAGGGGGCGGCCCAGGCCGCGGTGAGGGCGCGCAGCCGGGCGGTGATCCTGGCGCGCTCGGCCTCGTCCGGCTCGGCTGCCTCCAGGGCCAGTTCCAGGTTCCGCAGTTCGGTGTCCAGTGCGGGCCCGGTCTCTTCCTCCGGAGCCAGTTCGGTCAGCAGCAGTTCGGCGACCGCGCGGGACGTCGGATGGTCGAAGACGAGCGAGGTGGGCAGCCGGAGGCCGGTGACGGCGTTGAGGGCGTTGCGCAGTTGGACCGCGGTGAGCGAGCTGAAGCCCAGCTCGGTGAACGCCCGGTCAGGCTCGATGGAAGCGCCCTCGTCGTGGCCGAGTACGGCGGCGACCTGACCGCGGACGACCTCCAGCAGGAAGCGGTCCCGGTCGGGACCGGTCCGGCCGGCGAGTCGCAGCGTCGGCGGGGCGGCCCCTCCGTTGCGGGCGGTCCGCCGGGCCGGGACCCTGACCAGGCCGTGCAGCATGGCCGGCAGCGCCGCGGATCCGGCGTGGGAGCGCAGGACGCCGATGTCGAACCGGACGGGCAGCAGGACGCTCCCGCCGTGCTCCAGGGCCCGGTCGAACAGCGCCAGCCCTTCGGCGGTGGACAGCGCCGGTATCCCGGAGCGTTCGTGCCGCCGGGTGTCCTCGCCGAGCCGCTCGGCCATCCCGGCCTCGGCCCACGGGCCCCACGCCAGCGACACCGCCGGCAGGCGCCGGCCGCGCCGGTGTTCGGCGAGCGCGTCCAGGTAGGCGTTCGCCATCGCGTAGTTGCCCTGTCCGGGGGCGCCGAGGGTGCCGGAGACGGACGAGAACAGTACGAATGCCGTCAGGTCCTGCTCGCGGGTCAGTTCGTGCAGGTTCCAGGCCGCGTCCACCTTGGGTCGCAGGACGGCGGCCACGCGCTCGGGGGTCAGGGCGGAGATCACCCCGTCGTCCAGGACACCCGCGGCGTGGACGACACCGGTGAGCACGCGTCCGTCCAGCAGGGCGGCCGCGGCCCGTCGGTCGGCCAGGTCGCACGCGGTGATCTCGACGCGCGCGCCCAGTGCGGTGAGTTCCTCTCTCAGTTCCGCCGCGCCGGGTGCGTCGATGCCGCGCCTGCTGGTCAGCAGCAGCCGCCGGACTCCGTGCGCGGACACCAGGTGCCGGGCGATCAGGGTGCCCAGACCGCCCGTCCCCCCGGTGATCAGTACGGTGCCGTCGGGGTTCCAGGGCCCGGGAACCGCGGGTGTCCGGCCCGCGCCGGTCAACCGGGGGATCCACGGTTCGCCCGCGCGCAGCGCGACCTGGGGTTCGGTCAGGGAGGCCGCCGCGGGCAGGGCTCGCGCCGACTCGGGGGTGCCGTCGGTGTCGAGCAGGACGAACCGGTCGGGGTGTTCGGCCTGGGCGACGCGGACGAGGCCCCACAGGGCGGCTGCGCCGAGGTCCGCGATGCGTTCGTGGGGCGCCGCGGCGACCGCGCCCCCGGTCACCAGGACCAGCCGGGACGCGGCGAACCGGTCGTCGGCGAGCCACGCCTGGATCAACTCCAGCATGCGGCGCGAGACGGCGTGCACGTCTTCGGGCGTACGGGCGAGGCCCCCGCTGTCGGTGCCACCGGCAGCGGGGGCCTCGCGGACGTCTCGGACAGACGGCGCGACCAGGACCACCTCGGGTACGTCCGTCTCGGCGAGGGCCGCCAGGTCCGCGAAGACGGGGATCCCGTCGGCCTGACCGAGCCCGTCCGCGACGACGCCGACGGCGGCGCAGGTCGCGCGCGGCGCTTCGAGGGGCGTGCGCGTCCAGCCGACCCGGAACAGCGAGTCGTGCCATGCGCCCCCCGCGGAGGTCAGCCGCTCGGCGGAGACGGCGGTCGTCGTCACGGCGCCGGACAGCACCGGCCGGCCGGTCTCGTCGGCGAGTCGCAGGGTACGTCCACTGCCGGCGGCCGGAGAGATCCGTACCCGCAAGGCCCTGGCGCCCGTCGTGTGCAGGCTCACCCCGCTCCAGCCGGTCGCCATCACCGCCTCGGTTCCGCCGGTCCGGCCGGTTCCCTCGTCGAGGAAGGCGATGTGGGTGGCGGCGTCCAGCAGCGCCGGGTGGATGCCGAACCCGGCCGCCCCGGTGGAGCCGCTCTCGGGGAGTTCGACCTCCGCGAAGAGTTCCCCGTCGCGCCGCCATGCCGCGCGCAGCCCCTGGAACACCGGCCCGTAGCCGTGGCCCCGGACGAGCAGCTTCTCGTACGCGTCGTCGATGTCGACGGGGTCGGCGGCGCGCGGCGGCCACTCGGCCAGGTCGAACGCGGCGCTCTCCTGGTCCGGGGAGAGCAGGCCGGAGGCGTTGTGCGTCCACGGCAGGTCCGCGGGAGCGTCCGCGGGCCGGGAGTGGACGTCGACCTGCCGGGTGCCGGCCTCCTCCGGGCCGACCGCCACCTGGAGCGAGAGGGCGCCACGTGCCGGGACCACCAGCGGTTCGTGGACGGTGAGTTCGGCGATCGTCCCGCAGCCGACCTCGTCGGCGGCCCGCATGAGCAGGTCCACGTACGCGGCGCCCGGCAGCGGCGTGCTGCCGAGCAGGTCGTGGTCCGCCAGCCATGGCTGGGTGCCGAGCGCCAGCCGTCCGGTGAGGACGGCACCGCCGGAGCCGGGCAGGGCGAGGACGGCGCCGAGCAGCGGATGCCCGGCGGGTTCCAGCCCCGCGGTGCCGACGTCGTCGACGCGGCCCGTGGCGGCGCCCGTCGCGTCGGGCCAGTACCGCTTGCGCTGGAACGCGTACGTCGGCAGGTCCACCCGCCGGGCGCCGCGTCCGGCGAACACGGCGTTCCAGTCGACCCGGGCGCCGGCGACGTGGAGCCGGCCGATCGCGGTCAACAAGGCGGCGGGCTCGGGGTGTTCGCGGCGCAGCGCCGGTACGGCGAGTGCCGCGGTGTCCTGGGCGCGGTCCAGGATGTCCTCGGTCAGCGCGGTGAGTACGCCGTCGGGGCCCAGTTCCACGAACCGGGTGACGCCCTCGGCCCGCAGGCGGGCGACGCCGTCGGCGAAGCGGACCGCCTCGCGGACGTGCCGTACCCAGTGGTCGGGCGAGCCGAGGTCGCCCGCCGTGGTGCCGGTCATGGTGGAGACGGCGGGGATGGCGGGTTCCGCGTAGGTGAGCCCTTCGGCGACGCGGCGGAACTCCTCCAGCATCGGTTCCATCAGTGGCGAGTGGAACGCGTGCGACACCTTCAGCCGGGTCGTCCTGCGGCCCAGGGCGGCGAAGTGCGCGGTGATGCGGTCCACTTGGTCCGCCGCGCCGGAGACGACGACCGAACCGGGGCCGTTGACCGCCGCGACCGCCACGTCGGCCGCTCCGAGGACGGGTACGGCCTCGTCCTCGGTCGCCTCGACGGCGGCCATCGCCCCGCCCGCCGGGAGTGCCTGCATCAGACGTCCGCGCGCGGCGACGAGCGTGGCGGCGTCCTGGAGCGACCACACCCCGGCGACGTACGCGGCCGCCAGTTCGCCGATGGAGTGGCCCGCGACGAAGTCGGGCACCATGCCCCAGGATTCGAGGAGCCGGTGGAGCGCGACCTCCACGGCGAACAGCCCCGTCTGGGTGTGGACGGTCTGGTCCAGCGGTCCGTCCTCGGACCAGATCACACCCTTGAGCGGCTGGTCGAGATGCCGGTCCAGCTCGGCGCACACCGCGTCGAGCGCTTCGGCGAACACCGGGAACTCCTCGTACAGTTCGCGGCCCATGCCGGGGCGCTGGGCGCCCTGGCCCGAGAACAGGAAGGCCGTCGGGCCGCCGCCCGCGGAGCCGACGAGCACGCCGGGGTGCGGCTCGCCGTCGGCGACGGCGGCCAGCCCGCGCAGTCCTTCCTCCGTGTCGCCCGCCAGCACGACGGCACGGTGCTGAAGGGCGGCCCGGCCGGTCGCCAGTGAGTAGCCGACGTCGAGCACGTCGGCCGGTCCGCCGCTCGACACCTGTGCCAGTGCGCGCCCGGCCTGGGCACGCAGTGCGGCGGGGTCCCGTCCGGACACCGGCCATGGCACGGGGAACCGGGCCGAACGGTTCGCGGGGACTTCGGGTGCCCCGTCCTCGGGGACCGCGTGTGCCTCGTCCGCGAGGGCTACGGGTGTCCCGTCCGCGGGGATTTCGGGTGCCCCGTCCGCGGGCTCGTCCGGCGCCTGCTCGATGATCATGTGGGCGTTGGTTCCGCTGACTCCGAAGGAGGAGACGCCCGCCCGGCGCGGCCGACCGCTGTCGGGCCACGGGATCGCCTCGGTCAGCAGGCGTACGGCGCCCTCGGACCAGTCGACGTGCGACGAGGGCTCCGTCACGTGCAGCGTCCTCGGCAGCAGTCCGTGGCGCAGCGCCATCACCATCTTGATGACACCGCCGACACCCGCGGCGGCCTGCGCGTGCCCGATGTTCGACTTGACGGACCCCAGCCACAGCGGGCGCTCTTCGGGCCGGTCCTGACCGTACGTGGCCAGCAGCGCCTGTGCCTCGATCGGGTCGCCCAGCGTCGTCCCCGTACCGTGCCCCTCGACGGCGTCGACGTCGGCGGCGGACAGCCGTGACTCGGCGAGGGCCTGGCGGATGAGTCGCTGCTGCGAGGGCCCGTTGGGCGCGGTCAGGCCGTTGGACGCGCCGTCCTGGTTGATCGCCGAACCCCGGACGACCGCCAGTACCGGGTGGCCGTTGCGGCGGGCGTCCGACAGCCGTTCCAGGAGCAGGATTCCGGCGCCCTCGGACCAGCCGGTGCCGTCGGCGGTGTCGGAGAACGCCTTGCAGCGCCCGTCGGGTGCCAGTCCGCGCTGACGGCTGAACGCGATGAACGGCGCGGGCAGCGACATGATCAGAACGCCGCCGGCGAGCGCGAGGTCGCACTCGCGCCGCCGCAGTGCCTGCGCGGCCAGATGCAGCGCGACCAGCGACGACGAGCACGCGGTGTCGACGGTCAGCGCGGGGCCCTCAAGGCCGAGTGTGTAGGAGATCCGGCCGGAGATGACGGAGGCCGCGTTGGCCGTGCTCAGATACGCCTCCTCCGCCTCGGGCATGGCGTCGAGCGCGTACGCGTAGTCCTGGCCGCCGGAGCCGACGAAGACGCCGACCTGTTTCTCGCGCAGGCCCGACGGGTCGATGCCCGCGCGTTCGCAGGCCTCCCAGGAGAGTTCCAGCGCGATCCGCTGCTGCGGGTCCATGGTGAGGGCCTCGCGCGGGGAGATCCCGAAGAAGGCGGCGTCGAACTCGCCCGCGTCGTGGACGAAGCCGCCCTCGCGGACGTAACTGGTGTGCGGCCGGTCGGGGTCGCTGTCGAACAGCTGCCCGGTGTCCCAGCCGCGGTCCTCGGGGAACGCCCCGATCGCGTCGGTCTCCTTCTCGACCAGCCGCCACAGGTCCTCCGGGGAGCGGACCCCGCCCGGGTAGCGGCAGCTCATCGCGACGACGGCGACCGGCTCCCGCTCCTGGGTCTGGACCTCCTGCAAGCGCTGACGGGTCTGGTGCAGTTCAGCGGTCACCCGCTTGAGGTAGCCGAGAAGCTTCTCGTCGTTCGCCATTGCGCCTCCGTCAGGCCATGCCAAGGTCTTTGTCGATGAAGTCGAAGATGTCGTCGGCCGTCGCGTTCTCCAGCCGGTCGGCGACGGCGGTGCCGTCCTGCGCGCCGAGGGATTCGTTGAGCGTCGCCAGCAGTGTCTGGAGCCGCTCGGTGAGCCGGGTGCGTTCGATCTCCTCCGGCGGGAGCCCGGCGACGGCCGCCTCCAGGCGGTCCAGCTCCGCGGTGACGGGCACCTCGACGGCGCCCTCCGGACGCATGAGGGACTGCAGGTACGTGGCGAGCGCCGCCGGTGAGGCGTGGTCGAAGGCCACCGTGGCGGGCAGCTTCCGGCCCAGGGCCGCGCTCAGCCGGGTCCGTAGTTCCACGGCGGCCACCGAGTCGAAGCCGAGTTCCTTGAACGCGCGTGACGGGTCGAGTTCGGCGCTGTCGTCGTAGCCGAGGAGCACCGCCACGTGGGTGTGCACCAGGTCGAGCAGGGCCCGGCCGCGTTCCGCGCCGGTCATCGCGGCGAGCCCGGCCGCGAACGCCGGCTCGTCGGACTCCTCCTCGTCCTCGCCGCCCGCGAGGGCCGCACGGACCTCGGGGAGGTCGTCCAGCAGCGGTCGGGGCCGCGCGAGGGTGTAGGCGCCGGCGAAGCGGGTCCAGTCGATGTCGGCCACCACGAGGGTGCCGTCGTCGTGGTCGAGCGCCTTCTGGAGCGCGGCGATCGCGAGCCGCGGCTCCATCGCGTTCAGTCCGATCCGCCGGGTCGCGGCGCCGGTCTCGGCGTCGATCATCCCGGCGTCCCACGCTCCCCAGGCGACGGCGGTCGCGGTACGTCCCCGGGTGCGGCGCCGGTGCGCGAGCGCGTCCAGGTAGGCGTTGGCGGCGGCGTAGGCGGACTGGCCCGCGCCGCCCCAGGCGGCGGATCCGGACGAGAACAGCACGAAGGCGTCCAGCGGGCGGTCGGCGAGCAGTTCGTCCAGGTGTGCCGCTCCGGCTGTCTTGGCGCGTCCGACGGCGGCGAACTCCGCCGGTGTGAGGTCTTCCAGGGGCGCGTCGATGCCGAGCACACCGGCGGCGTGCATGACCGCCGTCAGCTCTCCCGGCACGGAGTCGAGCAGCGCGCCGAGGGCGTCCCGGTCGGCGACGTCGCAGGCCGCGACGGTCACCCGGGCGCCCAGTGCGGTCAGTTCGGCCGTCAGTTCCGTGACGCCGTCGGCCGCCGGGCCGCGACGGCTGGTGAGGACGAGGTGCTCGGCGCCGTTGCCCGCGAGCCATCGGGCCACGTGGGCGCCGATCCCGCCGGTGCCGCCGGTGACCAGGACCGTCCCGCGCGGCCGCCAGCGCCGTTCGGCGAGCGTGTCGCCGAGCGCGGCGCGCACCATGCGGCGGGCCGCGGTCCTGGCGGGGCGGATCGCGATCTGGTCCCCGTACGCGCCACCTAGAACGGCGCACAGGCGGCGGAGGGTGTCCGGGGCGGGGGCGGCGGCGTCCGGGCCGGGGGCGGTGTCCGCGCCCCTACCCGCGCCTGCGCCTCCACCCGCGTCTGCGTCTGCGTCTGCGTCTGCGTCTGCGGGAAGGTCGATCATGCCGCCCCAGGTGTCGGGGCGTTCCAGGCCGAGCACCGTGCCGAGGCCCCAGAGCGACGCCTGTGCCGGATCGGCCGACTCGCCCGCGCCGTCCACGGCGACGGCGCCCCGGGTGACGCACCACAGCGGGGCCGTGAGCCCAGCGTCACCGTGTGCCTGCGCCAGCGCGATCGTGGCGACGGCCCCCCGGGTGAGGGTCGGATGGGCGGGGTGCGGCCGGGTGTCGAACGCGAGCAGCGACAGCACGCCGCCGTCGGCCGTCCCGGCACGCAACCGCTCGGCGAGCGCGGCCCGGTCGTCCCCGTCGGTCTGCAACGACACGACGTGCGCGCCCTGTCCCGCGAGCCCGTCGGTGACCGCGGCGACCGTACCGGCCGCGAGCCCGGACGGGATCACGACGAGCCAGGTACCGGTGAGCGGGGTGCCGGGCCGCTCGGCCTGCGGCTTCCACACGATCCGGTAGCGCCAGGAGTCCATGGTGGCGTCCTCGCGGTGCCGTCGCCGCCAGGTGGACAGGGCGGGGACGATGTCCCCCAGTGCTTCGGGGGCGAGGTCGAGACGGTCCGCCAGGGAGGACAGGTCCTCGCGTTCCACCGCGTCCCAGAACGCGGCGTCGGCGGGGTCGGCCCCCGGGGCGGCGGCGATGGCGTCGGTCCAGTGCCGGCGGCGTTGGAAGGCGTAGGTGGGCAGTTCGACGCGTCGGGTCCGGAGCCCTTCGAAGGCGGCGCTCCAGTCGACGTGCACCCCGCCCGCCCATGCCTCGGCGACCGAGGCGAGGAGCCGTCGCGCACCGCCCTCGCCCCGGCGGAGCGTTCCGACGGTCACGGCGGCGGTGCCGTGGGCCTCCATGGTCTCGCCCAGGCCGACCAGCAGACCGGGATGGGGACTGGACTCCACGAACGCGGTGAAACCATCGTCCAGCAGGGCACGCGTGGCCTGCTCGAAACGGACGGTCTGCCGCAGGTTGGCATACCAATACCCGGCATCGAGGGCGACCGTGTCGAGCAGCCCACCCGTCACGGTCGAACAGAACGCCACCCTCGACGAACGCGGCGACAGACCCTCCAACTCGGCCAGGATCCGGTCGCGAAGCCCCTCGACGAACATCGAGTGCGAGGCGTAATCGACAGGGATGAGCCGAACCCGCACACCCTGCCCCTCCAACGTCGCCCTGAGCTCCCTCAACGCACCCACCTCACCGGACACAACCACCGACGCGGGACCGTTCACCACAGCCAGTTCCACACGGCCCTCCCACCCGGCCAGCACCTCGCCGACGGCTTGGGCGGACAGGCCCACCGACAGCATGCCGCCCTGCCCGGCCAGGTCCTCCGCGATGATCCGGCTCCGAACCGCCACCACACGAGCACCGTCCTCCAAAGACAACGCACCCGCCACACACGCAGCCGCGATCTCACCCTGCGAATGACCCACCACAGCAGCCGGCTCCACCCCGAAACCACGCCACACCTCAGCCAACGACACCATCACCGCCCACAAAACCGGCTGAACCACATCCACCCGCTCCAACAACCCACCATCACCCCGCAGAACCCCCAACAGATCCCACTCCACGAACGCCCCCAACGCCCCGGCACACTCCTCCATCCGAGCAGCGAACACCGGCGAGGAATCCAGAAGCTCGACCGCCATACCCACCCACTGCGAACCCTGCCCGGGGAAGACGAACACCGGCGGCCGGTCGTCTCCCGCGGCCACGCCCCGTACGAGGTTCCCGTCCGCGGTGTCGGTGGCGAGCGCGTCCAGAGCGGCCAGGCCCGCGTCACGGTCCTCGGTCGACACCACCGCGCGGTGGTCGAACACCGACCGGGAGGTCGCCAGCGAGTACCCCACGTCGACCGCGGACAGGTCCGTCCCGGCCCGGACGAACGCGGCCAGCCGTTCCGCCTGGCCGCGCAGCCCCTCGGCGGACTTGCCGGAGAGCACCCATGGCACAGGGCCGGGCATGGGGACGGGTACGGGTACGGGTACGGGTACGACTTCACCGAACTCGGCGCCGACGGGCGCGGGTTCACCGGATTCGGTTTCGACGGCCGTAAGGCCATCGAACTCGGTTTCGACGGCCATAAGGCCACCGGAGTCGGTCGGCTCGGACCAAGTGGCGTCCGGGGACTGGACATTCAGGCTCTGGGTATCCGAGGCCCGGGCGTCCGGAGCCTGCTCCACGATGACGTGCGCGTTGGTTCCGCTGATGCCGAACGAGGAAATCCCCGCCCGTCGCGGATGACCGTTCCGTGGCCATTCACGGGCCTCGGTCAGCAGCTCCACCCGTCCGGCCGACCAGTCGACGTGCGGGGTCGGCTCATCCACGTGCAGCGTTCGGGGCAGGACGCCGTGCCGCATCGCCTGGACCATCTTGATGATTCCGGCGACTCCGGCCGCGGCCTGCGCGTGTCCCATGTTCGATTTGATGGATCCCAGCCACAGCGGGCTGTCCTGCGGACGGTCCTGCCCGTACGTCGCCAGGAGGGCCTGCGCCTCGATCGGGTCGCCGAGCGTCGTCCCCGTACCGTGTGCTTCCACGGCGTCGACCTGGTCGGACGACAGGCGGGCGTTGGCGAGGGCCTGCCGGATCACGCGCTGTTGGGACGGCCCGTTGGGCGCGGTCAGGCCATTGGAGGCGCCGTCCTGGTTCACGGCGGAGCCCCGCACCACCGCCAGCACCGGATGGCCGTTGCGCCGGGCGTCCGACAACCGCTCCACGAGGAGCATGCCGACACCTTCGGCCCAGCCGGTGCCGTCCGCGGACGCCGAGAACGACTTGCTGCGGCCGTCCGCGGCGAGGCCCCGTTGCCGGTTGAACTCCACGAACATGCCGGGCGTGGCCATCACCGTCACGCCGCCGGCCAGTGCCAGGGAGCATTCGCCTGAGCGCAGTGCCTGTGCGGCCAGGTGCAGGGCCACCAGCGAGGACGAGCACGCGGTGTCGATGCTCACCGCCGGCCCTTCCAGGCCGAACACGTAGGAGACCCGGCCGGAGGCGAGGCTCCCTCCGTTGGTACTGGCGGCATCCACGTCCAGCGCGTAGTCGTGGTACATGAGTCCGGTGAAGACCCCGGTCCGGCTGCCGCGCATGGTGTGCGGATCGATCCCCGCCCGCTCGAACGCCTCCCAGGACGCCTCCAACAGCAACCGCTGCTGCGGATCGGTGTCCGCCGCCTCCCTCGGCGAAATGGCGAAGAAATCAGCATCGAACTCCGCAGCGTCGTAAAGGAATCCACCCTCCCGCGCCACGGTCTTGCCCGGTTTCCCCGGCTCGGGATGATAAATACCCTCGACGTCCCAGCCCCGGTCCACCGGAAACGCCGACACCGCGTCGACACCGTCCGCCACCAGCCGCCACAGATCGTCGGGCGACGCCACCCCACCCGGATAACGGCACGCCATCCCCACGATCACCACCGGATCGTCGTCCACCGGCACGACGACCGGGATCTCCGCGGCCGAGCCCGCCGCGACACCGCCCCTCTCACCCCACAGCTCGGCGTCGAGGTAGGTCGCCACAGCTCGCGCCGTCGGATGGTCGAAGACCAGCGTCGCCGGAAGCGCCAGACCCGTCTCGGCCCGCAACCCGTTCCGCAACTCCACCGCCGACAGCGAATCGAAGCCCAACTCCTTGAAGGCCCGATCCGCCTCCACGGCCTTCGGCGAGGCATGACCGAGCACCGCCGCCACCTGGGTCTGCACCAACTCCACCAGGAGGGCGAGGCGTTCGGCCCGGTCAAGTCCGGTGAGCCGCCGGGGCAGCTCCCGGCTTCCCGGCGCCTCGGCCCGGGCGCGGACGGCGCGGACGGCACGGCGGGTGCCGCCGGTCAGGCCGCGCAGCAGGGCAGGAACATCGTCGCCCCGGGCCCGCAGTACGGCTCGGTCCAGGTGCACCGGGACGACCGCCGCGTCCTTCGCGGACACTGCGGCATCGAACAGGGCGAGCGCCGCGTCGGCCGGTATCGCGGGCATTCCCAGGCGGCGCAGCCGGTCGGCGTCCGCTTCGGTGAGGTCACCGGCCATCCCCGTGTCGACGTCCCAGAGGCCGAACGCCAACGACGTCCCCACCAACCCCTCACCACGCCGATACGCAGCCAACGCATCCAAAAACACATTCGCCGCCGCATAACCACCCTGCCCCGCCGCCAGCAACGACCCACCCACCGACGAGAACAACACAAACGCCGACAACTCCATGTCCCGCGTCAACTCATGCAAAAACCAAGCCCCATCAGCCTTCGCACCCAACACCCCATCCACCCGACCCACAGACAACGAACCCACCAACCCGTTGTCCACCACACCCGCCGCATGCACCACACCCGACAACACACGACCCGCAACCAACGCCGCCACCGCACCCCGATCGGCAACATCACACGCCACCGCCTCGACCTCAGCGCCGAGCCCGGTCAGTTCCGCACACAGCTCCCGGGCTCCAGGAGCCTGCGCTCCCCGACGACCCACCAGGACGAGACGACGAACCCCGTGCTCGACCACCAAGTGCCGCGCCACGAGGCTGCCCAACGCACCGAACGCACCCGTCACCAACACCGACCCCGAACCACCCCACACCGACGACACCACCGGCTCCACCCCGACCAGTCGCGGCACGTGGATCTCTCCGGCGCGGATCGCCGCCTCGGGTTCACCCGAGGCGGCCACGGCGGTCAGGGCGGTGGACGGCACGGGCCCGCCGTCCAGGTCCACCAGGACGAACCGGCCGGGGTTCTCCGCCTGGGCGGCCCGGACCAGGCCCCAAGCGGGCGCCTGCGCAAGTTGTCCGGCGTCGCCCGCCGTCGTGGCCCCGTGGGTGACCACCACGAGGCGGGACGCGGCGAACCGCTCGTCGGCCAGCCATCCCTGCACGACGTCCAGCACCTGATGCGTCACGGTCCGGACGCCCGCGGGGACGTCGACGTCACCAGCCCCGTCGCCGTCCCCGGACGGGCACGCCCACACCACGGCTTCGGGGCAGCCGACCTCGGCCAGCTGGGCCAGGTCCGCGAACGCGGGCACGGTGTCGTCCAGACCGCAGCGGTCGAAGCCCAGTACCGCCGCCCGCATGTCGGGCCGCACGGTCATGTCGGGCGCGGGAGTCCAGGCCACGGTGAAGAGCGAGCCGTCCTGGCCGCCCCGCGCGGTCAGCTGCTCGGGCGACATGGGCCGCGAGACGAGCGACTCCACGGTGAGCACGAGCTGTCCCGTCTCGTCGGTGGCCGTTAGTTCCATCGCGGTGCCGCCCAGCGGCGACACCCTGACATGGAGCACCGGGGCACCCGCCGCATGCAGGTTCACTCCGCTCCACTCGAACGGGAGAAGGGCCTCCTCGCCGTCGTCGAGCAGGATGACGTGCAGGGCGGCGTCGAGCAGCGCCGGATGGATCCCGTACGCGCCTGCCTCGGCGCGCTCGTCCTCCGGCAACGCGACCTCGGCGTACAGGTCGTCCCCGGCCCGCCATGCTGCGCGCAGCCCGCAGAACGTCGGCCCGTACCCGAAGCCCCGCTCGGCGAGACGGTCGTACACGCCGTCCAGGTCGATCGGGGTCGCCCCGGCGGGCGGCCACTGCTCGGGAATCACCGGCGTCCGGTGGTCCGGATCGTCGGAAGGCCGCTGTCCGGTGCCCGGGGCCAACATGCCTTCGGCGTGCCGGGTCCATACTTCCTGGCCGGTGGTGGTGCTGTTGCCGTCGTCGTGCCGGGAGTGAACGCTCACCGTGCGGCGTCCCAGCTCGTCGGGCTCGCCCACGGCCACATGGAGCGCGACTCCGTGCTCGGGCAGGACGAGCGGTGCTTCCAGGGTGAGTTGCTCCAGTACGTCGCAGCCGACCTGGTCCCCGGCCCGTACGGCCAGTTCCACGAAGGCGGTACCCGGCAGCAGTACCGAACCGAACACCTCGTGGTCGGCCAGCCACGGCTGGTCCCCGGCCGACAGCCTGCCGGTCAGCGCCACACCGTCGGAGCCGGGGAGGCCGACCACGGCGCCGAGCAGCGGATGCTCGGCGGGACCGAGCCCCACGGCAGCGGGGCCGTCGCCCGCCGGGGCGTCCACCAGCCAGTACCGGTCCCGCTGGAAGGCATAGGTGGGCAGTTCGACCAGCCGAGCGCCCCGCCCGGCGAACATCGCATGCCAGTCGACAACGGCTCCCGCGCTGTGGAGCTGTCCGAGCGCCGTGAGCAGGGCGATCGGCTCGGGCTGGTTCGTACGCGACACCGGCACGAACGCGAGAGGTACGGACAGTTCGTCGTCCAGGCAGTGCTGGGCCATCGCGGCGAGGACGGCGTCGGGGCCCAGTTCGACGAAGCGGGTCACGCCGGCAGAGCGCAGGTGGGTCACACCGTCGGCGAACCGGACCGCCTCGCGGACGTGCCGGACCCAGTAGTCGGCCGAGTCGAGGCCTTCCGCCGGACCGCCCGTCACGTTGGAGACGATCGGGATGGCGGGCACGCTGTACGTGACGCTCTCGGCGACTTCGCGGAAGGCGTCGAGCATCGGGTCCATGAGCGGGGAGTGGAAGGCGTGCGAGACCCGCAGACGATTCGTCTTACGCCCCAGCGCACTGAAGTGGGCCTCCACCGTGCTGACTTGAGCCTCGGCACCGGACACCACGACCGACGTCGGACCGTTGACCGCCGCGATCGCCACCTCCGCGCCATCCAGCAACGGGGCGACCTCGTCCTCGGAAGCCTGGATGGCCGCCATCGCCCCACCCGGGGGCAACGCCTGCATCAACCGACCCCGCGCAGCCACCAACCGCGCCGCATCGCCGAGCGAGAACACCCCGGCCACGTGTGCAGCGGAAAGCTCACCGATCGAATGACCCGCCAGGAAGTCAGGACGTACACCCCATGCTTCGAGCAGCCGGAACAGCGCCACCTCGACGGCGAACAGCCCCGCCTGCGTGAACACCGTCTGCCCGAGCAGTTCCGGCTCGGACCACATCACCTCGCGCACCGAACGGTCCAGGTGCGGATCCAGAGCGGCACACACCTCGTCCAGCGCCGCCGAGAACACTGGGAACGACGCGTACAACTGCCGCCCCATACCGACCCGTTGCGCCCCCTGCCCCGAGAAGAGAAACGCCGTCGCGCCCTCCGTTCGGCCCTGGCCGGCGTGGTTGTGGTCGCCTGTGGCCAGCCTGGCGAGTCCGGCGAGGAGTTCGGCGTGGTCCTCGCCGACCACCACGGCGCGGTGTTCCAGCGCGGCTCGTGAGGTGGCCAGGGAGAAGCCCACGTCGACCGGGTCCAGTTCCGGTTGTTCCTGAAGGAATTGGAGCAGCCGGGCGGCCTGGGCCGTCGTCCCGTCCCGGTCGCGTCCGGAGAGCGGCCAGGCCACCGGCGCCGTCCCGGTCGGCCGTTCGTCGCCCTCGGCCGGAGCCGAAACCGGAACCGGAACACGAGCCGGTGCCGGTGCCGGTGCCGGTGCCGGTGCCGGTGCCGGTGCCGGTGCCGCTTCGATGATGACGTGGGCGTTGGTGCCGCTGATCCCGAACGAGGAGATCCCCGCCCGCCGCGGACGACCCTCCGCCTCCGGCCACTCGCGCGCCTCCGTCAGCAGCTCGACCTCGCCCACGGTCCAGTCCACGTGAGGGGTCGGCTCGTCCACGTGCAGGGTCCGGGGCAGGACGCCGTGGTCCATGGCCTTGACCATCTTGATGATGCCCGCCACACCGGCCGCCGCCTGCGTATGACCGATGTTCGACTTGATCGACCCCAGCCACAACGGACTGCCCTCCGGACGATCCTGCCCATACGTGGCCAGCAACGCCTGCGCCTCGATCGGATCGCCCAGTGTCGTGCCCGTACCGTGCGCCTCCACCGCGTCCACGTCCGCGGCACTCAGGCCTGCTGTGGCCAACGCCTGCCGGATGACGCGCTGTTGGGACGGCCCGTTCGGCGCCGTCAGCCCATTCGAAGCACCGTCCTGGTTGACCGCCGTACCCCGCACCACCGCCAGGACCGGGTGACCGTTGGCCCGCGCGTCCGACAGCCGCTCCACCAGCAGCATGCCCGCGCCCTCGCCCCAGGACGTCCCGTCGGCTCCGGCGGCGAACGACTTCGCCCGCCCGTCGCGCGCAAGACCCCGCTGTCGACTGAACTCGACGAAGGTCTCGGGGGTCGCCATCACCGCGACACCGCCCGCGAGCGCCAAGGAGCATTCGCCCGAGCGGAGTGCCTGTATCGCGAGGTGCAGGGCCACCAGCGACGACGAGCACGCGGTGTCGACGGTGACCGCCGGGCCCTCCAGGCCGAGCGTGTACGAGATACGGCCCGACGCGACCGAGCCGGTGTTACTGCTCGACGCGTAGTCGTGGTACATCGCCCCGGCGAACACACCCGTCCGGCTTCCGCTCAGGGACGAGGGGTCGATCCCGGCCCGTTCCAGGGCTTCCCACGACGTCTCCAGCAGCAGCCGCTGCTGGGGGTCCATTGCCAGGGCCTCACGCGGCGAGATCCCGAAGAAGGCCGCGTCGAACTCGGCCGCTTCGTGCAGGAACCCGCCGGCGTCGACGTAACTGGTGTCCTGGCGGACGCCCTCGGGGTCGTAGAGGCGTCCGAGGTCCCAGCCGCGGTCCCGGGGGAACCCGGACACCGCGTCCACGCCGCCGGCCACCAAGCGCCACAGGTCGTCCGGCGACGCGACACCGCCCGGGAAACGGCAGGCCATCCCTACGATCGCGATCGGCTCGTCGTCCCGGGCGACGACCTGAAGCGGGATGTCCTCGACGTTGCCCGTCAGCGCGTCCTGGAGGTGGCGGGCGAGGACGATCGGCGTCGGGTAGTCGAAGACAAGCGTGGGCGACAGGCGCAGTCCGGTCGCCTCGTTGAGCGCGTTGCGGAACTCCACCGCCGACAGTGAGTCGAAGCCGAGTTCGCCGAAGGCGCGGGCGGGATCGATCGCCGAGGGACCCGGATGCCCGAGGACGGCCGCGGCGCTGCCGCGCACGATCTCCAGCAGCAGGGCCTCCCGCTCGTTGTCGGACAGGCCGGCCAGCTGCCGTCCGAGGTCCGAGGTGCCGCCGGTTCCGCCGGTTCCGCCGCCGGCGATCCGGCGTGCCGGGCGCCGGACCAGACCGCGCAGCAGATGCGGCACTTCGCCGCCGGCGGCGCCGAGTGCCTTGAGGTCCAGGCTCATCGGGACGAGCACGGCCTCGTCGACCGTGGTGGCCGTGTCGAGGAGTGCGAGTCCTTGTTCCGCGGACAGGGCCTTCAGGCCGGTACGGGCGAGGCGGCGGAGGTCGGCGTCGTCGACCTGTCCTGCCATCCCTCCGCTCCACAGTCCCCAGGCGAGCGACTGGGCGGGCAGGCCGTGCGCCCGGCGGTGTGCGGCCAGGGCGTCCAGGAACCCGTTCGCCGCCGCGTAGTTGCCCTGGCCGGGCGAGCCGAGTACACCGGCCGCCGAGGAGAACAGGACGAACGCCGAGAGGTCCATGTCCCGGGTCAGCTCGTGCAGATGCCAGGCCGCGTCCACCTTCGGGCGCAGCACCGCGTCCACCCGATCCGGCGTCAACGACGAGATCACCCCGTCGTCCAGTACGCCCGCGACATGCACCACACCCGACAGCACACGGCCCGCGACCAGTTCCGCCACCGCGTCCCGATCGGCGACGTCACAGGCCACGGCCTCGACCTCGGCGCCGAGTCCGGTCAGTTCCGCGCACAGCTCCGGGCCTCCGGGGGCCTGTGATCCCCGACGCCCCACCAACACCAGACGCCGCACACCGTGCCCCACCACCAAGTGCCGTGCCACCACGCCACCCAGCGCACCGAACGCACCCGTCACCAGGACAGCACCGTCACTGGAGAACACCGTCGGAGAAGCGTCCCGAGCCTCCACCGCCGCCCGCGCCAGCCGGGGAGCATGAACGACACTCGCGCGTATGACCAGTTGGGGCTCGCCCAGGGCAACGGCCGCCACCGCGTCGGCAGGGCCGGCATCCGCGTCGAGGTCGACCAGAACGATCCGCCCGGGATTCTCCGACTGCGCCGACCGCACCAGACCCCACACCGCCGCACCCGCGAGGTCGATGACATCCTCACCCGTCGAGGAGACCGCGCCATGGGTGGCGACGACCAACGTCGCGTCGGCGAACCGCTCCTCCGCCGGCCACGACTTCACGACGTCGAGGGCGCGTCCGACACTCGCGCGTACGGCGGTCGCGTCACCGGGCGGAAGCTCCAGCAGGACGACGGCTGGTACGGGGGCGGGTACGGGGGCGTCGGAGATCAACGTGTCCCAGTGCGCCCAGGACGGCCGGTCGGCGACGGGCCGGGGATCGAGCGGGGACCAGACGACATGGAACAGCGACTCATGGAACGCGGCTCGGACCGCGGCCAGTTGGGCGGCGGACGTCTGGCGCAGCGTCAGCGAGTCCACCGACGCCACCGGGCGGCCCGCCAGGTCCGCGAGCTGGAGGGACACGCTCGCCGTACCGGTCCGGGTCAGCCGGGCGCGCAGCAACGTGGCGCCGGAGGCGAACAGCTCCACCCCCGACCAGGCGAACGGCAGAGCTGTGCCCTGGTCGTCGTCGCCCGCCGCGATCGCGTGCAGGGCGGCGTCCAGGAGTGCCGGGTGCAGTCCGAAGCCGTCCACCGCCTCGGAGTCGGGGAGCGCGACCTCGGCGAACACCTCGTCGCCGCGCCGCCACACCGCACGCAGCCCCCGGAAGGCCGGCCCGTACTCCAGCCCCGCCTCCGCCAGGTCGTCGTACAGCCCGGTGACGTCCACCGCGGTCGCCTCGGTCGGCGGCCACTGCTCAAGCGCGAAGGCCGGTGCGGCACCCGCCGCCGACGCATGGCCCGAGACGTGGCCCGGCACATGACCATCTGAGACATGCCCCGAGGCATGGCGGATCCAGGGCGCGTCGATGTCGGCGCGTGAGTGGACGGCGACCGTACGCCCCGTGACCCGGTCCGTCGACCCGTCCGTGTCCCCGACCACGACCTGTACCGCGATCGATCCGTCGGCCGGAAGCACGAGAGGTGCTTCCAGGGTCAGCTCGTCCAGCGTTCCGCAGCCGACCTGGTCGCCGGCCCGGATCGCCAGTTCCATGAGCCCGCTGCCCGGGAACACGACGGTGCCGAACACCTCGTGATCGCGCAGCCACGGCTGGTCGTGGACCGACAGCCGGCCCGTCAGCACGACACCGTCCGAGTCGGGCGAGGAGATGACCGCCCCCAGCAGCGGGTGGCCCGATGCCTCCAGCCCCGCGGAGGCGAGGTCACCGCCATCGATCGCCGAGCCGGCCCACGCCTCGCGCCAGTAGCTGCGCACGTCGAGCCAGTACGGCTCGCGCTGGAAGGCGTAGGTGGGGAGGTCGACCCGCCGGGCACCACGACCGTGGAACAACTTGGCCCGGTCGACAGGTACACCGGCCGCGTGCAGCCGGCCGGCCGCCGTCAGCAGCGTCCTTGACTCGTCCTGCTCCCGCCGCAGCGTCGGCACCACCAGCACACCGTCGTCCACCACGGCCGCCACCATCGCGGACAGGACGCCGTCGGGGCCCAGTTCCACGAAGCGGGTGACACCCTCGTCGTGCAGGGTCCGGACGCCGTCGGCGAAGCGGACGGCCTGACGCACGTGCCCGACCCAGTAGTCGGCAGACCCCAGGTCCTCCGCCCACGCGCCCGTGACATTCGAGACGACCGGCACCGCGGGACTGCCGTAGGTGATGCTCTCCGCGACTTCGCGGAAGGCGTCGAGCATCGGGTCCATGAGCGGGGAGTGGAAGGCGTGCGAGACCCGTAGTCGGTTCGTCTTGCGTCCGAGAGAGGTGAAGTGGGCGACGACCTGGACGACTTCGGACTCCGTACCGGACACCACGACCGACGTCGGACCGTTGACCGCCGCGATCGCCACCTCCCCGTCGACCAGCAGCGGGTCGACTTCTCCCTCGGTGGCCTGGATCGCGGCCATCGCCCCACCCGACGGCAACGCCTGCATCAACCGACCCCGCGCAGCCACCAACCGCGCCGCGTCGCCGAGCGAGAACACCCCCGCCACATGCGCGGCGGCAAGCTCACCGATCGAATGACCCGCCAGGAAATCAGGCCGCACACCCCACGACTCCAGCAACCGGAACAACGCCACCTCGACCGCGAACAACCCCGCCTGCGCGAACACCGTCTGCCCGAGCAACTCAGGCTCCGACCACACCACCTCACGCACCGAACGGTCCAAGAGCGGATCCAGAGCAGCACACACCTCGTCCAACGCCGCCGCGAACACCGGGAACGACTCGTACAACTCCCTCCCCATACCGACCCGTTGCGCCCCCTGCCCCGAGAGCAGGAACGCCGTCGCACCCGGCGTCGCCGTATCGCGTACCACGCCTGGCCGTAGTTCCCCGGCGGCGATGGCCGCGAGGCCGTCGAGTGCCGCCTCTCGGTCGTCCGGGAGCATCACCGCGCGGTGTTCCATGGCGGGTCGGGAGGTCGCCAGAGAGAACGCGATGTCGGCGGGGGCCACTTCCGGGTGAGCCGCGAGGTAGGACCTCAGCTTCCCGGCCTGGCCGCGCAGTCCCTCGGCGGACCGGCCCGACAGCATCCAGGGGAGGGCGTCTGCCGGTGCCTCCTCGATCGAGGGCGGATCGGTCGGCGTCGGGACCTGCTCGATGATGACGTGGGCGTTGGTGCCGCTGATCCCGAACGAGGAGATCCCCGCCCGCCGCGGATGGCCGTTCAGCGGCCACTCGCGCGCCTCGGTCAGCAACTCGACATCCCCCGAGGCCCAGTCCACTTCCGGGGTCGGTGCGTCCACGTGCAGGGTGCGCGGCAGGACACCGTGCTCCATCGCCTTGACCATCTTGATGATGCCCGCGACACCGGCCGCCGCCTGGGTGTGGCCCATGTTCGACTTGATGGACCCGAGCCACAGCGGGCGCTCTTCAGGACGGTCCTGGCCGTACGTCGCGAGGAGGGCCTGTGCCTCGATGGGGTCGCCCAGCGTGGTGCCGGTGCCGTGTGCCTCCACCGCGTCCACATCGCCGGTGCCGAGACCCGCGTTGGCGAGGGCCTGACGGATCACGCGGCGCTGCGAGGGGCCGTTGGGCGCGGTCAGTCCGTTCGACGCGCCGTCCTGGTTGGTGGCGGTGCCCCGGACGATCGCCAGGACGGGGTGACCGTTGCGGCGGGCGTCCGACAGCCGCTCCACCAGGAGCATGCCCGCGCCCTCGCTCCAGCCGGTGCCGTCGGCGGACGCGGCGAACGATTTGCTCCGGCCGTCGGCCGCGAGACCGCGCTGTTTGCTGAACTCCACGAACGCTTCGGGGGTGGCCATGACCGCGACGCCGCCGGCCAGTGCCAGCGTGCACTCCCCCGAGCGGAGGGCCTGGGCGGCCCAGTGGAGTGCCACCAGTGAGGACGAGCACGCGGTGTCGACGGTGACCGCCGGGCCCTCGAAGCCGAAGGTGTAGGCCACCCGGCCGGAGGCGATCGCGCCCGTGCTGCTGTTCGCCGCGTAGTCGTGGTACATCATTCCGGCGAACACTCCGGTCGCGCTGCCGCGCAGTGCGGCGGGGTCGATGCCGGCGCGTTCCAGCGCCTCCCACGACGTCTCCAGCAGCAACCGCTGCTGCGGATCCATCGTCAACGCCTCGTTCGGACTGATCCCGAAGAACTCCGCGTCAAAACCGGCCGCGTCATACAGAAAACCACCGGAGTTCACATAACTGGTGTTCGGCCGCTCACCCGTCGGATCGAACAACTCCGCGACATCCCAGCCACGGTCCGACGGGAACTCCGACACCACGTCCACCCCACCGGCCACCACCCGCCACAGATCCTCGGGAGAAGCCACCCCACCCGGATAACGGCACGCCATCCCGATGATCGCGATCGGCTCGGCGTCGGCGGCGACGGACGCGACGGCGCCGAGGCCGTCGTCGACGGAGCCGGACACCTCGCTCAGCAGATACCGGGCGAGCACGTCCGGTGTCGGGTAGTCGAAGACCAGCGTCGCGGGCAGCCGCAGGCCGGTCGCCTCCCCCAGTCCGTTGCGCAGTTCGACCGCCGACAGCGAGTCCACGCCGAGGTCGCGGAACGCGCGCTCGGGGTCGATCGCCGCCGGACCGGTGTGCCCGAGGACGACGGCCGCCTGGGTACGGACCATGCCGAGCAGGACGTCGTGCCACTCCGACTCGGGCCGGGCCGCCAACTGCCTGCGCAGGGAACCCGTGTCCGCGCGGGCGCCCGTGGCCGAGCGCCGGATCCTCGGTACGAGCCCCTGGAACAGACGGGGCACCTCGCCGGTCCCGGCGGCGGCCAGCACCCTGGGATCGAGGCGGATGGGGACCAGCGCGGCCGTGCCGAGCGCGACCGCGGTGTCCAGGAGCGCGAGGCCCTGGTCGGCGGAGAGCCCTTCCACGCCGGACCGGGCCATCCGCTGGGCATCGGAACCGGCGAGCCCTCCCGCCATGCCACCCACACCCGCCGACCACGGTCCCCACGCCAGTGACAGACCCGGCAGTCCACCCGCACGGCGATGTTCCGCCAGGCCGTCCAGATACGCGTTGGCCGCCGCGTAACTCCCCTGGCCCGATGTCCCCAGCACACCGGCGGCCGACGAGAACAGCACGAACGCCGACAGATCCAGGTGCCGGGTCAGCTCGTGCAGATGCCAGGCCGCGTCCACCTTCGGGCGCAGCACCGCGTCCACCCGCTCCGGCGTCAACGACGAGATCACCCCGTCGTCCAGTACGCCCGCGACATGCACCACACCCGACAGCTCGCGGTCCGCGACCAGTTCCGCCACCGCGTCCCGATCGGCGACGTCACAGGCCACGGCCTCGACCTCGGCGCCGAGTCCGGTCAGTTCCGCGCACAGCTCCGGGGCTCCGGGGGCCTGCGCTCCCCGACGTCCGACCAGGACGAGACGCCGCACACCGTGCTCGACCACGAGGTGCCGCGCCACGAGGCTGCCCAGCGCACCGAACGCACCCGTCACCAGCACCGCCCCGGCGCTGACACCGGCATCGGGATCGGTGCCGGGGCCGGGGCCGTCGTCGGCATGGGAGAACAGTGAGGCCGGCTCCTCGTGCGCCTCCCCCACCTCAACGGCGACGCGGGCCAGGCGGGACACGTGCACGACGCCGTCGCGGATCGCCACCTGCGGCTCGCCGAGGGCGGCTGCCGCCACCGCCTCGGCCGGGCCGGTGTCCGCGTCGAGGTCGGCCAGCACGAACCGGCCGGGATTCTCCGACTGCGCCGACCGCACCAGACCCCACACCGCCGCACCCGCGAGATCCGTGACGTCCTCGCCCTTCGAGGACACCGCACCACGCGTGGCCACGATCAGCGTCGCGTCGGCGAACCGTTCTTCGGCCTGCCAGGACCGTACGGCGTCCAGAACCCGGTGCACGGCCGACCGGACGGAGGCGGGGTCCGTGCCGGCGGGGGACGGCAGCACCACAACCGCGGGGACCTCGTCGTCGGGTCCCAGGTCGTCCCACACGGCCCAGCCGTTCGCGGCTTCGGAGCGTGCCGCGGCATCGGAGAGCGCTGCCGGAACCGGCGACCAGTCCACGCGGAACAGCGACTCGTGGAACACCGACCGGGCGGCCGAGAGCTGGTCGGCGGAGATCTCCCGCAGCGCCAGCGACTCCACCGTGGCCACGGCGCGTCCCGAGGCGTCCGCGACCTGGAGAGAGACCGCTCCGCTGTCCGACGGGACGACGCGGACGCGCAGCGCTCCGGCGCCGGAGGCGAACAGTTCGACGCCCGACCACGCGAACGGCAGCACCACCCCGTCACCGACCGCACCACTCAACGCCACCGCATGCAGACCCGCGTCCAGCAACGCCGGATGCAACCCGAACCCGTCCCCCTCCACCTGCTCAGGAAGAGCAACCTCCGCGAACACCTCCTCACCACGCCGCCACGCCGCCCTCAACCCGCGGAACACCGGCCCGTACTCCAGACCGGATTCCACAAGTCCGCCGTAGAATCCGTCCAGCTCGACGGGGGTGGCACCCAGGGGCGGCCACTGCTCCAGGTCGCGGCCGTCGTGCGCGCCGGGCGTCAGCGTTCCGGCGGCGTGCTGCGTCCACACCGACATGCCTTCGTCGCGGGAGTGGACGCTGACCCGGCGGGCCCCCAGGGCGTCCGCCTCTCCCACCACGACCTGTACCTGGACGCCGCCGCGCTGCGGCAGGGCGAGCGGTGTCCGGAGGGTCAGCTCTTCGATACGTCCGCAGCCGACCTGGTCACCGGCGCGGATCGCCAGCTCGACGAAGCCCGTTCCGGGGAAGAGCACGACACCGCCGACGACATGGTCGGCGAGCCACGGCTGGGAGCCCACCGACAGCCGGCCGGTGAGCACCACCTTGCCGGAGTCGGCCAGGGCGATCGTCGCGCCGAGCAGCGGGTGGCCCGTGCGGTCCAGGCCGGCGGAGGCCACATCGACGGTCTCGCCGGATGCCTCCAGCCAGTAACGCCGGTGCTGGAACGCGTACGTGGGCAGGTCCACGTGCCGTGGGCCGCGTCCGGTTCCCGTTCCCGTGCCGATTCCGGTTCCGGATCCGGTTGCGGTTGCGGTTGCGGTGAAGACCGCGTGCCAGTCCGGCCCGGCACCGTTCACGTGGAGCTGTGCGACGGCGGTGAACAGCGTGGCGACCTCGGCCTCGCTCCCCCGCAAGGCGGGGACGACGAGGGTCGCGGCGGGCGGTTCGTCCAGGCAGTTACGGGTCATCGCGGCCAGCACGCCGTCGGGGCCCAGTTCCACGAAGCGGGTCACGCCGGCAGAGCGCAGGTGGGTCACACCGTCGGCGAACCGCACCGCCTCGCGCACGTGCCGGACCCAGTAGTCGGCCGAGTCGAGGTCTTCCGCCGGACCGCCGGTCACATTGGAGACGATCGGGATGCCGGGCGGGCTGTACGTGACGCTCTCGGCCACCTCACGGAAGGCGTCGAGCATCGGGTCCATGAGCGGGGAGTGGAAGGCGTGCGAGACCCGCAGACGACTCGCCTTACGCCCCAACGCACTGAAGTGAGCTTCCATCGCCGCGACTTGAGCCTCGGCACCGGACACCACCACCGACGTCGGACCGTTCACCGCCGCGATCGCCACCTCCGCGCCATCCAGCAGCGGAGCGACCTCGTCCTCGGAAGCCTGGACAGCAACCATCGCCCCACCCGACGGCAACGCCTGCATCAACCGACCCCGCGCAGCCACCAACCGCGCCGCATCCCCGAGCGAAAACACCCCCGCTACATGCGCCGCCGCCAACTCACCGATCGAATGACCCGCCAGGAAATCAGGACGTACACCCCACGACTCCAGCAGCCGGAACAGCGCCACCTCGACCGCGAACAACCCCGCCTGCGTGAACACCGTCCGATCCAGCAGATCGGCATGCGACCAGATCACCTCACGCAGCGACCGATCCAGATGGAGGTCAAGGGCAGCACACACCTCGTCGAACGCCGCCGCGAACACCGGGAACGACTCGTACAACTCCCGGCCCATACCGACCCGTTGCGCCCCCTGCCCCGAGAACAGGAACGCCGTCGCAGCAGGCGTGCTGCGGACGGAGCCTCGTGCGACGCCGGTGTCGGACTCGTCGGACGCCAGTGCGGCGAGCCCTCGGAGCAGGTCCTCTCGCTCGTGGCCGACGACGGCGGCGCGGTGTTCGAGTGCGGCCCGCGATGTCGCCAGGGAGAAGCCGACGTCCGCCGGGTTCAGCTCCGGCCGCTCCTCGGCGAAGGCGAGCAGGCGTACGGCCTGTGCGGCCAGCCCCTCACGGCTGCGGGCGGACAGCACCCACGGCACGACCGAGGTCCGTACGGCCTGCGCGTCGTCGTCCGATCCGGGATCGGTCCCGGCCTCTTCGGCTGGTGAGGTGGGCTCGGCCGCTTCGATGATGACGTGCGCGTTGGTGCCGCTGATCCCGAACGAGGAGATCCCCGCCCGCCGCGGACGACCCTCCACCTCCGGCCACTCCCGCGCCTCCGTCAGCAACTCCACCCGCCCCGCCGACCAGTCCACCTGCGGAGAAGGCGCGTCCACATGCAACGTACGCGGCAGCACACCGTGCTCCATCGCCTTGACCATCTTGATGATCCCCGCGACACCCGCCGCCGCCTGCGCATGCCCGATGTTCGACTTCACCGACCCCAACCACAACGGGCTGTCCTGCGGACGGTCCTGCCCATACGTCGCCAGCAACGCCTGCGCCTCGATCGGATCCCCCAGCGTCGTCCCCGTACCATGCCCCTCGACCACATCCACCTGGCCCGACGACACCTGCGCACTCGCCAACGCCTGCACGATGACCCGCTGCTGCGACGGACCGTTCGGAGCCGTCAACCCGTTCGACGCACCATCCTGATTCACCGCCGAACCACGCACCACCGCCAACACCGGATGACCACGGCGCCGAGCATCCGACAACCGCTCCACCAACAACACCCCGACACCCTCACCCCACCCCGTACCATCCGCCGCAGCCGCATACGACCGACACCGACCATCACGCGACAAACCACGCTGCTGGCTGAACTCGACGAAGGTCTCCGGGGTGGCCATGACCGCGGCGCCGCCCGCGAGTGCCAGGGAGCATTCGCCCGAGCGGAGCGACTGCGCCGCGAGATGCAGCGCGACGAGCGAGGAGGAGCAGGCCGTGTCGACGGTGACCGCCGGGCCCTCCAGGCCCAGTGCGTACGACACCCGTCCCGAGGCGATGGCGCCGGTGTTCGTGTTGGCCACATAGTCGTGGTAGACGAGGCCGGCGAACACTCCGGTCGCGCTTCCCGCCAAGGAGCCGGGGTCGATGCCGGCGCGTTCCAGCGCCTCCCACGACGTCTCCAGCAGCAACCGCTGCTGCGGATCCATCGTCAACGCCTCGTTCGGACTGATCCCGAAGAACTCCGCGTCAAAACCGGCCGCGTCATGCAGAAAACCACCGGAGTTCACATAACTGGTGTTCGGCCGCTCACCCGTCGGATCGAACAACTCCGCGACATCCCAGCCACGGTCCGACGGGAACTCCGACACCACGTCCACCCCACCGGCCACCACCCGCCACAGATCCTCGGGAGAAGCCACCCCACCCGGATAACGGCACGCCATCCCGATGATCGCGATCGGCTCGCGCTCCCGGTCCTCCATGTCGCGCAGGCGCCGCCGGGTCTGCTGCAGTTCGGTCGTGGCGCGCTTGAGGTAGCCGCGCAGTTTCTCGTCGTTCGCCATCGGACGTGAGCCAATCTCGCAGGAAGACGCGAATCAGGTGTCAGGAGATGCCGAGTTCGTTGTCCAGGGCCTCGAACAGTTCGTTGTCGGTGGCCCATTCGGGGTCGCTGGTCGTTTCCGTCTCGGCGGGCCGGTCGTGTCCGTCCCGCCAGGACCGCAGAAGCGCTTCGAGTCGCGCGGTGATCCGGGAGCGTGCGCCGTCGACCGCCGGGGTCAGCGCCGACGACGTGAGCGCGGCTTCGAGCCGTTCGATCTCCGTGAGGAGGGGCCGCGCCGGGTCGTCCTCCCTGGGACCGGCCGTGGTGCCGATCTCCTTGGCCACCGCGCGGGCGGTGGGATGGTCGAACAGCAGCGTGGCGGGCAACCTCAGGCCCGTCGCGGCGTTGAGGGTGTTGCGCAACTCCAGGGCGGTGAGCGAGTCGAAGCCGAGCTCGCGGAACGCCCGGTCCGGCTCCACGTCACTCGCGGAGTCGCGGCGCAGGACCGTGGCCACTCGTTCCCGTACCAGGTCGAGGAGCAGTTCGTCGCGTTCGGGTGCGGCCAGACCGGCGAGCCTGCGGGCTAGTGCCTCGCCACCGTCGGACCGTGCCCGTACGGTCCGGCGCGAGGCGCCCCCGAACAGGCCGTGCAGCTTGCGGGGCAGTTCGTCGGGGTTCGCGCGGGCGGCGTACTCGTTCAGCTTGATCGGGACGAGTATCGGCTCGTCCACGGTCGCGGCGGTGTCGAACAGTTCCAGTCCCACGGCGGCGGACATCCCGACGATGCCTATGTGGTCCATCCGCAGCCGGTCGACCTCGCTGAGCTGCGCGGTCATCTCGCTGGCGTCGGCCCACAGACTCCACGCCAGGGACTGGGCGGCGAGTCCGGCGGCGCGACGGTGGGCGGCCAGCCCGTCCAGGAAGGTGTTCGCCGCCGCGTAGTTCGCCTGACCGCCGTTGCCGAAGACGCCGGAGTCGGACGAGAACAGCACGAACGCCGACAGGTCCAGGTGGCGGGTGAGCTCGTGCAGATGGAACGCCGCGTCCACCTTCGGGCGCATCACCGCGTCGATCCGTTCCGGGGTCAGCGACTCGATGACACCGTCGTCGAGGACACCCGCCGCGTGCACGACACCGACGAGCGGGTGCGCGGGGTCGATTCCCGTGAGCATCCCGGCGACGGAGTCCTTGTCGGAGACGTCGCAGGCGGCGATGGTGACGGTCGCGCCGAGGGCCGTCAGCTCGTCGTGGAGCTCGGCGGCGCCGGCGCCCGCCATGCCGCGGCGGCCTGCCAGCAGCAGATGGCCGACTCCATGGGCGGTCACCAGGTGGCGGGCCACGTGCCGGCCCATCATGCCCATCGCTCCCGTGATCAGCACGGTGCCTTCAGGGCCGAAGGCGGTGCCTTTGTGGTCGGTGGCGGAAGCGGGGCGGGCGGGTTCGGGCCGCTCGGGCACCGGCACCCGGGCCAGCCGTGCCCGGTAGGTCACACCCGCGCGGACGGCGAGTTCCGGCTCGTCCGTCGCGACGACCGCCGCAACGAGTGCGGCGCTGTCGGCGGGCTCGTCCACGTCGGCCAGGACGATGGCGCCGGGGTGTTCCAGCTGGGCCGCCCTGATGAGGCCCCAGACCGCGGCGCCCGCGAGGTCCGTCACGTCCTCGCCGTGCAGGGACACGGCACCGCGCGTCACGACCAGGAGCCGGGAGGCGAAGAGCCGCTCGTCGGCCATCCAGTCCTGAAGGACGCGCAGTGTCCGTCGGGTGGTGCTGTGGACGCTCTCGGCGTCGTCGCCGGGTTCCGGTGACACCACGAGGATGCCGGGGACTCCGTCCGGGAGGTCGCCGGCGTCGCCGATGTCCTCCCAGGGCAGCCAGGACACCTCGTCCGCGGCAGTCGCGGCGACCGGGGCAGCCGGCTTCCAGTCCATGCGGAACAGCGAGTCCAGGAACCCGTCGGGGCCGGCTCCGGCGTCGAGTTGGGCGGGTGACACCTGGCTCGATGTGAGCGACCGCGCCGACAGGACGGGCCTGCCCGTCTCGTCGGCCGCGAGCAGGGACACGCTGTCCTGCTCCGTGCGCACCAGTCGGACGCGGAGGGATGTGGCGCCCGCGGCGTGCAGGACGACACGGTTCCACGCGGTCGGCAGCCTCGGCCCGCTTCGGTTCTCGCCCTGGTCGCTCTCGTCGCCCTGATCGACCTGGTCGACCTGGTCGTCATGGTCATGGTCATGGTCGTACGACGCCTGAAGGTGGGTCGCCGCGTCGAGGAGCGCCGGATGGAGCCCGAAGTAGTCGTCGCTCTCCTCGGTCAGGGCGACCTCGGCGAACAGTTCACCGCCCCGGCGCCAGGCAGCCCGCAGCCCCTGGAAGGCAGGTCCGTAGTCATGGCCGAGTTCCGCGAGCCGGTCGTAGAGGCCGTCGACGTCCATCGGATCCGCGCCCGCGGGCGGCCACGCGGTGAGGTCGAAGTCGGGGTCCGGGGCACCGGAGCCGAGGACACCGGTGGCGTTCCGGGTCCAGGGCCCGCCGTCGCGGCGGGAGTGGATCGTCAACGACCGCTCCCCCGACTCGCCTGGTTCGGCGACCACGACCTGGACGTCGACACCGCCGTTCGCGGGCAGGGTCAGCGTCCCGTCGATGGCCAGGTCCTCCAGGACGTCGCATCCCACCTGGTCCCCGGCACGGATCGCCAGTTCCACGAAGCCCGAGGCGGGGAACACGACGGTGCCGAGCACCTGGTGTCCAGCCAGCCATGGCTGGGTGTCGGTCGACAGTCTGCCCGTCAGGACCAGGCCGTCCGAGTCGGGCGAGACGACCACGGCACCGAGCAGAGGATGCCGGGCGGCCACCTGTCCGAGGCCCGACGCGTCACCGGAGACCGCCTGGGTGTCCAGCCAGTGCCGCTTGCGCTGGAAGGCGTAGGTGGGCAGCTCCACACGGCGGGCACCGCGTCCGGCGAACACTCCGCGCCAGTCGACGAAGGCACCGGTCGTATGCAGTCGGGCGACGGCGGCGAACAGTGCGGGCGGCTCGGCCCGGTCCTTGCGCATTACGGGGACGGTGAGCACCTCGTCCGGGTCGCGCAGACAGGCCTGAGCCATCGCGGTCAGTACGCCGTCGGGCCCCAGCTCCACGAACCGGGTGACACCCTCGGACTCCAAGTGCCTTACGGTGTCGACGAATCGAACCGCATCACGGACGTGCCGCACCCAATGATCCGCCGAACCCAGCGCTTCCGCGTCGACAACCACGCCGCCGAGATGGGACACCACGGGTATAGAGGCTTTGCCGTAGGTGACACTCTCGGCGACCTCACGGAAAGCCTCCAGCATGGGATCCATGAGAGGCGAGTGGAACGCGTGGGAGACACGCAGACGGGTCGTCCGACGGCCCAACTCCGCAAAGTACTGCGTGATACGGGCGACTTCGGCATCGACACCGGAAACGACCACCGCATCCGGACCGTTCACCGCCGCGACATCGACCAAAGCCAGGTCAAGCAGCGGGACGACCTCGTCCTCGGAAGCCTGGACGGCAGCCATCGCCCCACCCGACGGCAACGCCTGCATCAACCGACCCCGCGCAGCCACCAACCGCGCCGCATCGCCCAGCGAGAACACCCCCGCCACATGCGCCGCCGCCAACTCACCGATCGAATGACCCGCCAGAAAGTCAGGACGCACACCCCACGCTTCGAGCAGCCGGAACAACGCCACCTCGACCGCGAACAACCCCGCCTGCGCGAACACCGTCCGCCCGAGCAACTCCGACTCGGACCACACCACCTCACGCACAGGCCGATCAAGATGCAGGTCCAAGGCGGCACACACCTCGTCGAACGCGGTCGCGAACACCGGGAAGGACGCGTACAACTCCCCTCCCATACCGACCCGTTGCGCCCCCTGCCCCGAGAACAGGAACGCCGTCGCGCCGGTGGAGGCGACGCCGTGGACCACGTCGGGGCCGGGCTCGTCGGCGGCGATCGAGGCCAGGCCGTCGAGAGCGGTGGCCCTGTCCTCCGCGAGCACCACCGCGCGCCGCTCCAGCGCGGTGCGCGAGGTCGCCAGGGAGAGACCGACATCGAACAGGTCGTCCTCGGGGCGGGCCAGCAGATGGGTGTGCAACCGCTGCGCCTGGCTCCGCAGTGCCTCGGCTGTCCTGGCGGAGACCATCCACGGAACCACACCCGAATCGGTGTGGTCGGCGGGCCCTTCCGGTTCGGCGGGGACCTCGGCCTGTTCCATGTCGGGCTGCTCGATGATGACGTGGGCGTTGGTCCCGCTGATCCCGAACGAGGAGACCCCCGCCCGCCGCGGACGACCCTCCGCCTCCGGCCACTCACGCGCCTCCGTCAGCAACTCCACCCGCCCCGCCGACCAGTCCACCTGCGAGGACGGAGCGTCCACATGCAACGTGCGCGGCAGAACCCCATGACGCATCGCCTGGACCATCTTGATGATTCCGGCGACACCGGCCGCCGCCTGCGCGTGCCCCATGTTCGATTTGATGGATCCCAGCCACAGCGGGCTGTCCTGCGGACGGTCCTGCCCGTACGTCGCCAGGAGGGCCTGCGCCTCGATCGGGTCGCCGAGCGTCGTCCCTGTACCGTGTGCTTCCACGGCGTCGACCTGGTCGGACGACAGGCGGGCGTTGGCGAGGGCCTGCCGGATCACGCGCTGTTGGGACGGCCCGTTGGGCGCGGTCAGGCCATTGGAGGCGCCGTCCTGGTTCACGGCGGAGCCCCGCACCACCGCCAGCACCGGATGGCCGTTGCGCCGGGCGTCCGACAACCGCTCCACCAGCAGGACGCCCACCCCCTCGGCCCAGCCCGCACCGTCGGCGGCGTCCGAGAACGACTTGCAGCGGCCGTCCCGTGCCAGGCCCCGCTGTCGGCTGAACTCGACGAACATGTTCGGCGTACTCATCACGGTCACGCCGCCGGCCAGTGCCAGGGAGCATTCACCTGAGCGCAGTGCCTGTGCCGCCAGGTGCAGGGCCACCAGCGACGACGAGCACGCGGTGTCGACGGTTACGGCCGGCCCTTCCAAGCCGAATACGTACGAGACCCGGCCGGAGACCAGACTTCCGCCGCTGGTGCTGGCGGTGTCGGCCCGGAATCCGTAGTCGTGGTACATGAGTCCGGTGAAGACCCCGGTCCGGCTGCCGCGCATGGTGTGCGGATCGATCCCCGCCCGCTCGAACGCCTCCCAGGACGCCTCCAACAGCAACCGCTGCTGCGGATCGGTGTCCGCCGCCTCCCTCGGCGAAATGGCGAAGAAATCAGCATCGAACTCCGCAGCGTCGTAAAGGAAACCACCCTCCCGCGCCACCGTCTTGCCCGGCTTCCCCGGCTCGGGATGATAAATACCCTCGACATCCCAGCCCCGGTCCACCGGAAACGCCGACACCGCGTCGACACCCTCCGCCACCAGCCGCCACAGATCCTCGGGCGACGCCACACCACCCGGATAACGGCACGCCATCCCCACGATCACCACCGGATCGTCGTCCACCGGCACGACGACCTCGATCTCCGCGGCCGAGCCCGCCGCGACACCGCCCCTCTCACCCCACAACTCGGCGTCGAGATAGGTCGCCACGGCTCGCGCCGTCGGATGGTCGAAAACCAGCGTCGCCGGAAGCGCCAGCCCCGTCTCGGCCCGCAACCCGTTCCGCAACTCCACCGCCGACAGCGAATCGAAACCCAACTCCTTGAAGGCCCGATCCGCCTCCACGGCCTTCGGCGAGGCATGACCGAGCACCGCCGCCACCTGGGTCCGTACGAGTGTGAGGAGGGTGGTGGCCCGCTCCTCAGCGGTCGATCCGGTCAGGCGTATGCGCAGGGAGTTCTCCGTCCGGGCGCGGACGGCACGGCGGGTGCCGCCGGTCAGGCCGCGCAGCAGAGCCGGTACGTCGTCGCCGCGGGCCCGCAACGCCGCCCTGTCCAGGCGGAGCGGCATGAGCACGGCGTCGTCCGTACGCAGCGCGGCATCGAACAGTTCCAGGCCCTTGTCGGCCGGTATCGCGGGCATGCCCAGGCGGGCCAGCCGCTCCGCATCGGCCGGGTCCACGCCCGTGTCGACGTCCCAGAGGCCGAACGCCAACGACGTCCCCACCAACCCCTCACCACGCCGATACGCAGCCAACGCATCCAAAAACACATTCGCCGCCGCATAACCACCCTGCCCCGCCGCCAGCAACGACCCACCCACCGACGAGAACAACACAAACGCCGACAACCCCATATCCCGCGTCAACTCATGCAAAAACCAAGCCCCATCAGCCTTCGCACCCAACACCCCACCCACCCGACCCGCAGACAACGAACCCACCAACCCGTTGTCCACCACACCCGCCGCATGCACCACACCCGACAACACACGACCCGCAACCAACGCCGCCACCGCATCCCGATCGGCGACGTCACACGCCACCGCCTCGACCTCGGCGCCGAGCCCGGTCAGTTCCGCACACAGCTCCGGGCCTCCGGGGGCCCGCGATCCCCGACGCCCGACCAGGACGAGACGCCGCACACCGTGCCCCACCACCAAGTGCCGCGCCACGAGGCTGCCCAACGCACCGAACGCACCCGTCACCAACACCGACCCCGAACCACCCCACACCGACGACACCACCGGCTCCACCTCGACCAGTCGCGGCACGCGTGATGTGTCGATCTCGGTGAGCCGAGGTATCCGCAACTCGCCCTCTCGCAAGGCCGCTTCGGGCTCGCCCGACAGAATCGCCGCGGGCAGGATGTCGAGTGAGGCGTCCCGGCCGTCCACGTCGACGAGGACGAAGCGCCCGGGGTTCTCCGCCTGGGCCGCGCGCAGCAGCCCTTGGACCGGTGCCTGGACCAGCGTGGGCCCATGGGTGACCACCGCCAGGCGGGAGGCGGCGAACCGTTCGTCGGCCAGCCATCCCTGCACGACGTCCAGTGCCTTGTGGGTCAGCGTGCGGACGGCCGCCGGGACGTCCCCGGTGTCCGTGGGAAGCGACCACAGCACGACGTCGGGGACCTGCGCCCCGCCCAGCGCGGTCAGGTCCGCGTACGCGGGCACGTCGGCCGGCAGTCCGGCCCGGTCGCGGTCCCGGTCGGTGCCGAGCACCGCCCAGCGGGCGGTGGCGGACCCGTTCAGCGGAGACCCGTTCACCGGTCGCGAGGTCCACTCCGTCCGCAGCAGTACGTCGCTCGGTCCGCCGCCCGCGTGGCCGGTCAGGTCGGACGCCACCGGCCGGGAGGCCAGCGACTCGACGGTGAGGACCGGATGTCCGCTCTCGTCGGTCACGGTCATGCTCGTGGGCCCGTCGCCCTGCCCCAGCCTGGTGTGCACTCGGATCGCGGACGCGCCGGAGGCATGCAGGGTCACGCCGGTCCACTCGAAGGGGAGCAGTGTCCTGCCGCCCCGCCGGTCCGTGTCGAGCAGTTCGGCGTGCATGCCGGCGTCGAGCAGTGCCGGGTGGAGACCGAACAGTGCCGCGTCGGCCCGCGCCTCATCGGGCAGGACGGCCTCGGTGTACAGGTCGTCCCCGTGCCGCCACGCCGCCCGCAGCCCCTGGAACACGGGTCCGTAGGCGTAGCCCTCGTCGCGGAGGCGTTCGTATGCCTCGGCCAGATCCACCGGAGCGGCGTCCGCGGGCGGCCAGGTGCCGAGGTCGGACGGGGGCGACGAGGCCGGGGAGCCGGTGCCGACCGTGCCGTCGGCGTGCCGTGTCCAGTCCTCGCCGGAGGGGGTGTCCTCGCGCCTGGAGTGGACACTCACCCTGCGGTCGCCGGACGCGTCGGCCGCGCCGACCACGACCCGTACGGCGACACCGCAGTGCTCAGGCAGCACCAGGGGTGCACCGAGTGTCAGCTCGCGCAGGACGTCGCAGCCGGCCTCGTCACCGGCCCGGATCGCCAGTTCGACGAACGCGCTGCCCGGCAGCAGTACGGTGCCCCGCACTTCGTGATCGGCCAGCCACGGCCGGGTGGCCGTCGACAGGCGGCCCGTCAGCACCACGCCACCGGAGTCCGGTGTCGTCACTACGGCGCCGAGGAGCGGGTGGTCCGCCGGGTCGATCCCGACGGAGGAGACATCGGAGTCCTGGGCGGTGGAGTCGAGCCAGTACGTCTCGTGCCGGAACGCGTAGGTGGGCAGTTCGACCGGTCGCGCGTCCCGGTCCGCGAACACGGCCCGCCAGTCGACGGATACGCCCGCGGTGTGCAGCTGCCCCACCGCGAGGAGGAGTGTCTCGGGCTCGGGGCGGTCCTTCCGCTGCGTCGCCACCAGGACACCGGCGCCGGTGGGGGTGCCGGTACCGCCGTCGGCCTCAGCCTCGGGCTGTACGCACTGCCGCGCCATCGCGGTCAGGACGCCGTCGGGCCCCAGCTCCACGAACCGGGTGACACCCTCGGACTCCAAGTGCCCTACGGTGTCGGCGAATCGGACCGCCTCACGGACGTGCCGCACCCAATGGTCCGCCGAACCCAACGCTTCCGCGTCGACAACCGCACCGCCGAGATGGGACACCACAGGTATGGAGGCTTTGCCGTAGGTGACACTCTCGGCGACCTCACGGAAAGCCTCCAGCATGGGATCCATGAGGGGCGAGTGGAACGCGTGGGAGACACGCAGACGAGTCGTCCGACGGCCCAGTTCCGTGAAGTGCTTCGTGATACGGGCGACTTCGGCATCGACACCGGAAACGACCACCGCATCCGGACCGTTCACCGCCGCGATATCAGCCAAGGCCAGGTCAAGCAGCGGGACGACCTCGTCCTCGGAAGCCTGGACGGCAGCCATCGCCCCACCCGACGGCAACGCCTGCATCAACCGACCCCGCGCAGCCACCAACCTGGCCGCATCGCCGAGCGAGAACACCCCGGCCACGTGTGCAGCGGAAAGCTCACCGATCGAATGACCCGCCAGGAAATCAGGACGCACACCCCATTCTTCGAGCAGCCGGAACAACGCCACCTCGACCGCGAACAACCCCGCCTGCGCGAACACCGTCCGCCCGAGCAACTCCGACTCGGACCACACCACCTCACGCACAGGCCGATCAAGATGCAGGTCCAAGGCGGCACACACCTCGTCGAACGCGGTCGCAAACACCGGGAAGGACGCGTACAACTCCCTTCCCATACCGACCCGTTGCGCCCCCTGCCCCGAGAACAGGAACGCCGTCCGGCCGGAGCCCGCGACCCCACTGACAGCGCTGGCGCCGGAGGCCCCCTCGGCCAATGTGCGCAGGCCGGCGAGCAGGTCGTCGCGGTTCCGGCCGACCACCACCGCGCGGTGTTCGAAGAGCGCGCGTGACGTCGCCAGTGAGAACCCGATGTCGGTGGGGCGCAGCAGCGGACGGTCCGTTACGAAGTCCCGGAGCCGCGCGGCCTGAGCGGGCAGCCCTTCCCTGCTCCGCGCGGACAGCACCCACGGCACCGTGCCCGAGCCCGAGTCGGAGCCCGAGTTGGACGGCCGGTCGTCCAGGTCGTCCAAGGCACCCGGTACGTCCCGCTGCTCTGCCGGACCCTGCTCGATGATGACGTGGGCGTTGGTCCCGCTGATCCCGAACGAGGAGATCCCCGCCCGCCGCGGACGACCCTCCACCTCCGGCCACTCACGCGCCTCCGTCAGCAACTCCACCCGCCCCGCCGACCAGTCCACCTGCGAGGACGGAGCATCCACATGCAACGTGCGCGGCAGAACCCCATGACGCATCGCCTGCACCATCTTGATCACCCCGGCCACACCGGCCGCCGCCTGCGCATGCCCCATGTTCGACTTCACGGACCCCAACCACAGCGGCGGCCCGTCCACCCGGTCCTGGCCGTACGTCGCCAAGAGCGCCTGCGCCTCGATCGGATCACCCAGCGTCGTCCCCGTACCATGCGCCTCCACCGCGTCCACATCCGCAGTGCCAAGACCGGCAGTGGCCAACGCCTGCCGGATCACCCGCTGTTGAGACGGCCCGTTCGGCGCGGTCAGGCCGTTCGAGGCGCCGTCCTGATTGACCGCCGTGCCCCGCACCACCGCCAGCACCGGATGGCCGTTGCGGCGGGCGTCCGACAGCCGCTCCAGAAGCAGCATCCCTGCGCCCTCGCCCCAGCCCGTGCCGTCGGCGGCGGCCGAGAACGCCTTGACGCGGCCGTCGGGGGCGAGTCCGCGCTGTTCGCTGAAGTCGACGAACGTCTCAGGGGTCGCCATCACGGTCACGCCACCGGCCAGTGCCAGCGAGCATTCCTGGGACCTGAGCGACCGTATCGCCAGATGCAGGGCCACCAGTGAGGAGGAACAGGCGGTGTCGACGGTGACCGCGGGGCCCTCAAGGCCCAGTGTGTAGGCGACCCTGCCCGAGACGATGCTTCCGTTGCTGGAGCTGGTGCCGTAGTCGTGGTACATCACACCGGCGAACACGCCCGTGCGGCCTCCGCGCAGGGAGGCGGGGTCGATGCCGGCGCGCTCCAGGGCCTCCCACGACGTCTCCAGCAGCAGCCGCTGCTGGGGGTCCATGGCCAGGGCCTCACGCGGCGAGATCCCGAAGAAGGCCGCGTCGAACCCGGCCGCGTCGAGCAGGAATCCGCCCTCACGCACATAGCTCCTGCCGGGCGTGCCGGGCTCGGGGTCGTAGAGGCGCCCGGTGTCCCAGCCACGGTCGGCGGGGAAGCCGGACACGGCGTCCGTGCCCTCGGCGACGAGCCGCCACAGGTCGTCGGGGGACGTGACACCGCCGGGGTAGCGGCAGGCCATGCCCACGATCGCCACCGGTTCGGTGGCGGCGGCCTCCAGGCGTCCGTTGTTCTGGCGGAGCCGTTCGTTCTCCAGCAGCGAGTCGCGGAGCGCCTCGATGATCTCCTCGGCGGACGCGTCCACGTTCAGCCTCCGAACTCGTTGAGGAAGTCGGCCATCACCCGTGTGAAGTGTTCGGGCTCTTCCAGGTGGGGCAGGTGGCTCGACTCCTCGAAGACCTCCCACCGGACGTCGGGGATCAGTTCGGCGAACGGCCGCACCGTCGCGGGCGTCGCCTCGTCGTGCCGGCCCGAGATCAGGAGTGTCGGCACCTCGATGTCGGCGACGCAGTCCTCCACCGACCAGTCCCGCAGGGTCCCGGTGACATGGAACTCGCTCGGGCCGTTCATGGTGCGGTAGACGGTGGGGTCGTTCTGGATCTCCATGAGGGTCGCCACGAAGTCGCGCGGCCACGGCCGGAGCCTGCACACGTGCCTGTTGTAGAAGACCGTCATGGCCTGGAGGTACTGCTCGCTGTCGGTGTCTCCCGCGGCCTCGTGGCGGGCCAGTGTCTCGTCGACCCCGGGCGGCAGCAGTTCCCGCAGGACTTTCATTTCCTGGCGCCACAGAACATAGGAGGCGGGGGAATTGGCGATGACCAGTGCCCGTAGGCCCGGCGGCTGCGCCGAGGCGTGTTTCGCGGAGAGTATGCCGCCCCAGGACTGGCCGAACAGTACGTAGTCCTCGGCGATTCCGAGCCTGTTCAGCAGGTTGTCGAGTTCGTCGAGGAACAGGTCCACGGTCCAGAATTCCGGGCCCCGTCCGGGAAGGTGGGTGGAGCCGCCGTTTCCGATCTGGTCGTAGTGCACGACCGGCCGCCCCAGCTCGGCGAGCGAGGCGAGAGAGCGCAGGTAGTCGTGGGTGCTGCCCGGCCCGCCGTGGACGACCACCAGGGGCGGCCCGCCGGCGCGCAGGTCGCCCGTGACGCGATACCAGGTCTCGTACGCGCCGAATGGCACGCTTCCCTTGGCATGGGGAGCCAACGACACCTCAATCACCCCGTTCGACTGGTCTCACGTGCACGCCGTCCATTGCCCGCCGCGGCCGGTCGACAGGCCGCGGCGGTCATCACGACACTAGTTAGGGAACAGCTCCGGGAACTCCCCTGAAGTGGCCCGGCCACCCCCTATGTCCAGGGGGCGGAACCGGTGTTCTCCGCAGGTGCGGATCAGGGGTTCACCGCAGGGGTGGGGCAGGGTTCACCCAGGGGTGGATCAGGGGTTCATCGCAGGGGTGGACCACGGGGTTCACCGCATCGAGGCGATCCACTCGTCGACGATCCGCGCGGTGGTCTCGGCGTCCTCCTGTACGAGGGAGAAGTGGTCCCCCGGAGCCGTCCTGAGGGTCTGGGTGGCGTTCCACGGCGCGGCCAGCCACCGGTCGCCGCCGGGTTCGCCGCCGGGGCCGGTGATGAACGACTCGGCGGCCTGGACGAACAGGACGGGCGCGCGGAGTGCGCCGGGGGTGAAGTCGAGCAGGAGGTTGGCGTACAGGCCCATCGCGGAGAGCCGTGCGCTGCCGAAGCGCCCGAACGTCGGCTCCATCTCCAGCAGATTCAGGGCGAGCGACTCCTGGCCGACGGTCATGGCCTCGTCGCGGACCTGGAAGCTGTCCAGCAGGACGATCCCTTCGGGGCCGGCGTCCGCCGCCTCCAGGTGGCTCGCGACCGCGTGGGCGACCAGGCCTCCGGAGGAGTAGCCGAGCAGGACGTACGGGTCCCCTTCCGCGGCCTGTGCCACGCTGTCGGCGATCACTTCGGTGACGGCGTCGAGCGACCGGGGAAGGCTCTCCCCCGCCGCGAACCCGGGCAGCGGCAGCGCCGTGACGTGCCGGGTGCCGTGCAGGTGCGTGACGAGCCGGGCGTGCTGGTGGACGCCGCCGACCGCCATGGGCGTGGAGACGCAGATCAGGCGGGGTCGTATGGGCCCGTCCGCGAGGACCACCGGCCGCGGTGGGCTCGGCAGGTCGGCGATTCCGGTGAACCTCGGCCGGATGTCGGCGACCGCGCCGAGGAGGACGAACCCCTGGGTGACGTTCCCCGCTCGTACGGCCGCGCGGAACAGGTCGCTGAGGGTGTCGCCGTCGGTGTCCGCGGTGGGCTCGCCGTCCGTGACCGCCGCCGGGCCGTCGAGGTCGGCCGCCAGGCGTTGTTGGACATGGCGGGCCAGCTCGGCGGGGTTCTTGGAGTCGAAGACGGCCATCGCGGGCAGGCGCAGGCCGGTCGCGGCGTTGAGTCCGTTGCGCAGTTCCATCGCCGTGAGGGAGTCGAAGCCCGCCTCCAGGAAGTCCCGGTCCGGGTCGACGGCCTCGGGGCCGCTGTGGCCGAGGACTCCGGCGGCGCAGGTCAGCACCAGCGTCCGCAGTTCCTGGGCCCGTTCGTCCTCCGAGAGGCCGGCGAGTCGCGCGCGGAGCGCGCCCGAGTCCGCGCGGCCCGCCGTGGCGGTGCGCCGGAAGCGCGGTATCAGGTCCCGCAGCAGCGGCGGCAGGTCGTCGCCGGCGGTGGCCAGGGCCCTGAGGTTCAGCCGGATCGGTACGAGCGCCGCCGCGTCGAGACGTGCGGCGGTGTCGAGGAGCCCGAGCCCTTCCTCGGCGGAGAGCGCTTCGACGCCGGAACGGCCCACGCGCTGACGGTCGTTGTCGTCGAGCCGGCCCGCCATGCCGCTGTCGCTCGCGCCCCACAGTCCCCAGGCCAGGGACCGGGCGGGCAGGTCGTGGGCGCGGCGGTGTGCGGCCAGGGCGTCCAGGAAAGCGTTCGCCGCCGCGTAGTTGCCCTGTCCCGGAGTGCCCAGCACACCGGCCGCCGAGGAGAACAGGACGAACGCCGACAGGTCCATGTGCCGGGTCAGCTCGTGCAGATACCAGGCGGCGTCGGCCTTCGGGCGGAAGACGGTGTCCACGCTCTCGGGGGTGAGGGAGGAGATCGTTCCGTCGTCGAGCACCCCTGCCGCGTGCACGACGGCGCTCAGGTCCCGGTCGGCCAGGAGTCCTGCGAGGGCGTCGCGGTCGCCCACGTCGCAGGCGGCCACCTCCACGCGCGCTCCGAGTCCCGACAGTTCTGCGCACAGTTCGGCCGCGCCGGGGGTCGCCTCTCCGCGCCTGCCCACGAGGAGCAGGTTCCGTACGCCGCGTTCGGCGACCAGGTGCCGGGTCACGACGACGCCGAGCGCACCGAGCGCACCGGTCACCAGGACGGGGCCCTCGCCCGTGAACTCGGTGAACTCGACTGCCGGCAGCGCGAGTTCGGCGGGTTCCGCGGGCACCTTCGCCAGGCGGGCCGCCCGGAGCACGCCGTCGCGCAGGGCGACCTGTGGCTCGTCCGACGACGCCAGGGCCGGGAGCACGCTCGTGACGGCCGAGGGATCGGTCAGGTCGGCGAGGACGATCCGGCCCGGGTCCTCGGACTGTGCCGAGCGCACGAGTCCCCAGACGGCCGAGCCCGCGAGATCGGTGACGTCCTCGCCGTCCACGCACACCGCGCCCGAGGTGACGACCACGAGGCGGGCGCCCGCGAACCGGTCGGCGGCGAGCCAGGACCGTACGGCGTCGAGCACCTGGTGCACGGCCTTGCGGGCCGGTTCGGCGCCCGCCGCCACCCCGGTGGCGGGCAGCACGACCAGTTCGGGTACGGGGGTCTCGGCCCGCAGGTCGTCCCAGGCGATCCAGTCCGGGGTCCGCCCGGCACGCGGGGCCGGGAGCGGTGTCCACTCCAGACGGAACAGCGACTCGTGGAAGGGTGATCCGGCCGCGGCGGACAGCTGGGCCGGGGTCATCTCCCGCAGGGCCAGCGACTCGACCGCCACGATCGGGTTCCCGGCCGTGTCCGCGGCCTGGATCGACACCACTGCGCTGCCGGTCGGGGTGACCCGGACGCGCAGGGCCGTGGCGCCGGAGGCGAACAGTTCGACGCCCGACCACGCGAACGGCAGCACCACCCCGTCACCGACCGCACCACTCAACGCCACCGCATGCAGACCCGCGTCCAGCAACGCCGGATGCAACCCGAACCCGTCCCCCTCCACCTGCTCAGGAAGAGCGACCTCCGCGAACACCTCCTCACCACGCCGCCACGCCGCCCTCAACCCGCGGAACACCGGCCCGTACTCCAGACCGACGTCGGCCAGTGCGTCGTACAGTCCGGTGACGTCGATCTCGGTGGCGCCGGGCGGGGGCCACTGTTCGAGTCCGGGGTCCGTGGCCGTGCCGGCCGGGGCCAGTGTGCCGAGCGCGTGCCGGGTCCACGGCCCGTCCGTGTCCGCGCGGGTGTGGATGGTCACGGGCCGTCCGCCGTCCGGGCCGTCGGAGGCGCCGACGACCACTTGTACGGAGACACCGCCGTCGGCGGGGAGCACCAGCGGCGCCTCCAGTGCCAGTTCCTCGACCCGGCCGCAGCCGACCTGGTCCCCGGCCCGTACGGCCAGTTCCACGAAGCCCGTTCCGGGGAACAGTGTCACGCCGGACACGGCGTGGTCGCCGAGCCACGGCTGGGTGCCCACGGACAGCCGGCCGGTGAGTGTCACGCCGTCCGCCCCGGGGGCCACGGACGGGACGACCGCGCCGAGCAGCGGATGGCCGGGGGCGTCCAGGCCGAGGGAGGTGACATCGCCCGCGCCCGCGCTCTGGTCGGCCCAGTAGCGGCGGCGCTGGAAGGCGTAGGTGGGCAGTTCGGCCCGCCCGGCCCCGTGTCCGTCGAAGGCGGTGTGCCAGTCGACGTCCACACCGCCGGTGAACACCTCGGCGAGCGAGGTGAGGAACCGTTCCGTGCCGCCCTCGCCGCGGCGCAGCGAGCCGGCCGTCACTCCGCTCACGCCCGCCGACTCCATGGTCTCGCCCAGGCCGACCAGCAGACCGGGATGGGGACTGGACTCCACGAACGCGGTGAAACCATCGTCCAGCAGGGCACGCGTGGCCTGCTCGAAACGGACGGTCTGCCGCAGGTTGGCATACCAGTACCCGGCATCGAGGGCGACCGTGTCGAGCAGCCCACCCGTCACGGTCGAACAGAACGCCACCCTCGACGAACGCGGCGACAGACCCTCCAACTCGGCCAGGATCCGGTCACGGAGCCCCTCGACGAACATCGAGTGCGAGGCGTAATCGACAGGGATGAGCCGAACCCGCACACCCCGCCCCTCCAACATCGCCCTGAGCTCCCTCAACGCACCCACCTCACCGGACACAACCACCGACGCGGGACCGTTCACCACAGCCAGCTCCACACGGCCCTCCCACCCGGCAAGCACCTCGCCGACAGCCTGGGCCGACAGGCCCACCGACAGCATGCCGCCCTGCCCGGCCAGGTCCTCCGCGATGATCCGGCTCCGCACCGCCACCACACGAGCACCGTCCTCCAAAGACAACGCACCCGCCACACACGCAGCCGCGATCTCACCCTGCGAATGACCCACCACAGCAGCCGGCTCCACCCCGAAACCACGCCACACCTCAGCCAACGACACCATCACCGCCCACAACACCGGCTGAACCACATCCACCCGCTCCAACAACCCACCATCACCCCGCAGAACCCCCAACAGATCCCACTCCACAAACGCCCCCAACGCCCCGGCACACTCCTCCATCCGAGCAACGAACACCGACGAGGAATCCAGAAGCTCGACCGCCATACCCACCCACTGCGAACCCTGCCCGGGGAAGACGAACACCGGTGCGGCGCCGCCGCGGCCGGAGCCGTGCAGCACGCCGGGGTGCGCGGCGCCGGTGGCCAGCGCGTCCAGTCCCTCCAGCGCGGTCGCCCGGTCCGCCGCGAGCACGACCGCGCGATGGTCGAACGCCGTCCTCGTCGTGGCCAGCGACAGCCCCACATCGGCGATGCCGACGGTGTCGTCCGCCCGGACGAAGGCGGCCAGCCGCTCGGCCTGGGCGCGTACGGCTTCGGCGCTGCGGCCCGTCACCACCCAGGGGAGGGTGCCGGTGCGGGGCCGGTCGGCGGGTGCGGAGGTGTCGTCCGTCCCGTTCGGGGCGGGTGGCTGTTCGAGGATCACGTGGGCGTTGGTGCCGCTTATCCCGAAGGAGGAGACCGCCGACCGGCGGGGACGACCGTTGCGCGGCCACTCCCGGGCCTTCGTCAGCAGTTCCACCCGTCCGGCCGACCAGTCGACGTGCGGGGTCGGCTCGTCCACGTGCAGCGTTCGGGGCATCACCCCGTGCCGCATCGCCTGCACCATTTTGATGATGCCCGCGACACCGGCCGCCGCCTGGGTGTGGCCCAGGTTCGACTTGACGGACCCCAGCCACAGCGGGCTGTCCTGCGGACGGTCCTGCCCGTACGTCGCCAGGAGGGCCTGCGCCTCGATCGGGTCGCCGAGCCGGGTGCCGGTGCCGTGCGCCTCCACCGCGTCCACGTCCGCCGTGCCCAGGCCGGCGTTGGCGAGGGCCTGACGGATCACGCGGCGCTGCGAGGGGCCGTTGGGCGCGGTCAGGCCGTTCGAGGCACCGTCCTGGTTGGTCGCGGTGCCCCGGACGATCGCCAGGACGGGGTGGCCGTTGGCGCGGGCGTCCGACAACCGCTCCACCAGGAGCATGCCGACGCCCTCGCCCCAGCCCGTGCCGTCGGCGGACGCGGCGAACGACTTGCTGCGGCCGTCCGCCGCGAGTCCGCGCTGACGGCTGAACTCCACGAACGTCCCCGAGGTCGCCATCACCGTCACACCGCCCGCGAGAGCGAGGGTGCACTCGCCGGTCCGCAGCGCCTGCGCGGCCAGGTGCAGGGCCACCAGGGACGACGAGCACGCCGTGTCCACCGTGACGGCCGGCCCTTCCAGGCCGAGCGTGTAGGAGACCCGCCCGGAGGCGACACTGCCGCCGCTGGCCCCGCCTCCGTAGTCGTGGTACATCACTCCGGCGAACACGCCGGTCGCGCTGCCGCGCAGGGAACCAGGCGCGATTCCGGCACTCTCGAACGCCTCCCACGAGGTCTCCAGCAGCAGCCGGTGCTGCGGGTCGGTCTCCAGTGCCTCCCTCGGTGAGATCCCGAAGAACTCGGCGTCGAAGTCGGCCGCGTCGTACAGGAAACCGCCCTCCCGCGCGATGCACTTGCCCGGCTTGCCGGGCTCGGGGTCGTAGAGGCCGTCGACGTCCCAGCCCCGGTCGCGGGGGAACTCCGCCACCGCGTCCACGCCGTCGGCGACGAGCCGCCACAGATCGTCGGGGGACGCGACCCCGCCGGGGAACCGGCAGGCCATGCCCACGATCGCGATCGGTTCGTCGACGCGCGCCTGGGCCCTGACCGGGGCCGCGGTCTCGCCGGCGCCGAGGAGTTCGCCCATGAGGTGCCGGGCCACCGCGTCGGAACTGGGGTGGTCGAAGACGAGGGTGGCGGGCAGCCGCAGGCCGGTGGCGGCGCCGAGAAGGTTCCGCAGTTCCACTGCCGACAGGGAGCTGAACCCGAGTTCGGTGAAGGCGCGGGCGGGTTCGATGGAACGGGCGTCCTCGTGGCCGAGGACCGCGGCGACGTGTGTACGTACCAGGTCGAGCAGCGCGCGGTCGCGTTCCGCCTCGGGCAGCGCGTCCAGCCGGCGCCGCAGTGATGCCGCGCCACCGGACCGGGCCGCCCGGCGTGCAGGGGGTTTGACCAGGCCGTGCAGGACGGGCGGGACGGCGCCGGACGCCGCGAAGGACCGCAGTACGCCGAGGTCGAGCCGGACGGGTACGAGTTCCGCCGTCCCGGCGGACAGCGCCCGGTCGAACAGCGCGAGCCCTTCGGCGACCGTCAGGGGCGGCGTCCCGGAGCGCCGGAGCCGCTCGGTGTCGGCGTCGGCGAGTGTGCCCGCCATGCCCTCCACCCCGGCCCATGGACCCCAGGCCAGGGAGACCGACGGCAGGCCGAGCGCGTGCCGGTGGGCGGCGAGGGCGTCCTGGAAGGCGTTCGCCATCGCGTAGCCGGCCTGTCCGGCACCGCCCAGGGTGCCCGCGACCGAGGAGAACAGCACGAACGCCGACAGGTCCATGTGCCGGGTCAGCTCATGCAGATACCAGGCCGCGTGGGCCTTCGGAGTGAGCACGGTGTCCAGTCGGTCGGGTGTGAGCGAGGTCAGCACTCCGTCGTCCAGCACACCGGCCGTGTGCACGATGCCCGTCAGCGGGTGCTCGACGCCAGCGAGGAGAGCGGCGACGGCGTCCCGGTCGCCGACGTCACAGGCGGCGACCGTGACCTCGGCGCCGAGTCCGGCCAACTCCGTACGCAGTTCGCGGGCGCCGGGGGCGTCGATGCCCCGGCGGCTGGTCAGCAGCAGGTGCCGTACGCCGTGTTCGCGCACCAGGTGCCGGGCCACCAGCGAACCGAGGCCGCCCGTACCGCCGGTGATCAGTACGGTCCCGGCCGGGTCGAACGTCAGGGTGTCCGTACCGCCGACCGTCCTGTCCGCGCCTCCGGCTGTCCTGACCAGCCGGGGGACGCGCACCTCGGTGCCGCGTACGGCGAGTTCGGGTTCGCCGTGGACCGCGAGGGCGGCCGGCGACGGAACCGCGCCACTTCCCGCCTCCAGGTCCAGATGCGCACGGGGATGCGGATCGGGGTGGGGATCCAGGTCTACCAGGACGAAGCGGTCGGGGTGTTCCGTCCGGGCGGTACGGATCAGGCCGCGCACGGCCGCGGCCGCGAGATCGCCCGGCCGCTCGCCGTCGGCGGTGACAGCCGCGCCACGGGTGACCACCACCAGCCGTGCGGCTTCCAGCCGTTCGTCGGCCAGCCACTCCTGGACGACGCGCAACGTCTCGTGCGCGACCGCGCGCACACCTGCCGGGACGTCGTCGACGACCGACGGGCAGGCCCACACGACGACGTCCGGAACCTGCTCCTGGGCGAGCGCGGCCAGATCCGCGTACGCCGGGACGTCCTGGGGCAGGCCGCAGCGGTCTGTTCCCAGCACGGCCGCGGTCGGCATGGCGGCGGGCTCGCCGGTCGGCAGGGTCGACCAGGCGACGGTGAACAGTGAGTCGTCCGGGCCGTCCTGGGCGCCCGGGACGGAGAGTTGGCCGGGCTCCACCGGTCGCGAGACCAGGGAGTCCACCGACAGGACAGCCTGTCCGGTCTCGTCGGTCACCAGCAGGCTCACCCCGGCGGCGCCGGCACGGCGGACGCGCACGCGTGCCACCGGTGCTCCGGCGGCGTGCAGCCGTACCCCGCTCCATTCGAACGGCAGGACGGCCCCGCGGCCCTCGCCGACTCCCCCGTCGTCGCCCTCGTCGCTTCCCCCGTCGAGGAGGATCGCGTGCAGCGCGGCGTCCAGAAGGGCCGGGTGGATGCCGTACTCGGCAGCCTCGGCCCGGTCGTGCTCGGGCAGCGCGATCTCGGCGAACAGGTCGTCACCGCGCCGCCACGCGGCACGCAGCCCCTGGAACGCCGGGCCGTAGCCGAACCCGCGGTCGGCAAGGGTCTCGTAACCGCTCGTCAGATCCAGGGCGGACGCGTTCTCGGGGGGCCAGACGGCGAGGTCGTCCTCGAATGCCGCACCGCCCGGAGAACCGCCCGAGGAGCCGTTCAAAGAGCCGTTCGAAGAGCCGACCGGGGAACCGTCCGTGGAAAGGAGCCCGCTCGCGTGCCGCGTCCACGGGACGTCGGGCGAGGCGTCGTCGGGGCGGGCGTAGACGCCGACGCGACGGGCGCCGTCGTCGTCCAGAGCACCGACCGTGACCTGGACGTCGACACCGCCGTGCGCGGGCAGCACGAGCGGCGCTTCGAGGGTGAGCTGCTGAAGTACGTCGCAGCCGACCTGGTCCCCGGCCCGTACGGCCAGTTCCACGAAGGCGGTACCCGGTAGCAGGAGCGCCCCGAACACCTCGTGGTCGGCCAGCCACGGCAGGGTGCCGGTCGACACCCTGCCGGTCAGCACCACGCCGTCGTCCTCCGGGGACGCCACGGCGGCACGGAGGAACGGGTGCTCGGCGGCGGTCTGGCCGAGCCCCGCCACATCGCCCCCGCCCGTGGGGGTGTCGAGCCAGTAGTCCTGCCGCTGGAAGGCGTACGTGGGCAGTTCGACCAGGCGGGCGCCCCGTCCGGCGAACACGGTCTGCCAGTCCACCGGGACCCCGTGCGCATGCAGCAGACCGACGGCCGCCCTCAGCTCCCGTTCCTCGGAACGGTCCCGGCGGAGGACCGGCACGACGACCTCCACGGTGTCGTCCACGGCCTCGTCCGTGACCTGCCCTTGGACCAGGGCGGCCAGGACTGCGTCGGGGCCCAGTTCCACGAAGCGGGTCACGCCGGCAGAGCGCAGGTGGGTCACACCGTCGGCGAACCGGACCGTCTCGCGGACGTGCCGGACCCAGTAGTCGGCCGAGTCGAGGTCTTCCGCCGGACCGCCGGTCACATTGGAGACGATCGGGATGGCGGGCGGGCTGTAGGTGACGTTCTCGGCCACCTCACGGAAGGCGTCGAGCATCGGGTCCATGAGCGGGGAGTGGAAGGCGTGCGAGACCCGCAGGCGACTCGTCTTACGGCCCAGCTCACTGAAGTGGGCTTCTACGGTGGCTACTTGGGCGTCCGTACCGGAGACCACGACCGACGTCGGACCGTTGACCGCCGCGATCGCCACCTCCCCGTCATCCAGCAGCGCGGTGACCTCGTCCTCGGAAGCCTGGACGGCAGCCATCGCCCCACCCGACGGCAACGCCTGCATCAAACGGCCCCGCGCAGCCACCAACCTGGCCGCATCCCCGAGCGAGAACACCCCCGCCACATGCGCCGCCGCCAACTCACCGATCGAATGACCCGCCAGATAGTCAGGACGCACACCCCACGACTCCAGCAGCCGGAACAACGCCACCTCGACCGCGAACAACCCCGCCTGCGCGAACACCGTCTGCCCGAGCAACTCAGGCTCCGACCAAACCACCTCACGGACCGGCCGATCGAAATGCAGGTCCAAGGCGGCACACACCTCGTCGAAAGCGGTCGCGAACGCCGGGAACGACTCGTACAACTCCCGCCCCATACCGACCCGTTGCGCCCCCTGCCCCGAGAACAAGAAGGCCGTACGCCCCGCGGAGACCGCACCCTGCACGACACCGGAGCGCGGCTCGTCGGACGCGATGGCGGCCAACCCGCGAAGCCCGGAGGTCCGGTCGTCGGCCACCACCACGGCACGGTGCTCCCACGCCGTGCGCGAGGTCGCCAGCGACAACCCGACGTCGAGGGGAAGCAGTTCCGGCCGGTCCTCCACGTACGCACGCAGCTTCTCGGCCTGGGCCCGAAGCGCGTCGGCCGACTTGCCCGAGAGGATCCACTCCACTGGGGCAGGAGCCGGGCGATCCTGGCAATTGGTACCAACGGGTGCGGACGCGGGCGTGAGCGCGGGTGCCTCTGCTGGTGCCGCTTCGATGATGACGTGGGCATTGGTGCCGCTGATCCCGAACGAGGAGATCCCCGCCCGCCGCGGACGACCGTTCTGCGTCCACTCACGGGCCTCGGTCAGCAACTCCACGTCGCCGGAGGCCCAGTCCACCTCCGGCGTCGGAGCATCCACATGCAGCGTGCGCGGCAGGACGCCGTGGTCCATGGCCTTGACCATCTTGATGATGCCCGCCACACCGGCCGCCGCCTGCGTATGACCGATGTTCGACTTGATCGACCCCAGCCACAACGGACTGCCCTCCGGACGATCCTGCCCATACGTGGCCAGCAACGCCTGCGCCTCGATCGGATCACCCAATGTCGTGCCGGTGCCGTGCGCCTCCACCGCGTCCACGTCCGCGGTGCTCAAGCCTGCTGTGGCCAACGCCTGCCGGATGACACGGCGTTGGGACGGACCGTTCGGCGCCGTCAGCCCATTCGAAGCACCGTCCTGGTTGACCGCCGTACCCCGCACCACCGCCAGCACCGGATGACCGTTCGCGCGGGCGTCCGACAGCCGCTCCACCAGCAGCATCCCCGCACCCTCACCCCACGAAGTGCCATCCGCCGCAGCAGCGAACGACTTCGCCCGCCCATCGGGAGCCAACCCCCGCTGACGACTGAACTCGACAAAGGTCTCCGGCGTAGCCATCACCGCGACCCCGCCGGCCAACGCCAGCGCACACTCGCCCGACCGCAACGCCTGCACCGCGAGATGCAATGCCACCAGCGAGGAGGAGCAGGCGGTGTCGACGGTGACCGCCGGACCCTCAAGACCCAGCGTGTACGAGATCCGGCCCGAGGCGACCGAACCCGTACTGCTGTTGTAGGCGTAGTCGTGGTACATCATCCCGGCGAACACGCCCGTCGAACTGCCCCGCAACGACGACGGATCAATACCCGCCCGCTCCAACGCCTCCCACGACACCTCCAACAGCAACCGCTGCTGCGGATCCATCAACCACGCCTCATTCGGACTGATCCCGAAGAACCCGGGATCGAACCCCGCGGCATCATGCAGAAACCCACCCCGGTCCACATAACTCTTGCCCGGACGACCGGGCTCAGGGTCGAACAGTCCCGCCAGATCCCAGCCCCGCTCGGTGGGGAGGCCGGAGACACCGTCGACGCCGTCCGCGACCAGCTGCCACAGGTCGTCCGGCGAGACGACGCCGCCGGGGTAGCGGCAGGCCATGCCCACAATGGCGATCGGCTCGTCGTCGACCGGCGTCCGCAGAGCGAGGGCAGGCCCGGTGGACGGCTCCGAGCCAAGGATCTCGCCAAGCAGGTGGTCGGACAGCACCAGCGGCGTCGGGTAGTCGAAGACAAGCGTCGCCGGCAGCCGCAGGCCCGTCGCCCGGTTCAACCGGTTGCGCAGTTCGACCGCGGACAGCGAATCGATGCCGAGGTCACGGAACGCGCGCCCACCATCGACGTCCTGCGGGCCGGTGAACCCCAGGACGTGCGCGGTCTGGGCGCGGATGGTCTCCAGGAGGGCCGGTCGGCGCTCCCCCTCGGGCAGCGCGGTGAGCCGCCGGCGCAATGCCACCGCCTCGTGCGTACCCGCTGCGGCCGTCCTGCGTCGGCGTCCGGGCACCAGGCCGCGCAGGATGTGCGGCAGTTCGTCGCCGGCCCCGGCGAGTTCGTTCGTGGCCAGCCCGATCGGGACGAGCAGCGGCTCGGGCGTCCGGACGGCGGTGTCGAACAGGGCGAGACCTTGGTCGGCGGAGAGTCCCTCCACCCCGGACCGGGCCATCCGCTGTACATCGGAACCGGCGAGCCCGCCCGCCATGCCCTCGGCGTCTGTGGCCCAGGGGCCCCAGGCGAGCGACTGGGCGGGCAGGCCGCTGGCCCGCCGATGCACGGCCAGCGCATCCACATAAGCATTGGCCGCCGCGTAATTGCCCTGCCCAGGAGCACCCAGCACACCCGCAGCCGACGAGAACAACACAAACGCCGACAGATCCAGGTGCCGGGTCAGCTCATGCAGATGCCAGGCCGCGTCCACCTTCGGGCGCAGCACCGCGTCCACCCGATCCGGCGTCAACGACGAGACCACCCCGTCGTCCAACACCCCAGCAACATGCACCACACCCGACAGCACACGGCCCGCGACCAACGCCGCCACCGCATCACGGTCCGACACATCACAGGCCACCGCCTCGACCTCGGCACCCAGGCCGGTCAGTTCCGCGCACAACTCCGGGCCTCCGGGGGCCTGCGCTCCCCGACGCCCGACCAGGACGAGACGCCGCACACCGTGCTCGACCACGAGATGCCGCGCCACGAGGCTGCCCAACGCACCGAACGCACCTGTCACCAGCACAGCGCCCGTGTCACTGCTGAAGACGGGGGTCGCGGTCGCCTCGCCGTTCCGGTCCGCCAGGTCCTCCGGAGGGGAGACCCTGGCCAGTCGCGGGACGTGAACGCCACCGTCGCGGATCACCATCTGGGGCTCGTCCAACGCTGTCGCGTCACCGATCACACGGGCCAAGTCAGCGGGCGTGCCCGTGTCCGTGTCCACGAGGAGAATGCGGCCCGGCTCTTCCGACTGGGCCGAACGCATCAGGCCCCACACCGCCGCACCCGCGAGGTCCGCGATGTCCTCGCCGTCCAGCGCGACCGCACGACTGGTCACCACGGCCAGCCGGGACCCGGCGAACCTGCTCCCGGCCAACCAGGCCTGTACGACCTCGACCGTACGGAGCACAGCTGCACGCACCTCGCCACCGTCCGCACCGCCGTCTCCGTCCCCACCGGTGACCGGCAGCACCACGACGTCAGGTACCTCGGACGTGTCGACCAGGTCGTCCCACAGCGCCCAGGACACCTCGGGAGCCGAACCGGACACGGTCAGGCTCGGAATCGCGGCCGGGGCCGGGGTCCACGCCACCCTGTACAGCGAGTCATGAGGCGTCGGCGCGACGGCGGTGAGCTGCCCGGCCGACAACGGGCGCGAGACCAGGGAGTCCACGGTCAGCACCGGACTTCCCGCATCGTCGGTCAGCCGCAGTGCCAACCCGTCCGAGCCCGTCGGCGTGAGCCGCGCCCGTACGGCCGAAGCCCCCGAGGCGAACAGTCGTACGCCGGTCCATGCGAACGGGAGGACCATCTCGTTCCCGGCATGGTCGTCCCGGGTCACGAGAGAGGTGTGCAGAACGGCGTCGAGCAGCGCGGGGTGCATCCCGAACGCGGCTGCCTCCTCCAGCGCGTGCTCCTCGTCCTGCGGCAGGGCTATGTCGGCGAACAGTTCGTCGCCTCGCCGCCACACCGCCCGCAGTCCTTGGAAGAGCGGTCCGTAGTCGTAGCCGACAGCGGCAAGTTCCTCATAGGCACCGTCCACCGGAACCGCGGTCGCGCCCGGCGGCGGCCAGGCCTCCAGGTCGGCCGACGGTTCCCCGGCCTCGTCGCCGAGGACGCCGGTGGCGTGGCGGACCCACACCTGGTCGGTGGCGTCGGCCTGGGAGTAGACACCGATCACCCGTCGGCCGGTCTCGTCGGGGGCCTCCACCACGGCCTGCACGGCGACACCGCCGTACTCGGGCAGCACCAGTGGCGCCTGGAGCGTCAGCTCCTCCACCACGGGGCAATCCGCGTGATCACCGGCGTGGATCGCCAGTTCCAGCAGGGCGGTGCCCGGCACGACCACGCCGCCCAGCATGCGGTGATCGCTGAGCCAGGGATGGGAGTCGGTCGACAGCCGACCGGTCAGTACGAGCACGCCGGAGCCGGGCAGGCCCGTGACCGCGCCGAGCAGCGGATGGTCGACCGGTCGGAGGCCCAGCGAGGTCGCGTCGCCGGTGGCCGAGGCGTCGAGCAGCCAGAACCGGTCGCGCTGGAAGGCGTAGGTGGGCAGGTCCACCCGTACAGCGCCGCGGTTGTCGAACAGGGCCTCCCAGTTCACCGGCCCCCCGTTGGCGTACAGCGTGCCGAACGCGGTGAGCAGCGTGGCGGTCTCGGGCCGCTGGGCGACCAGAGTGGGTACGGCCACCGTGTCGTCGGAGTCCTCCAGGCACGCCTGTGCCATCGCGGTCAGGACGCCGTCGGGACCCAGTTCCAGAAAGCGGGTCACGCCCTCGTCACGCAGGACTTGGATGCCGTCCGCGAACCGGACCGTCTCACGGACGTGCCGGACCCAGTAGTCGGCCGAGTCGAGGTCTTCCGCCGGACCGCCCGTCACGTTGGAGACGATCGGGATGGCGGGCGCGCTGTATGTGATGCCCTCGGCGACTTCGCGGAAGGCGTCGAGCATCGGGTCCATGAGCGGCGAATGGAAGGCGTGCGAGACGCGCAGACGGCTCGTCTTACGGCCCAGCTCACTGAAGTGGGCTTCTACGGTGGCTACTTGGGCGTCCGTACCGGACACCACGACCGACGTCGGACCGTTCACCGCCGCGATCGCCACCTCCCCGTCATCCAGTAGCGCGGCGACCTCGTCCTCGGAGGCCTGGATGGCCGCCATCGCCCCACCCGACGGCAACGCCTGCATCAACCGACCCCGCGCAGCCACCAACCGCGCCGCATCCCCGAGCGAAAACACCCCCGCCACATGCGCCGCCGCCAACTCACCGATCGAATGACCCGCCAGGAAATCAGGACGTACACCCCACGACTCCAGCAGCCGGAACAGCGCCACCTCGACCGCGAACAACCCCGCCTGCGCGAACACCGTCTGCCCGAGCAACCCCGGCTCCGACCAAACCACCTCACGCACAGGCCGATCGAAATGCAGGTCCAAGGCAGCGCACACCTCGTCGAACGCAGCCGCGAACACCGGGAAGGACCCGTACAACTCCCGCCCCATACCGACCCGTTGCGACCCCTGCCCCGAGAACAGGAACGCCGTACGGCCGGAACTCGTCACTCCCCGCACTACTCCGCGACCAGGCACGCCCCCGGCCAACTCGTCCAGCCTGGAGAGCAGTTCGTCGCGGTCACGGCCGGTCACCACGGCGCGGTGTTCCAGGTGTGCGCGTGAAGTCGCCAGGGAGAAGCCGATGTGCTGCGGCGCGAGGTGTCCTTCGGCCCTGACGAACGCGGCCAGTCGTTCCGCCTGGGCGCGTACCCCTGCTTCGCCCCGTGCGGAGATCGGCCAGGGGACGACCTCCAGCGGTGCTCCGGGCTCCCCGCCGGGTTCCGCCTCGACGGGCGGTGCCGCTTCGACGATCACATGGGCGTTGGTACCGCTGATCCCGAAGGAGGAGACGCCCGCCCGTCGCGGACGGCCTTCGGCCTCGGGCCACTCCCGGGCCTCCGTCAGCAACTCCACGTCGCCGGAAGCCCAGTCCACGTGAGGGGTGGGCTCGTCCACGTGCAGGGTCCGTGGAAGGACGCCGTGCTCCATGGCCTTGACCATCTTGATGATGCCCGCCACACCGGCCGCCGCCTGCGTATGACCGATGTTCGACTTGATCGACCCGAGCCAGAGGGGGCGCCCTTCGGGGCGGTCCTGCCCATACGTTGCCAGCAGCGCCTGCGCCTCGATCGGATCGCCCAGCGTCGTCCCCGTACCGTGCGCCTCCACCGCGTCCACCTGGTCCGACGACACACGCGCGTTGGCGAGGGCCTGGCGGATCACGCGGCGTTGGGACGGGCCGTTGGGCGCGGTGAGACCGTTCGACGCGCCGTCCTGGTTCACGGCGGAGCCACGGACAACAGCCAGCACGGGATGACCGTTGGCGCGGGCGTCCGACAGCCGCTCCACCAGCAGCATCCCCGCACCCTCACCCCACGAGGTGCCATCCGCCCCGGCCGCGAACGACTTCGCCCGCCCGTCGGGAGCCAACCCCCGCTGCCGGCTGAACTCGACGAAGACATCAGGGGTCGCCATCACCGCGACCCCGCCGACCAGCGCAAGGGAGCATTCACCGGAACGGAGCGCCTGCACCGCCAGATGCAGGGCCACCAGCGACGACGAGCACGCCGTGTCGACGGTGACCGCCGGACCCTCAAGACCCAGCGTGTACGAGATCCGGCCCGAGGCGACCGAACCCGTACTGCTGTTGTAGGCGTAGTCGTGATACATCATCCCGGCGAACACGCCCGTCGAACTGCCCCGCAACGACGACGGATCGATCCCCGCCCGCTCCAACGCCTCCCACGACACCTCCAACAGCAACCGCTGCTGCGGATCCATCAACCACGCCTCATTCGGACTGATCCCGAAGAACCCGGGATCGAACCCCGCGGCATCATGCAGAAACCCACCCCGGTCCACATAACTCTTGCCCGGACGACCGGGCTCAAGGTCGAACAGTCCCGCCAGGTCCCAGCCCCGGTCGACGGGGAAGCCGGAAAGCCCCTCCGCCTCCTCGGTGACCAGGGTCCAGAGGTCTTCCGGTGACTGGACCCCACCCGGGTAGCGGCAGGCCATCGCGACGATGGCTATCGGTTCGCGCAGGTCCGAGGTGAGCCGGCGATGCTGCGCGCGCAGCCGTTCGGTCTCCTTGAGTGATGTCCTGAGTGCCTGGAGGAGTTTCTCGTCGGAATTGGGCATCGTCGTTCACTCTTCCCGCGTCGTGTCATCGAGACCGGCGCCTTCGAGCGCCAGGGTGATCAGGCTTTCCGCGTCCATCACGTCGATGGAGAGTTCGTCGGAAGGGCCGACGGCCGGAGCCGGTTCCCGCTCCTGGGCGCCGGCGAGTTCGAGCAGGCTGTCCATCAGGCCCGCCTCGCGCAGCCGGTTCAGGGGAATGGTCCGCAGGATCCGCCGGATCGTGTCCTCACCGGCATCGGTCCCGGCCGAGTCGGGCGCCAGCTCCGCCGCAATGTGGGCGGCGAGGGCGCGGGCGTTGGGATAGTCGAACACCAGCGTCGGCGACAGACGCAGTCCGGTGGCCGAGTTGAGGCTGTTGCGCAGTTCGACCGCGCTGAGGGAGTCGAAGCCGAGGTCGCTGAAGGCCCGCTCCGGCTCGATCGCACGGTGGTCGCCATGTCCGAGGACGGCGGCGGCGTGGCTGCGGACCACTTCCAGCAGCATCTCGTCGCGTTCGTCCGGCGGCACACCGTCCAGCCGTCGCGCGAGCGCCACGGCGGAGCCCGCCCCGGCGTCGACGGTCCGCCGGGACATCCTGCCCACCAGGCCCCTGAACAGGTGGGGAAGGTCTCCGCCAGCGGCGGCAAGGGCCTTGAGGTCGAGCCGTACGGGCAGCAGGGCCGCCTCGTCCAACGTGCTCACGGTGTCGAACAGGGCGAGGCCCTGGTCAGCGGAGAACCCCTCCACCCCGGACCGGGCGATCCGTTTGGCGTCGGCATGGTCCAGCCGGGCAGCCATGCCTCCGGAGTCCGTGGCCCAGGGACCCCAGGCGAGCGACTGGGCGGGCAGACCGCTGGCCCGCCGATGCACGGCCAGCGCATCCACATAAGCATTGGCCGCCGCGTAATTCCCCTGCCCCGGAGCACCCAGCACACCCGCAGCCGACGAGAACAACACGAACGCCGACAGACCCATGTCCCGAGTCAGCTCATGCAAATACCAGGCCGCATCCACCTTCGGACGCAACACCGCATCCACCCGCCCCGGCGTCAACGACGAGACCACCCCGTCGTCCAACACCCCGGCACCATGCACCACACCCGACAACACACGGCCCGCAACCAACGCCGCCACCGCATCCCGATCGGCAACGTCACACGCCACCGCCTCGACCTCGACGCCGAGTCCGGTCAGTTCCGCACACAGCTCCGGGCCTCCGGGAGCCTGCGCTCCCCGACGACCCACCAGGACGAGACGACGAACCCCGTGCTCGACCACGAGATGCCGCGCCACGAGGCTGCCCAACGCACCGAACGCCCCCGTCACCAGCACCGCCCCTGCGCTGGAGAACACCGTCGGAGAAGCGTCCCGAGCCTCCACCGCCACCCGCGCCAACCGGGGGGCGTGCACGACACCTTCGCGAATGGCCACCTGCGGCTCGCCCGAAGCGGCTGCCGCCGTCACGTCAGCACGGCCGGTGTCCACGTCGAAATCGGCCAGCACGAACCGGCCGGGATTCTCCGACTGCGCCGACCGCACCAGACCCCACACCGCCGCACCCGCGAGGTCGGTGACATCCTCGTCGCCCACGGACACCGCGCCCGAGGTCACGATCAGCAGTCGGGACGCCGCGTAACGGTCCTCGGCCAGCCAGGCCTGTACGACCGCGAGCACCTCGTGGGTGGCCTCCCGAGCGGCGGTGGCGTCCGGCCCGCCAGCGACCGGGAACACCACGACGTCCGGGACCGTGTCATCGGGTTTCAGCGTGTCCCACCGCGCCCAGACCGGTTCGTCGGCCCGGGTCACCGTGGTCGGCGCCCACTCCACCTTGAACAGCGATTCGTGGAGCTGGTGCGGTCCGGCGGCGGACGGCAAACGGTCCGGTGCGATCTGCCGCAGCGCCAGTGACTCGACGGATGCCACCGGCCGCCCGGACAGGTCCGTCACCCGGAACGACCGCGTGCCGGTCCCCGCCGGGGCCACGTGCACCCGCAGCGCCCTGGCGCCGGAGGCGAACAGTTCCACGCCCGACCAGGAGAACGGCAGGGCGACACCCTCACCGGTCGTCCCGTCGACCGCCAACGCGTGCAGAGCGGCGTCCAGGAGTGCCGGGTGCAGTCCGAAGCCGTCCACCGCCTCCGTGTCGGGAAGGGCGACCTCCGCGAACACCTCCTCGCCCTGCCGCCATGCCGCCCGCAGCCCCCGGAAGACCGGCCCGTACTCCAGACCCGCCTCGGCCAACCCGTCGTAGAGACTGCCCAGTTCAACCGGTACGGCGTCCACCGGCGGCCACTGCCGCAGATCGAAAGCCGCGTCCGTGCCATCCATGCCGTCGGTGCCATCCGTGCCGTCGTCGGAGAGGGTGCCCAGTGCGTGGCGCGTCCATGGGGCGTCGCCGTCCGTACGGGAGTACACCGACACCGGCCGCGTCTCAGGCCCGTCGATCGCGTCATCAGCCGTGCCTTCAGCGCCGGCGACACTCGTAGCGCCGACAGCCCCGACGACGACCTGGACGAAGGCATGGCCGTCGGCGGGCAGGACGAGCGGAGCCTCCAGGGTCAGTTCCTCAAGTCGGCCACAGCCCAGTTGGTCTCCGGCGCGGATCGCCAGCTCCACGAAGCCCGTGCCCGGGAACAGGGTGACTCCGCCCACCGTGTGATGGGCCAGCCAGGGGTGCGTGTGGACCGACAGACGGCCCGTCAGCACGACACCGCCCGAATCGGGTGACGAGACGACCGCGCTCAGGAGCGGATGTTCGGCCGCCCCGAGTCCCATCGAGAGGGCGTCTCCGCCGATCTGCGAATCCACCAGCCAGTACTTCTGGCGTTGGAACGCGTAGGTGGGCAGGTCCACCCGCCGGACACCACGCCCGTCGAACACCCTGCCCCAGTCGACCGCGACCCCACCGGCGTGCATCGCCCCGGCCGCGGTCAACAACGTCGCTGACTCGCCATACTCCCGGCGCAGCGTCGACACGACCAGTACGCCGGCCGCGGCATCGTCCACCACGGTCCGCGTCATCGCGGTCAGGACGCCGTCGGGGCCCAGCTCCACGAAGCGGGTGACCCCCTCGTCCCGCAGCGCCTGGACGCCGTCCGCGAACCGGACAGCATGCCGTACATGCCGCACCCAGTAGTCGGCGCCCGCGATCTCCGCCGCCTTGGCGGCATGGCCTGTCAGCGTGGAGACGATCGGGATGGCGGGCGCGCTGTACGTGACGCTCTCGGCCACCTCACGGAAGTCGTTCAGCATCGGGTCCATGAGCGGCGAATGGAAGGCGTGCGAGACCCGCAGACGACTCGTCCTACGCCCCAACGCACTGAAGTGGGCCTCCACCGCAGCGACTTGAGCCTCGGCGCCCGACACCACCACCGATGTCGGGCCGTTGACCGCCGCGATCGCCACCTCCGCGCCATCCAGCAACGGGGCGACCTCGTCCTCGGAAGCCTGGACGGCCGCCATCGCCCCACCCGACGGCAACGCCTGCATCAAACGGCCCCGCGCAGCCACCAACCGCGCCGCATCCCCGAGCGAGAACACCCCCGCCACATGAGCGGCGGCAAGCTCACCGATCGAATGACCCGCCAGGAAGTCAGGCCGCACACCCCATGCTTCGAGCAGCCGGAACAACGCCACCTCGACCGCGAACAGACCCGCCTGCGCGAACACCGTCCGATCCAGCAGATCGGCATGCGACCAGATCACCTCACGCAGTGACCGATCCAGATGGAGGTCAAGGGCAGCGCACACCTCGTCGAACGCGGTCGCGAACACCGGGAAGGACCCGTACAACTCCTCCCCCATACCGACCCGTTGCGCCCCCTGCCCCGAGAACAAGAATGCCGTCCGGCCGGAGTTCGCCGTTCCCCGCACCACTCCGCGACCAGGGACATCCCCAGCCAACTCGTCGAGCCCGGACAGCAGGTCAGCGCGGTCCCGGCCGACCAGCGCAGCACGGTGGTCCATGGCTGGGCGCGACGTGGCCAGGGAGAACGCCACATCGGCGGCGTCCAGCTCGGGGTGAGCCGTGAGATACGACCGCAGTTTCTCCGCCTGCCCCCGCAGTCCATCGACGGACCTAGCGGAAAGCACCCAGGGAACGAGCGGGAGTTCGCCCGCAGACGACTCCTCGTGCTCGGCCTCCGCTTCGACGGGCGCCGCTTCGATGATGACGTGGGCGTTGGTGCCGCTGATCCCGAACGAGGAGATCCCCGCCCGCCGCGGACGACCGTTCTGCGGCCACTCACGCGCCTCCGTCAGCAACTCCACAGCCCCCGAAGCCCAGTCCACCTCCGGCGTCGGAGCATCCACGTGCAGCGTGCGCGGCAGAACACCGTGGTCCATGGCCTTGACCATCTTGATGATGCCCGCCACACCGGCCGCCGCCTGCGTATGACCGATGTTCGACTTGATCGACCCCAGCCACAACGGACGACCCTCCGGACGATCCTGCCCATACGTGGCCAGCAACGCCTGCGCCTCGATCGGATCACCCAATGTCGTGCCGGTGCCGTGCGCCTCCACCGCGTCCACATCCGCGGCGCTCAAGCCTGCTGTGGCCAACGCCTGCCGGATGACACGGCGTTGGGACGGACCGTTCGGCGCCGTCAGCCCATTCGAAGCACCGTCCTGGTTCACGGCGGAGCCACGGACGACAGCCAGCACCGGATGACCGTTCGCGCGGGCGTCCGCCAGCCGCTCCACCAGCAGCATCCCCGCACCCTCACCCCACGAGGTGCCATCCGCCGCAGCCGCGAACGACTTCGCCCGCCCATCGGGGGCCAACCCCCGCTGACGACTGAACTCGACAAAGGTCTCCGGGGTAGCCATCACCGTCACACCGCCGGCCAGCGCCAGTGAGCACTCCCCCGACCGCAACGCCTGTATGGCCCAGTGCAGGGCGACGAGCGACGACGAGCACGCGGTGTCCACGGTGACCGCCGGACCCTCAAGACCCAGCGTGTACGAGATCCGCCCCGACGCCACCGAACCCGTACTGCTGTTGTGGGCGTAGTCGTGGTACATCATCCCGGCGAAGACACCCGTCGAACTCCCCCGCAACGACGACGGATCAATACCCGCCCGCTCCAACGCCTCCCACGACACCTCCAACAGCAACCGCTGCTGCGGATCCATCAACCACGCCTCATTCGGACTGATCCCGAAGAACCCGGGATCGAACCCCGCGGCGTCGTAGAGGAACCCGCCCTCATTCACGTAACTGGTGTGGGGCCGTGCCCCTTCGGGGTCGTGGAGCCGGTCGGTGTTCCAGCCGCGGTCGGCGGGGAAGCCCGCCACCCCGTCGGCCCCGCGCGCGACCAGGTCCCAGAGGTCTTCCGGCGAGACGACGCCGCCGGGGTAGCGGCAGGCCATGCCCACGATGGCGATCGGGTCGTCGTCGACCGGGGCCCTGACGGCGGTGGTCTGCCCGTGGGCGGGCGCGAAGCCCATGATCTCGTCCACCAGGTGCTGTGCCAGGGTCAGCGGCGTCGGGTGGTCGAACACCAGCGTCGCCGGCAGCCGGAGCCCCGTCACTTGGTTCAGCCGGTTGCGCTGCTCGACGGCCGACAGCGAGTCAAAGCCGAGGTCGCGGAAGGCCCGTTCCGGCTCGACCCGGCCCGGGTCGTCGTATCCCAGCACCGATGCGGCCTGGACGCGGACGGTGTCCAGCATCATCGGTACCCGCTCGGCAGCGGGCAGCGCGGCGAGACGGACCCGCAGGGCCGCCGCCGAGCCGCCTCCCGCCTCCGCGGTGCGGCGCGAGCGTCCCGCCAGGGCGCGCAGCACGTGCGGGAGCGCGTCGCCCGCGGCGGCCAGGGACCCGGTCTCCAGGCCTATCGGGATGAGCAGGGCATCGGTGGTCCGCAGGCTCGCGTCGAAGAGCCCGAGTCCCTGTTCGACGGTCAGCGCGCGGACCCCGGACCGGCCCATCCGCTGGGTGTCGCCGCCGTCCAGCCGGCCGGACATACCCGTCCCGGTTCCCCACAGGCCCCAGGCCAGCGACCGTCCCGGCAGCCCGTGGGCTCGCCGGTGGGCGATCAGGCCGTCCAGGTACGCGTTCGCCGCCGCGTAGTTGGCCTGCCCCGGCGCGCCCATCACGCCGGCCGCGGAGGAGAACAGCACGAACGCCGACAGCTCCATGTCGCGGGTCAGTTCGTGCAGGTGCCGGGCGCCCAGGGCCTTGGGGGCGAGCACCGCGCGCATCCGCTCGGGAGTCAGGGACGCGATCACTCCGTCGTCCAGGAGCCCGGCCGCGTGGACCACGGCGGTGAGGTCACGATCGTCCAGCAGTGCGGCCACCGCTGCACGGTCGGCCACGTCGCACGCCACCACCTCGACCTCGGCACCCAGTCGGCCCAGTTCGGTGCACAGTTCTGCCGCGCCCGGCGCCTGCCCTCCCCTGCGGCTGGTCAGCAGCAGGTTCCGTACCCCGTGGACCGTCACCAGGTGCCGGGCCACCAGGGCTCCCAGCGCGCCGGTGCCACCGGTGATCAGGACGGTCCCCGTACCGAACGCCGGTTCCGGGTCGCCCGAGTCCGCCGGGACGACCGCCCGTGTCATCCGTGGTACGTGACCGGCTCCGGCCCGGATCACCATTTGGGGCTCGTCGACGGCGACGACCTTGGCGACCACACCCGCGAGGTCGCCCGGCTCGTCCACGTCGGCGAGCAGGAAGCGGCCGGGATCCTCCGACTGGGCGGACCGGACCAGCCCCCATATCGCCGCGCCGGTCAGGCATTTCACGTCTTCGTCCGCGAGCGCCACGGCTCCCGAGGTGACGAACAGGAGCCGCGAGGACGCGTACCGCTCCCCCGCCGACCACGTCTGAAGGGCGGTAAGCACCCGGTTCACCCCGTCGACGAGGTCGCCGTCCGTGACGGGCAGGACGACGACTTCCGGTACGCCGGACACGTCGACCGTGTCGGAAATCGGCTCCCACAGTCCCCAGGGGACCTCTCCCCTCTCCTCCTCCGGTGTCGACGAGGTCTCCTCCACCGGTGTCGCCGAGGGCCACTCCAGACGGTACAGGGAGTCGTGCGATGTCGGTGCGGAGACCGCCAGTCGCTCCGGCGAGACCGGGCGCGACAGCAGGGAGTCGACGGACAGCACCGGCTGCCCGTCCTCGCCGGCGAGCCGCAGGGAGACCCCGTCGGCTCCGGCCGGTGCCAGCCGCGCCCGGACGAACCGTGCGCCGGAGGCGAACAGCCGCACCCCGTTCCACGCGAACGGCAGCACCGCCTCGTCCTGGTCCGTCGTCCCGTCCCCGGCGACCAGGGCCGTGTGCAGGACCGCGTCCAGGAGCGCGGGGTGCACACCGAATCGGCCTGCCTCACCCCAACCGTCCTCGGGCAGGGCGACCTCCGCGAAGAGTTCGTGCCCACGCCGCCACACCGCCCGCAGCCCCTGGAACAGCGGTCCGTAGTCGTAGCCCACGGCGGCCAGCCGTTCGTACGAGCCGTCCAGCGGGAGCGCCGAGGCGCCCTCCGGCGGCCACACCGTCAGACCGAAGTCGTCGGCTGAGACACGTGCGGGGGCAGGTCCATCGACTGTCAGTATGCCGGTGGCGTGCCGGGTCCAGGGGGCGTCGGGCGCGCTCTCGCTCGGCCGCGAATGGATCCCGACCGGCCTGCGGCCCGCCTCGTCCCCCTCGTCCACCACGACCTGCACGGTGACACCGCCGTGCTCGGGCAGGACCAGCGGAGCCTGGAGAGTGAGTTCCTCCAGCGTTCCGCTGCCCAGGTGGTCCCCGGCGCGGATCGCGAGCTCGACGAGCCCGCTGCCGGGGAACAGGATGCCGCCCAGCACCCGGTGGTCGGCCAGCCAGGGCCGGGTGCCGACCGACAGTCGGCCGGTGAGCACCGCACCACCCGAGTCCGGCAGGGTCACGACCGCGCTCAGCAGGGGGTGGTCGGCGGGCAGGAGTCCCGCGCCGGACAGGTCGCCCGACTCGGTCGCCCCCTCCACCCAGTACCGCTGCCGCTGGAACGCGTAGGTCGGCAACTCCACTGCTGCGGGCGGGTTCTCGCCCTGGATCGCCCGCCAGGACACGGGCACACCACGCACATGGAGCTGCCCGACCGCGGCGACCATGGTGACGCTCTCGGGTCGGCCGGACCGCAGGACCGCCGTCGCGGTGACGTCGCCGCTCGTTTCCTCCAGGGCGGCTTGGGTCATCGCGGTCAGGACACCGTCCGGCCCCAGTTCCAGGAAGCGGGTCACACCCGCGGCCCGCAGCGTCCGCACACCTTCGTAGAAGCGCACCGCTTGCCGCACGTGCCGGACCCAGTAGTCGGCCGAGTCGAGGTCTTCCGCCGGACCGCCCGTCACGTTGGAGACGATCGGGATGGCGGGCGCGCTGTACGTGATGCCCTCGGCGACTTCGCGGAAGGCGTCGAGCATCGGGTCCATGAGCGGGGAGTGGAAGGCGTGCGAGACCCGCAGACGGCTCGTCTTACGGCCCAGCGCCTTGAAGTGGGCTTCGACGGAGGCTACTTGGGCGTCCAGACCGGACACCACGACCGACGTCGGACCGTTGACCGCCGCGATCGCCACCTCCCCGTCATCCAGCAGCGCGGTGACCTCGTCCTCGGAGGCCTGAACGGCAGCCATCGCCCCACCCGACGGCAACGCCTGCATCAAACGGCCCCGCGCAGCCACCAACCGCGCCGCATCGCCGAGCGAGAACACCCCCGCCACATGCGCCGCCGCCAACTCACCGATCGAATGACCCGCCAGGAAATCAGGACGCACACCCCACGACTCCAGCAGCCGGAACAGCGCCACCTCGACCGCGAACAACCCCGCCTGCGCGAACACCGTCCGCCCGAGCAACTCAGACTCCGACCACACCACCTCACGCAGCGACCGATCGAAATGCAGGTCCAAGGCAGCGCACACCTCGTCGAACGCGGTCGCGAACACCGGGAAGGACCCGTACAACTCCTCCCCCATCCCCACCCGTTGCGCCCCCTGCCCCGAGAACAGGAACGCCGTACGGCCGGACGCCGCGACCCCGCGTGCCGTCCCCGGGCCGGGGGTGTCGTCGATCAGCGAGTTCAGGCCCGACAGCAGTTCGTCGCGGTCGCGGCCGACCACGACCGCGCGGTGTTCCAGGAGCGCCCGCGTCGTCGTCAGTGCATGGCCCACACCCGCCGGGTCCAGGTCAGGCCGGGACAGCACATGGGTGCGCAGCCGCTCCGCCTGCCCGAGCAGGCCGTGCCCGTCCCGCCCGGAGATCACCCACGAGAGGACCGGGAGCGGATTCGGTGCCGTTTCCCCGGCCTCTGCGGGGGCGGGTTCCGGTGCCGCCTCGACGATCACGTGGGCGTTGGTGCCGCTGACACCGAACGAGGAGATACCGGCGCGGCGCGGGCGGCCGTACTCCTCCCATCGCCGTGCTTCGGTCAGCAGTTCCACCTCGCCCGACGTCCAGTCCACCTCCGGGGTCGGCTCGTCGATGTGCAGCGTGCGGGGCAGGACGCCGTGGTTCATGGCCTCGACCATCTTGATGATGGCGGCTATTCCGGCGGCGGCCTGGGTGTGTCCGATGTTCGACTTGATGGACCCGAGCCAGAGGGGGCGCCCTTCGGGGCGGTCCTGTCCGTACGTGGCCAGGAGGGCCTGCGCCTCGATCGGGTCGCCCAGCGTGGTGCCGGTGCCGTGTGCCTCCACCGCGTCCACGTCGGCCGGTGTCAGCCCGGCGTTCGCCAACGCCTGCCGGATGACGCGGCGTTGGGAGGGACCGTTCGGCGCGGTCAGCCCGTTGGACGCGCCGTCCTGGTTGACCGCGGTGCCCCGGACGACGGCCAGCACCGGGTGTCCGTTCGCGCGGGCGTCCGACAGCCGCTCGACCAGGAGCATGCCCGCGCCCTCGGCCCAGGACGTTCCGTCGGCCGAGGCGGCGAACGACTTGGCGCGCCCGTCGCGCGCGAGTCCGCGCTGCTCGCTGAACTCCACGAAGACATCGGGGGCCGCCATCACCGCGACCCCGCCGGCCAGTGCGAGGGAGCATTCGCCCGAGCGGAGCGCCTGCACCGCGAGGTGCAGGGCGACCAGCGACGACGAGCACGCGGTGTCGACGGTGACCGCCGGGCCCTCCAGTCCGAACGTGTAGGAGATGCGGCCGGAGGCGACCGAGCCCGTATTGCTGTTGTTCGCGTAGTCGTGGTACATCATCCCGGCGAACACGCCCGTCCGGCTGCCCCGCAGGGTCGTGGGGTCCATCCCGGCGCGTTCGACGGCCTCCCAGGAGACCTCCAGCAGCAGCCGCTGCTGCGGGTCCATCCAGCGGGCCTCGTTCGGGCTGATCCCGAAGAACCCGGGATCGAAGTCGGCGGCGTCGTGCAGGAACCCGCCCTGGTCGACGTAGCTGGTGCCCGGGCGGGAGCCCTCGGGGTCGTAGAGGCGCCGGATGTTCCAGCCCCGGTCCGAGGGGAAGGGCGTGATGCCGTCGATCCCGTCCGCCACCAGGTCCCACAGCTGGTCCGGTGTGGTGACTCCGCCCGGGTAGCGGCAGGCCATCCCCACGATCGCGATGGGGTCGTCGTCGGCGGGAGTGCGTACCGCGACCGGTGCGGCGCCCGCCGTCTCGCCCGAGCCGGAGATCTCGTCCGTCAGGTAACGGGCCAGCGCGGTCGGCGTCGGGTGGTCGAACACCAGGGTGGCGGGCAGCCGAAGTCCGGTGACCTGGTTCAGGCGTCCGCGCAGCTCCACGGCGGACAGGGAGTCGAAGCCGAGTTCGCGGAAGGCGCGCTCGGTGTCGATCGCGTCCTGGTCGTCGAAGCCGAGCACCGCTGCCGCCTGGGCGCGGACGATCTCCAGGACCGCCGTGCGTCGGTCGTCCTCGGGCAGCGGCGCGAGGCGGTCGCGCAGTATCCCGGCGGCGGCCGGTCCGGACGCGGCACGGCGGCGTGCGCGGTCGCCGCCCAAGCCCCGCAGGAGGTGCGGCACTTCGCCGGAGGCGTCGGCCGGTGCGGCGGGATCCAGGGCGATCGGGACGAGGAGTGGTTCCGGCCGGACGGTGGCTGCGTCGAAGAGGGCCAGGCCCTGCTCGACTGTGAGGGCGTGCACGCCGGAACGTGCCATCCGGCGGACGTCGCCGTGGTCCAGCCCGCCGGCCATGCCGGTGCCCGTGGCCCACAGGCCCCATGCCAGGGACCGCCCCGCCAGGCCTTGCGCGTGCCGGTGCTGGACCAGGCCGTCCAGGAACGCGTTCGCCGCCGCGTAGTTGCCCTGTCCGGGCGAGCCGAGCACGCCCGCGGCGGAGGAGAACACGATGAACGCCGACAGGTCCATGTCGCGGGTCAGTTCGTGCAGATGCCGGGCGCCCAGGGCCTTGGGTGCCAGAACGGCGTCGAGCCGTTGCGGGGTCAGGGACGCGACCACGCCGTCGTCGAGGATGCCGGCCGCGTGGACGACCGCGGTCAGGGTGCGGCCGGCCAGCAGTGCGGCCAGGGCCGGCCGGTCGCCGACGTCGCAGGCGGCCACCTCCACGTGCGCGCCCAGTTCGGCGAGGTCGGCCATGAGCTGTCCGGTGCCCGGGGCGTCCTCGCCGCGTCGGCTCGTCAGCAGCAGGTTCCGTACCCCGTGGGCCGTCACCAGATGCCGGGCCAGCAGGGCTCCCAGGCCGCCGGTCCCACCGGTGATCAGCACGGTGCCCGTGCCGAACGGCTCGTCCGGGCCGGGTACGGGAGGGCCCGGTACGCGCGCCAGCCGGGGGACGTGAGCCGTCCCGGCGCGTACGGCGGTCTGGGGTTCGCCCAGTGCCAGCGGGACGAGATCGGCGAGATCGTCGGGGGTGTCGGTGTCCACCAGTGCGATCCGGTCGGGGTCCTCGGACTGCGCCGAGCGGACCAGGCCCCAGACGGCGGCCGCCGCGAGATCGGTGACGTCCTCGCCGTCCACCGACACCGCGCCCGAGGTGACGACCAGCAGCCGGGATGCCGCGTACCGCTCCCCGGCCGTCCAGGTCTGCAGTGCGGCAAGCACTTCGTGGGTGACGGCGCGTGTCTCGTCGGCCTGTACCGCTTCGGCCTGTACCTCTTCGGTCCGTACCTTGTCGGTCCGTATTGCGCCGACCCGTACCTCGTCGGTCCGTATTGCGCCGGGCAGGACCCCGTCGCTCCTGACCGGCAGGACGACGACGTCGGGGACCGTGTCGCCGACCTCGTCCCACACCGCCCAGCTCGGAGCGCCGGAGGCCGTGGGGAGTGCGGCGGGAGACCAGTCCAGCCGGTACAGGGAGTCCGTGGAGGCCGGCGTGGCACCCGCGAGGCGCTCGGGCGACACCGGGCGGGACACCAGGGAGTCGACCGACGCGACGGGCCGCCCGGCGCCGTCGGCGATCCGCAGCGCCACACCGTCCGGGCCGGCCGGGCTCAGCCGGGCGCGGACCACCGGCGCCCCCGCCGCGAACAGCCGCACCCCGTTCCAGGCGAAGGGCAGGACGAGGTCGTCGCCCGCGTCCCCGGAGACCGCGCTCGTGTGCAGGACGGCGTCCAGCAGCGCCGGATGCAGCCCGAAGCGGGCGGCGTCGTCCCAGGCGTCGTCGGGCAGGGCTGCCTCGGCGAAGAGGTCGTCGCCGCGCCGCCACACCGCGCGCAGCCCCTGGAACAGGCGCCCGTAGCCGTAGCCGGTCCCGGCGAGCCGTTCGTACGCGTCGTCCACCGGGATCGCGGTCGCGCCGGGCGGCGGCCAGGCGGTGAGGTCGAAGGCCGGTGCGGTCGTGCCGGGGGTGAGGGTGCCGCCCGCGTGCCGGACCCACACCTCGTCGCCCGCCGTGCCGCTCGACCGGGAGTAGATCCCGACCGGGCGCCGGCCGGTGTCGTCCGCGTTCTCCACCACGACCTGGACGGTGACGCCGTCGTGGTCGGGCAGGACCAGCGGCGCGTGCAGGGTCAGTTCCTCGACCGTGCCGCAGCCGACGCGGTCGCCCGCCCGGACCGCCAGTTCGACGAACGCGGTCCCGGGGAACAGCACGGCTCCCGCGACCATGTGGTCGGCGAGCCACGGCTGGGTGCCCGGGGACACGCGACCCGTCAGGACGGCCCCACCCCCGTCCGGCAGGGTCACCGCGGCTCCCAGGAGCGGGTGTTCGACGGGCTGGAGACCGGCCGAGGCGACGTCCCCGGCGGTGCCGGCGTTCTCCAGCCAGTAGCGGCGGCGTTGGAACGCGTAGGTCGGCAGGTCGACCCGGGAGGCGCTGCCCAGCAGCGGCCTCCAGTCGACGGCGTGGCCGTGCACGTGCAGATGGCCGATTGCGGTGAGCAGTTCGGTGGCCTCGGGCCTGTCCCGGCGCAGGGTGGGGACGGTGAGGGCGGTGTTCCCCGCGGCGTCGAGGCAGGCTTCGGTCATGGCGGTGAGAACGCCGTCCGGGCCCAGTTCCACGAATCGGCCGACACCCGCCGCACGCAGCGTCCGGATTCCGTCCTGGAATCGGACGGTCCGGCGGATATGGCGGGTCCAGTATTCCGGCGACTCCAGTTCTTCGGCCGTTCGGCCGGTGACGTTCGAAATGACGGGGATCGACGGAGGGGAATAGGAAAGCCCCGCCGCGATCTCCTGGAATTCGGCGAGCATCGGTTCCATCAGGGGCGAGTGGAAGGCGTGCGACACCCGCAGTCTGCTGGTCTTGTGTCCGAGTCCCTCGAAGTGCCCGGTGATGCGGTGCACCGCTTCCTCGGTGCCGGAGACGACGACCGAGTTCGGCCCGTTGACCGCCGCGATGTCGACGTCGGCTCCGGCGCCGAGTTGTGCGCGGACCTCGTCCTCGGTGGCCTGGACGGCGGACATCGCGCCGCCGGCCGGGAGCGCCTGCATCAGCCGTCCGCGGGCCGCGACGAGCCTGGCCGCGTCCGCCAGGGAGAGCACCCCGGCCACATGGGCGGCGGCCAGTTCGCCGATCGAGTGGCCCGCGACGTAGTCGGGAACGACGCCTGCCGCTTCCAGCAGGCGGAACAGTGCCACCTCGACCGCGAAGAGTCCGGCCTGTGTGTAGGACGTCCGGTCCAGCAGTCCGGGTCCGGACCTGACGACCTGGGCCAGTGGCCGGTCGAGGTGGGGGGCGAACTCGGCGCAGACGGCGTCGAAGGCGTCCGCGAACACGGGGAACGCGGCGTGCAGTTCCTGTCCCATGCCGGTCCGCTGCGAGCCCTGGCCGCTGAACAGGAACGCGGTCGGCTCCCCGGCCGCGGCGACACCGCGCAGTACGCGTCCCCGCCCGTCGAGCGGTTGACCGGTCGGGTCGGCCAACTCATCAAGTCCGGCGAGTAGTTCGGCGCGGTCCCGTCCGACGACGACCGTCCGGTGCTCCAGCGCGGCGCGGCCGGTCGCCAGCGAGTACGCCACGTCGTGGAGGTCCAGTCCGGGGTGCGTACGAAGGTGGGTGCGCAGTCGGCCGGCCTGGCCGCGCAGACCGGTGTCGTCGCGCGCCGAGAGCGTCAGGGGCATGGCCGGGGGCCGGTGCGGCGACCGCTCACCGGTGTCGGGGGCGGACGGTGGCCCGGCGGCGTCCGGGGCCTGTTCGAGGATGACGTGGGCGTTGGTGCCGCTGATCCCGAAGGAGGAGACCCCCGCCCGGCGCGGACGATCCGTCCGCGGCCATTCGCGCTTCTCGGTGAGCAGCCGGACACCGCCCGGTGACCAGTCCACATGGGGGGTCGGCGCGTCCACGTGCAGCGTCCTGGGCATGACACCGTGCCGTAGCGCCTGGACGGTCTTGATGATCCCGGCGACACCGGCGGCGGCCTGCGCGTGACCGATGTTCGACTTGACCGACCCCAGCCACAGGGGCCGTTCCTCCGCGCGGTCGCGCCCGTAGGTCGCCAGCAGGGCCTGGGCCTCGATCGGGTCGCCGAGGACGGTGCCGGTGCCGTGCGCCTCCACGAGGTCCACGTCGTGCGTGCTCAGCCCGGCGCCGGCCAGGGCCTGCTCGATCACCCTGCGCTGCGAGGGGCCGTTCGGCGCGGTCAGCCCGTTGGAGGCGCCGTCCTGGTTCACCGCCGAGCCGCGTACCACCGCCAGGACCGGGTGGCCGTTGGCGCGGGCATCCGACAGCCGCTCGACCAGCAGCATTCCGGCGCCCTCGCCCCACCCCGTGCCGTCCGCGGCGGACGCGAACGCCTTGACGCGGCCGTCGGGGGCGAGTCCGCGCTGACGGCTGAACTCGATGAACGTCTCGGGTGTCGCCATCACGGTCACGCCGCCGGCCAGCGCCAGCGAGCACTCCCCGGACCGCAGGGAGCGCATCGCCCAGTGCAGCGCCACCAGCGACGACGAGCAGGCCGTGTCCACCGTCACCGCCGGCCCCTCCAGGCCCAGGGTGTAGGAGATGCGTCCCGAAGCGATCGCTCCGGTACTGCTGTTGAACGCGTAGTCGTGGTAGTTGACGCCGGCGAAGACACCGGTGCGGCTTCCCCGGTAGACGGACGGGTCGATGCCCGCCCGTTCGAACGCCTCCCACGAGATCTCCAGGAGCAGCCGCTGCTGGGGGTCCATCGTCAGCGCCTCGTTCGGCCCGATGCCGAAGAAGGCCGGGTCGAAGTCCCCCGCCTCGTGCAGGAAGCCGCCCCGGTCGACGTAACTCTTGCCAGGGCGGCCGGGTTCGGGGTCGAAGAGGTTCGCCACGTCCCAGCCGCGGTCCCGCGGGAGGCCGGAGAGTCCGTCCCGTTCCGCCGCGACCAGGTCCCACAGTTCCTCGGGCGAGGCGACACCGCCGGGAAAGCGGCACGCCATCCCCACGACGGCGACGGGTTCGCGCTCCCGCTCCTCGATCTCGGTGATACGGCGTCGCGCGTCGCGCAAATCCGTAGTCGTCCGCTTGAGATAGTCGAGGAGTTTTTCCTCAGTGCTCATCTCGGCCACCCCGCGCTTAATCGACCAGCTTTGGCGTCCACCATGGATCCGCACTCGAACGGCAATCGAAACGGACGCTAGCGAGCGGCCTCAGGGGCTCACCACCCTTACCCGCCCCTACCCCTGCGCGCGCTCCCCGCGGTCGCGGGTCCGGCCCGTGAAGATCTCCATGGCGTCGGGGCCGAGACTTCATGCAGTGCAACTTTCGGCCAGCGGACTCCCCGCTTCCCCGCCCTGCCCCGTCCATAGACTCACGCCGGGCAAGAGGAACAAATGTTCATACAGTTCACACGGAACGGGGCCGCTGTGAGGCTGATAGATCGCACCAAGGAACTGGCTGTGCTGGACTCGGCGCGTGCCGAGGCGTTGTCCGGGCGGACCCGGACGGTACTCATCGAGGGCGCGGCGGGCTGCGGCAAGAGCGCACTGCTCGCCGCTGTGGCCGAACGCGCCGCCACCCAGGCCGTGGTCCTGCACGCGGAGGGCACGGAGTCGGAGAGCAGGCAGCCGATGGGGCTGCTTCGTCAACTGCTGGACAACGTCACGGCCGACGGGCGGCCTCAGCTGCCCGACCCGGACGAGGGGCCGCCACGCCCCGAGTCGATGCGGGAGTTCTGCACGTGGCTGCACGGCTTCGCCGCGGCCGACCCGGTCGTGTGCTCCATCGACGATCTGCACCACGCCGACGAACTGTCACTTCAGTACCTGCGGTACTTCATCCGTCATGTGCGCTCCGCGCGCATCCTTCTCGTGGCGGCGGCCACGCCGCAGCACGGGAGCGCCGACCCGTCGCTGCAGTCCGAACTGCTGCGCAGTCCCGCCTCCCGGTACGTACGGCTGCGCAGACTCAGTCGTCTGGGCGTCGCCAAGATGCTCGACGCCGATCCGGAGCTGTCCCGGCACCACGGCCTGGTGGAGGATCTGCACAACATCAGCGGCGGCAATCCGCTGCTGGTGCGCGCCCTGCTGGAGGACTGCCGTGCCGCGTGGCCCGACACCGCCGAACCGCGCGCGCTGCGGCCGATGACCGGGGGGCTGTTCGCGCACGCCGTGGACACCTGTCTGCGCCGTAGCGGTCGCGCCGCCCGCGAGGTGGCCGCCGCCTTCACCGTCCTGGGCGGTCTCGGTACCCCCGAGCGGTCCGCGGAACTGCTCGGCATCAGCGTGTCGGCCGCGGCGCGCGGCATAGCGGCGCTCACCTCCGCCGGCATTCTCGACGGATGCGGTTTTCGGCACCCGGCGGCCCGCGCGGCCGTCCTCGACGACTTCACCTCGGCGGAGCAGGCGCGGCTGCACCGCCGGGTCGCCCGGCTGCTGCACGACACGGAACCGCACTCGACCGCGGTGACAGGGCATCTGCTCGCCTCCGCGCAGGCGGACATCCCCTGGTCCGAGACGCCGTGGGCGACGGACATGCTGCGCGACCACGCCGAGCGGCTGCTCGCCCGGGACGAACCGAGGCCCGCGGCGGCGGCGCTGCGACTGGCGTACGAGGCATGCTCCGACGAGCGGATCCGGATCGACATCACCACCCGCCTGTCCACCGTGCTGTGGCGCTTCGATCCGAGGAGGGCCGAGAGCCTTCTCTCCTCCTGCCTCGACACCGCGAGGAGCGGCACGCTGACGGGTCCGCAGCTGGGGTCGGTCGCCCATGTGCTGGCCTGCCAGGGCCGGGTGGCCGAGGCCGCCGGTATCAACGACCGGATCGCCGAGTCCGCGAACCGGACGGGTGACACGAGTCTCCAGCTCCCGGAGCTGCCGGGCAGCCGGGTGCTCACCTCGTACTGGGACGTGCCGGACGCGGCGGACCGCAGCGCGGGTACGGCGGCGGAGCGGGTGCTGGAGCAGTCGGTCCTCACCGACACGACTCTGCACGCGCTCCATCAGGCGGTGCGCGCCCTCGCCCATTCCGCGCAGCCGGAGCGGGCCGCCCACTGGAGCCAGAGCCTGGCCGAGGAGGCCGAACGTCGCGAGGCTCCGGGCTGGCAGGCGCTGTTCACCACCCTCCACGCGGAGGTACTGCTGCGGCTCGGCGATCTGCGGGGGGCCGAACTGCAGGCCTCCGCCGCACTGGACGTCCTGCCGGCACCGGCGTCGGGCGCCTTCGCCTCGGCACCCACCGCGGTGCTCGTCCGGGCACACACCATGACCGGACGTTTCGCCGCGGCGGCCGACCGGCTGAACCGGCCCGCCGATGACCAGCTGTTCGACAGCATCCACGGCCCGGGCCATCTGCGCGCACGGGGGCTGTACCACCTGGCCACCGATCAGTTCCACCTGGCGCTGGGCGACTTCATCGAGGCCGGCCGGCTGCTGAAGCGCTGGCAGCTGGACAGGCCCGTCGTGCTGCCCTGGCGCACGGACGCGGCCGAGGCGCTGCTGCGGCTCGGTGAGGTGCAGCAGGCGGAGCGCCTCGTACAGCGTCAGCTCGCCTCGCCCGACGCCCGCCATCCGTGGGTACGCGGGATCTCCCTGCGGACGCACGCGAAGACCGTGCCCCAGGAGGAGCGCCCCGCGCTGCTAGGTCAGGCCGTCGAGGAGTTGCGGCGGTCCGGGGACCGGGTCGAGCTGGCGCGGGCGCTCGGCGAGCTGGGCCGGGCCCTGCAGTCGGTCGGCGAGGCCACCCGGGCCAACACGATGACCCGGCGCGCCTGGAACCTCGCGCACATCTGCGGGGCCAAGCCCCTGTGCGAGGAGACGATCCCCGGCAGGGCGTCCAGGGACCTCACTCGTGAGCGGACCCTGATCCCGGCGACCACCGCGGTCGACTCGAAGCTCAGCAGTTCCGAGCAGCGGGTCGCCGCGCTCGCGGCACAGGGCTATACGAATCGTGAGATCTCGCTGCGGCTGTACATCACCGTGAGCACGGTGGAGCAGCATCTCACCAAGGTCTATCGGAAACTCAAGATCAGTCGGCGGCAGGATCTTCCCGTGGATCTCCAACTGGCTTCCGCGCAAGGGTCCTGAGAACCTCATCCGTCCGGGCGGGAGACCGTCGCGGGTTTCCAGGGTTCCTTTGCCTTGGCACAGGTGACAATCGAGTTCGCAATTCGTGTCGGCCAAGCGCGGAGGCTTTTTGCACTCGGTCATTCATTACTGTCGCAATAGGTGGTGAACACCTCGTGTTCGGCGCGGCGCCCCGGCCGGGGCGCCGCGCACGCCGTGTCCGGGGCGCCGGGCCGGGCACAGCAGTGGCCCCTCCCCGGGCAAGGGGAGGGGCCACCGACATGTGCGTCAACTACGTGCGCGCGGCCAGCCGTTGTCGTCGGACGGGCCGTGGAGCCTACCCTCCGCGCCCGCGTTCCGCCTCTCCGGACCCACTGCCGCGGGAGCGGATCCCGTCGGCGGTTCGCCCGAAATGGCGCCTCTCATCATGAAGAGCCCCATGCATCCCCCATTGGTGATGATTTGGTTTCTGCAGCGGAGAAGCGTCGTGCGTCGTCATCGCTTCCCGACCCCCCTTCGAGTGACCAGATCCAGGATGCCCGACTCCGGCGCTCCCCCCAAGTCCACTCCACTGGCGTAAAGTTGCATGGCAACAACTGAAGTCAGCACGGGGGAGAAGGACTGCATGGGAGGAATCAACGGCTCCACACCGGAGTTCGCCGAACTCGACCACTCAAGCGCCAACGCATATCGACATGCAATTCGGCGCGGTCAGTTCGTGCGAGAAGAAATAGCCGATGAATTAAAGGTGTCCAGCACGGAAGTGTCCCGGATCGAGGACGTACTGCGCCATCTGCGGCTGCTTCAGCCGCTGCCCGGCGACCCTGACCGGCTGGCTCCCGTGAGCCCGGACGCCGCCGCCGCGGAGCTGCTGGGCTCCTCCGAGTGGCAGATACGCGAACTGCAACAGGCGGTCAACGAAGTCCGCACCCGGATGCTTTCCCTGATGCCGACCTATTTCGAGGGTCGCCGCCAGCGCAATCAGATGGAAGCCTTCGACCTCATCACGGACGTCGACACCATTCGCGCGCTCCTCGACGAGCATCTGCTCCGCGCCCGCGCCGAAATGTTGACTGTTCAACCTGGAGGAGCCCGCCCGCCCGAAGTTCTCGACACCGTCCGGAATTCAAATGTCGCCGCACTGGACCGGGGTGTCCGAATGCGCACCCTCTACCAGCACACGGCCCGCAGCGATCTGGTCACCAGCGCCTATGTCTCCGAAGTCACCGCCAAGGGCGCCGAGATACGCACCACCGACGAACTCATCGACAGACTGATCATCTACGACCGCGAAGTCGCCTTCCTGCCCGAGCAGAACCTGCCCGACCCCGGGCGCGGCGCGGTGATCATAAGAGAGCCCAACCTGGTCGCCTTCATGTGCTCGGTGTTCGATCACATGTGGCAGGGCGCTCTCCCCTTCCAGCCCGGCACCAGCGCACCCGAGCCGCTCGCCGACGAGGTCAAGGCGTCGATCCTGCGGCTCATGGCCAACGGCTACAAGGACGAGATGGTGGCCCGGCGGCTGGGTATGTCCGTACGCACCTGCCGTCGGCACATCGCCGAGATCACCGAGGAACTGAAGGCCACCAGCCGCTTCCAGGCCGGGGTCAACGCCACGCTGTCCGGGCTGGTCCAGCCCACTTCGGGGGACTAGCCCCCTCGCGGGCGAGAGCCGTCCGCGAACCGTCGAAGCCCGCGTCGTACACGGCTGCGCCCACGCAGTAGCCGTTGGGCAGCAGGAAGGTACGGAACGCCCACTCCGCACCGGTACCGGGCGTTCCGTCGGGCCTGTGCACCTGCGTGGGCCTGCCGTCGGGGCCGAACCCGAACTCCGTGAACCGGAGTCGCCGCTCGGCCCCGATGGCCTTGCCGTAGGCCTCTTTGAGTGTTCGCAGCCGGACGAGCGTCGGATTGCGTTCCGCCTCCGGCAGATTGGCGAGCGAGATCAGCTCGTACGGCGTGCACACGTGCGTGCTCGCCCCCGGGCCGGACAGCTGCCGGTCGGCACGCTGCGAGTCCACGCCGATCAGGCCGGTGGTGGTCAGTCCCACCAGCAGCCGGTCCTCGGCGTGGCTCAGACTGATGTCCATCTGGTCGCAGCCGCGCAGATACGGGCGTCCGGCCGGCCCGTAGCCGAGTTCCAGGTCCTCGGGGTCACCGCACGGCATCACGCCCGCCGCATGTTTCAGCAGCAGGCGGCCGGCGACGTGCCGGATCCGGGTCTCGGGGCGGGCGAGGTCGAGATGGCGGGACCAGTCGCGGCCCAGCAGACGGCGCATCTCCGGGACGTCCTCGGGCTCGGGGCACCAGTCGGCCAGCCGTGTATGCACCAGGGCGGTCCCGCACTGCCGGAGGTCCCGTACGACCCGCTCCCAGCCGTCGTCGCGGTCCAGGACCTCGACGGGTTCACGGAGCGGGGGACCCACGGTCGAGTCGCCCGGAAGTGTCATAACGCGTCCCAGGAACACACCCAGCCCGCGCAGTCGCCCCGTACCGAACACGAGTGCCTGCCCAACACCGTCTCCCGCCTCACGACAGGGCACCCTCTCCGGACAACGAGGGCACCGCCTACCCTATGAAGCCCGCACGTGCGTCAAACCCCTTATGAGACCAGTCAATGCCCCTGTGGCACAAGAAGAGGATCCTCGCGAGCGGCCGAATTACCGATTCCGCGAACCAGCGCCCACTGGCGTTCCTGCCGCCTCCGCAAAAAATCCTCAACCATTGAATCAATCTCCGGAGCATCGGAGCACTGATCAGTGAAGCATGGGCCCGCTCACCCAAGAGGACGGCACAACACCGCACTTAATGCCGTGCAAGTTGTGGCCAAGAGCACGAACATCTCGGCCGTGAACAGCGCACTCGACAGCGCAATCCGGAATGCGGCCCACGCGAAAAGGGCCCCGCAGGCTCTCGCCTGCGAAGACCCTTCGCATCGTCGGGACGACAGGATTTGAACCTGCGACCCCTTGACCCCCAGTCAAGTGCGCTACCAAGCTGCGCCACGTCCCGATGCGTCTCGCGGTGGTGAACCGCGTGATCGCGCGAACAGAACCTTACCGCACACAGAGGTGTGCCTCGAAGACGGCGAGTGAGGGGGGACAATCGGTGCATGAGCAACACCTCTGGCCACACCTCTGACGGCGCTTCCGGCGACAGGCGGGACCGGGACACGGAGGGCCGGGCACGCAACGCCCGGCCCCGGGACGGGCTCGGGCGGCCCCTGCCGTACGGGGTGGACGGTGTGGAGCGGCAGCCCGAGGGGGTGGTGCGCGCCCCCGAGGACACCGTCACCGAGGCCCAGGAGCTGCTGGCGGCGGGGAAGCCGTTCCACGCGCACGAGGTCTTCGAGGACGCCTGGAAGTCGGGCCCCGACGAGGAGCGCGCACTGTGGCGGGGCCTCGCCCAGCTCGCGGTGGGGCTCACGCACTCGGCGCGGGGGAACGTGACGGGCGGGGCCCGGCTGCTGCGGCGGGGGGCCGGGGCGGTCGAGGAGTGGGGTACGGCTTCCGGCAACCCGCGGCCGTACGGGCTCGCGTTGGCCGAACTCGCCTCCTGGGCGCGCGAGTTGGCGGGGGTCGTGGAGCGGGACGAAGCCGCCGTGGAGGCGTCGGTGTGGGCGCCGCGATTGCGCGGCGGCGACACGTAGGCCGCTTGCCGTCGGGTGGGGTGACCGGGGCCGTGACGCCGTGGGGCAGACTCGGGGCGTGCGAAGGATTCATGTCATCGGCATCGGCGCGGGCGACCCCGACCAGCTGACCCTCCAGGCGGTCAAGGCGCTGAGGGACACCGAGGTGTTCTTCATCCTGGACAAGGGCGAGGTGAAAGCGGACCTCGTGCGGCTGCGCCGTGACATTCTCGGCGCGCATCTGCCGGAGGGGACGTACCGGACGGTCGAGGCGCGCGATCCCGAGCGCGACCGTACGGCCGAGGGCGCGGGCTACTCCCCCGCCGTCGGGGAGTGGCGCAGCGCCCGTGCCGGTGTCATCGAGCGGCTGATCGCCGAGGAACTGGGCGAGGACGGGACCGGGGCGTTCCTCGTCTGGGGCGACCCCTCGCTGTACGACAGCACGCTGGGCGTCCTGGAGGAGATCCTGGAGCGGGGTGCCGTGGCCTTCGCGTACGACGTCGTGCCGGGCATCAGCAGCGTGTCGTCCCTCGCCGCGCGTCACCGCACCGGGCTCAACCGGGTGGCGCGTCCCGTGCAGATCACCACGGGCCGGCGGCTCGCCGAGGGCCTTCCCGAGGGTGTCGACGACGTGGTCGTCATGCTGGACGCCCATCAGACGTTCCAGCGGTACGCCGACAGCGGCGAGGACATCGACATCTACTGGGGCGCCTATCTGGGCACCCCGGACGAGATCCTCGCCTCCGGCCCCCTGGCGGAGACGGCTCCCCGTATCGTCGCGCTGCGTGCGGAGGCCCGCGCGCGCAAGGGCTGGATCATGGACACGTATCTGCTGCGCAGGCGGCGTCCCGGGGATGACGGCGGTCCCGGGGATGACGGCACTCCCGGCGACAAGGGCGGTCCCGGAGACGAGTGTGGCCCCGGGTCCGGCTGACCCAGGACCCCGTCCCTCCCTCCCTTCCTCCCTCGCGGCAAGCGGCCCGCACCCCCATGCGGACGGCCCCGCATGCACACCCCACCGGCCGGTGTGAAGCTGACCGGTGTGACGACCATCGACACCGCCGGACCCGCCGCCGGACCGCCCGCCGCCGAGGCGCCCGCCACGCAGCCGCCCGTGCTGGACAAGCGGCGCCGCAACGTCGTCTTCGTGACGATCATGCTGGGCATGCTGCTGGCCGCGCTGGACCAGACGATCGTGGGCACCGCCCTGCCCACGATCGTGTCGGACCTCGGCGGCGCTGAGCACATGTCGTGGGTGGTCACCAGCTATCTGCTGGCGGAGACCGTCGCCACGGTCCTCGTCGGCAAGTTCGGTGACCTGTTCGGCCGCAAACTCGTCTTCCAGGCGTCGGCGATCATCTTCATCACCGGCTCGTTCCTGTGCGGCCTCTCCTCGAACATGCTCCTGCTGATCTCCTGGCGGGCCATGCAGGGCATCGGCGCGGGCGGTCTGATGGTCACCGCGATGGCCCTGATCGCCGACGTGATCCCGCTGCGGGAGCGCGGTAAGTACCAGGGTGCGATCGGCGCGGTGTTCGGTGTCGCCACCGTGATCGGGCCCCTGCTCGGCGGCCTCTTCACCGACCATCTGACCTGGCGCTGGGCGTTCTACGTCAACGTCCCCATCGCGATCCTCGTCGTGGTCGCCGCGGCCCGCACGATCCCGGTGGTGAAGTCGCCGTCCCAGCCGGTGATCGACTATCTCGGCATCGCGCTGGTGGCGATCGGCGCCAGCGCCCTGATCCTGGCGACGAGCTGGGGCGGCAACGAGTACGCCTGGGGTTCCCCCACCATCATCGGTCTCTTCGCCGGCGGTGTCGTCGCCCTCGCGGGCTTCTGCCGGGTGGAGACCCGCGCGGCCGAACCCATGCTGCCGATGCGCCTGTTCGGCAACCCCGTCTTCACGGTCTGCTCGATCCTCAGCTTCATCGTGGGCTTCGCGATGCTCGGCGCGATGACGTTCCTGCCGACGTATCTGCAGTACGTGGACGGCGACTCGGCGACGATCTCCGGCGTACGCACGCTGCCCATGGTCGTCGGGCTGCTCATCGCGTCGGTGTTCAGCGGCAACGTGATCAGCAAGACCGGCCACTACCGGCTCTTCCCCATCGTCGGCTCGCTGGTGATGGGCCTCGGGCTCTATCTGCTCTCCCTGATGAACAGCGGCACCAGCACCTGGCTCTCCTCGCTCTACATGTTCGTGCTCGGGGCGGGGATCGGGCTGTGCATGCAGGTCCTCACCATCGCCGTGCAGAACACCGTCGAGTACACCGACCTGGGCACCGCGACGTCCGGCGTCACCTTCTTCCGTACGCTCGGCAGTTCCTTCGGGACCGCGGTCTTCGGCACGATCTACGCCAACACGCTGAAGCCGAACCTGGCGGACGGGATCGCCGAGGCGGCCCGGACGAGCGGGACCGATCCCGGGACGCTCACCAAGGCGGCGACCAGCCCGGAGGGGCTGCACGATCTGCCGTCGGCGACCGCCGCGCCTCTCGTCCAGGCGTACGCGGAAACGCTGCAGACCGTCTTCCTGTGGACCGTGCCGGTGGCGGCGCTCGGCTTCCTGGTCTCCCTGTTCCTCAAGCAGGTGCAGCTGCGCGACAGCGCGCGCATGGGGTCCACCGACATGGGCGAGGGGTTCGCGACACCGTCGGCGGCCGACAACCGGCAGCGGCTGGAGGCCACGGTCGGGAAGATCCTCGGCGGTACCAAGTCCGACGAGCTGCGCCGGATCGTCATCGGGGCGGACACCCGGCTGGACATCGCGGGAGCCTGGGCCGTCATGCAGGTCGAGATGTTCACCCGGATGGTCGGTCATGCGAATCTGTCGCTGATCGCCGCGCGTCGGCGGGTGCCGCCGGAAGTGCTGGTGCCCGTGTTCCAGCGGATGGTGGACGAGGGGTACCTCACTCATGAGGGGAACCTCTTCTCCCATACCGAGGCCGGGGCCCGCGAGGCGGGTGTCATCGGTGAGGCGTGGGGGCGCTGGCTTTCCGACCGCGTCGAGCAGGACCTCGGTCGTCCCTCGGGGGCGGAGCTTCGGGTCGCCGTCGACAGCATCGCGAAGCGGTTGCTGGTCGAGGACCTGACGGACGGGGCGTCGGCGGGGCAGGGGCCCAGGGCCCTCGCCACGGCCCCGGCCCCGGCCCCGTAAGGGGCGCGGGGAACTGCGCGGCCCGCCCCCACGCAGCCGCAGTCGAGAACCGGACCGGACCTGCCCCTGCACCTCGTACGCCCACTGCGAGTGCGTCGTGGCTGGCCGCGCAGTTCCCCGCGCCCCTTAGGGGGCTGCCCCTTACGGGGCGCAGCCCTAGGGGGCTCAGCCCAGGGCGCGGTCCAGGTTGAAGGCCGCGCTGATCAGCGCCAGATGGGTGAAGGCCTGGGGGAAGTTGCCCTGTTGTTCACCGGTGTGGCTGATCTCCTCCGCGTACAGGCCGAGGTGGTTGGCGTAGGTGAGCATCTTCTCGAAGGCCAGGCGTGCCTCGTCGAGCCGGCCGGCCCGGGTCATCGCCTCGACGTACCAGAAGGAGCAGATCGAGAACGTGCCCTCCTCGCCGCGCAGGCCGTCGGGGCTCACCTTCGGGTCGTAGCGGTAGACCAGCGAGTCGGAGACCAGGTCCTCGGTGAGTGCGTCGAGCGTGGAGAGCCACTTCGGGTCCGTCGGCGAGATGAACTTGGCCAGCGGCATCATCAGCACCGCCGCGTCCAGCACGTCGTCGTCCTCGTGCTGGACGAAGGCCTTGCGCGCCGGTGACCAGCAGCGGTCCATGATCCGCCGGTAGATCGTGTCGCGGGCGCCGCGCCAGCGCGGGAGGTCCGCGGGCAGGCCCCTGCGGTTCGCCAGCCTGATCGCCCGCTCGATCGCCACCCAGCACATGAGCCGGGAGTAGAGGAAGTTCTTACGGCCGCCGCGGGTCTCCCAGACACCCTCGTCGGGCTGGTCCCAGTGGTCGCAGACCCACTCGACCAGGGCGCAGATGTCGTCCCACTGGTCGCTGGAGATCGGCTGGGCCCACTTGTCGTAGAGGTAGACCGAGTCGATGAGGGCGCCGTAGATGTCGAGCTGGAGCTGGTCGGCCGCCGCGTTGCCGATCCGGACGGGGGCGGAGCCCTGGTACCCCTCCAGGTGGCCGAGCTCCTCCTCGTGCAGGTCGGTGCGCCCGTCGATGCCGTACATGATCTGCAGCGGGCCCGCGGGGCGGCCGTCGCCGGGGCTGATGTGCCTGGCCGTGAACGCCATGAACGACTTGGCCTCGCTGGTGAACCCCAGGCGCAGGAGCGCGTACACGCAGAACGCCGCGTCGCGCACCCACACGTACCGGTAGTCCCAGTTGCGTTCGCCGCCGATCTGCTCGGGCAGGCTGGTCGTCGCGGCGGCCACGATCGCCCCGGTCGGCGCGTAGGTGAGCAGTTTGAGGGTCAGCGCGGAGCGGTGCACCATCTCGCGCCACCGGCCGCGGTACTGGGAGGCGGTCAGCCAGTTCCGCCAGAACGCCACGGTGGCGCCGAACAGCTTCTCCGCCTCGGCGCGCGGGCAGCCACGGGGCTCTATGTCACCGCTGACCTGGTCGAGGGCGAAGACCGCGGACTCGCCCTCGTGGAGTTTGAAGTCCGCCGTCGCGTCGAGTCCGTCGCAGGCGAGCGGCTCGGTGGAGGTCAGGGCGAGCGACAGGTTCTTGGACTCGAAGACCACCATGTCGTCGTGGATCCGGGCGGTGTGCGGCTGCGCCGCGTAGTCGAAGCGGGGTGCCACGCGCGCGTGGAAGGGGACCGAGCCGCGTACGCACAGCACGCGGCGGATCAGCCGGTGCCGGTCCGCCTCCGTCCCGCCGCCGTCGCTGTGCCCGTCGCCGTCGCCCTCGACCGGCATGAAGTCCTGGATCTCGCCGACGCCGTCCTCCGTGAAGAAGCGGGTGAGCAGGACGTTGGTGTCCGGGAAGTAGAACTGCTTGGTCCTGGCCGGGACGGCGGCCGCCAGCTCGAAGGAGCCGCCCTTGTCCGCGTCGAGGATCGAGGCGAAGACGCTGGGGGCGTCGAAGGAGGGGCAGCAGTACCAGTCGATGGTGCCGTTGGTGCCTACCAGGGCGACGCTGCGCAGGTCGCCGATGAGGCCGTGGTCGGCGATGGGGAGGTAGTGGCCGTGGTCTTGGCCGTGGCCTGATGTCGGTGGGTCCTGGTGCGTGGATGCCTCGGACATGGGCTCAGGGTAGACGTTCCACTGGGGGGATTGTCGGTTTTCTGCGGGTCCGATGTGGCTGATCGCGCAGTTCCCCGCGCCCCTGAAAAACGGCGCTGTTCAGCGCAACAGCAGTTGCAGGCCGCCCAGGATCGTCGCCGCGATCACCAGGCGTTCGAACAGGCGTTGGTTGATGCGGTCCACCGCCCATTTGCCGATCAGGGCACCCGGGAGGACGAACGCCGCGAGCGCCGCGTCCAGGAGCAGGGAGTGGCCGTCGATCAGGCCGAGGCCGACGCTGAAGGGGACCTTGGAGACGTTGACGATCAGGAAGAAGAAGGCGGAGGTGCCCAGGAAGCCGAGCTTGCGGAAGCCCGCGGAGAGGAGATACATCGACATCACCGGGCCGCCCGCGTTGGCGACCATCGTGGTGAAACCGCCCATCACCCCGTACGAGCGGGCCTTGATCCGGCCGGTCCGCGTGGCCACCGAGTCGGGCTCCTCGTCCGTCTCCGCGCCCCCGGCCTCGGCCTTCCGGCGGCGCCACACGGTGACCCCGGCCATGAACAGCAGGATCGCCCCGATCGACGTACGCACCATCGCGTCGTCGGCCCACACCAGGAACACCGTGCCGACGACCACGCCCGCGGCGACCGCGGGGAACAGCTTCCACAGGGTCGGCCAGTGCGCGTGCCGCCGGTAGGTGAGGACGGCGAGCACGTCCCCGACGATCAGGATGGGCAGCAGCACCCCCGTGGACGCCCTGGCCGGCAGGACCGCCGCGAAGATCGCGAGGCTGACGGTGTTGGCCCCGCTCACGGCGGTCTTGGAGAAGCCGACGAGCAGAGCCGCGGCGGCGAGCGCGGCGAACTCCCAGGCAGTGATGTTCCAGAGCGTCATCGTGTTCATGCGGGGACCGATGCTATGCCCACCTATCCGGCCCTGTCAGGGGCGTCTCGACAGGTGACCCCCGGCGGGGATCTCCGACAGGTGTCCCCTGCCACCGCCATCGGCCGGGCGCCCTGGACCGCCTTCCCACCCTTTGCGAAGATCGCCCTCGAACCTTCGCCGACGCCGATGGAGGACCCATGGCCGACTCCCGCGAACACACCCTCACGGGCACCCGGAGCAGCATCACGGCACGCGAATGGCCACGGGAACGACCGCGGTACGTGGCGCTGCTGGTCCATGGGTACGGCGAGCACATCGGCCGTTACGAGTACGTCGCCGACGTGCTGCACGGGCATGGCGCGGCGGTGTTCGGCCCCGACCACCTGGGGCACGGGAAGTCCGGCGGCGAGCGCGTGCTGATCGAGGACTTCGAGGACGTGGTGAGCGACGTCCACGCGGTGGAGCTGCTGGCCCGGGACACGTACCCGGGTGTGCCGGTCGTGCTGATCGGCCACTCGATGGGCGGCCTGATCGCGGCGCGGTACGCCCAGCGGTACGGGGACGGGCTGGCCGGGCTCGTCCTGTCGGGGCCGGTGATCGGGAGCTGGGGGCCGCTGCATCAGCTGCTCGCGCTCGATCCGCTGCCCGAGGTCCCCATCGACCCGACGGCGCTCTCGCGCGATCCGGCGGTGGGACGGGCGTACGCGGCGGACCCCCTCGTGTGGCACGGTCCGTTCAAGCGGCCCACGCTGGAGGCCTTCGTCCGCACCCTGGACACCATCTCCAAGAGCGGTGACGTGGGGACTCTCCCACTGCTGTGGCTGCACGGGGACGACGACCGGATCGTGCCCCTGGCCGCCAGCCGGGTCGGTGTCGAGGAGCTGCGCGGCACCGAGTGGGACGAGCGGGTGTACCCGGGCGCCCAGCACGAGGTGTTCAACGAGACGGTCAAGGACACGGTGCTGGCCGATGTGACACGTTTCGTGGACGACATGCTTGCGTGAAACCGCTCCTTCCGGGCAGGCAGGCAGCACACGAAGGCTACGGACAAGAAGCCGACGAGAAGCTCCGGACGAAAGGGACACCCGATGGCCGACGCCCTCGAACTCGACGCGTTGTGGGCCGAGTTCCACCGCGTGGTGAACATGACCTCACAGGAGCTGGCCGCCTGGCTCCAGGTGAACGAGGCGTCCGAGGAGTCCGTGGCGCCGCCCGAACACGCGGGCGCCCCGACCGGCGAGCATGTGCTGGCCATTCTCCAGAAACGGCGTATCGATCTCACCGAGGACGATCTCGACGTGATGTACGAGGTCGTGGACACCGTCACCGCGGAGACCGGTCCCGAGCGCGCGTCGGAGCAGGCGTCGGAGGCCGAGGAGACCCGGCGCCGCCATCGGCTGATGACCCTGGGCCACGATCCGAGCCGGCCGCAGCTGTGAGGGTGCGGCCGGCGCGGTTTTTCAGCGCAGGGTCCACCCGCCGTCCACCGCGAGGTCGACGCCGTTGACCGCCGTGTTGCGGAGCAGGAAGTCCACCGCGTCCACGACGTCCCGCATCCGCGCGAGCCGTCCCGTGGGTGTCTGCGCACGGTAGCCCTCCAGCATGTCGGCGGGCTTGTCCGCCCAGAACGGGCTGTCGCCGACGATCCCCGGGTGGACGGCGTTGACGCGGATCGGGGCGAGTTCCAGGGCGAGCGTGCGCACCAGGCCGGTGACGCCCGCGTTCACCGTCGCGACGGTGGTGGCGCCAGGATAGGGCCGTTCCTTGGCCTGTCCGCCGAAGACCACGACGGCGCTCTCCTCGGTCATCCGCGGCAGCAGTGTGTGGACGACCTCGGTGTAGCCGACGAGTTTGAGGGTCACGAGGTGCAGCGCGGCCTCGACGTCGTACTCGGTGACGGTGTTCCGGTCGCGCGAGATTCCGGCGAGCACCAGATGGTCGACGTGCTCGACACCGGCCAGCGCGGGGGCGATCTCCTGCGGCCTGGAGAGGTCGAGGGCCAGCCCGCGCGCGCCGATCTCCTTGGCCCTCGTGCCGGCCCGGTGGGCGTCGCGTCCGGTGAGGACGACGTCGTCACCGCGTTCCACGCGGGCACGGGCGATCGCGAGACCGATACCGGCCGTACCTCCGACCACGACGACACCACTCACGACTCCGCCTCCCTTGCCTCCAGTACGTCCCGCAGGTGGTCCCAGTCGCGCGCGAACCGGTACGAGTGGCGCGACGGCGGCTGCGGTGCCTGGGTCTCCAGCCAACGCACCGGTCCCGTACCGGCGTTGCTGAAGCCGTGGACGCAACCGGCGCCCGCCCAGGCGGCGTCGCCCACTCCCAGCCGGTACCGCTCGCCGTCGAAGGTGGCGTCGACCACGCCCTCGACGATCAGATACGTCTCCTCGAAGGGGTGGTCGTGGGCGCCCGCGACGCCGTCGGCCGCGTACTGGACCATGAACATCGTCGAGGCGACCGCGCCCAGATCGGCGTCCACCATCATCTTCACCGTGATCCCGCTGTAGACGAGCAGCGCGGTGCGCATGCTGGCCGACACCGACAGGAGGTCCTGGGACTGTTTTCCCGGGTCCATCTGGGCGGGCTCGAAGTGGCCGAAGGAGCGGGTGCGCGGGTCGCGTACGTCGATGCGGACCGGCTCGCGGACGGGCAGGGCGGGCACCACCCGGGTGTCGTGCCCGTAGCGGGCCCTCGGTACCGGCGCGAGCATGTCCGCCCAGCGCGCGACGGTGTCCCCGCCGCCGCGCCAGGCGTGCGGGACCCCCGTCGGCAGCAGCCCGTAGTCACCTTCTTCGAGGAGGTACGAGCCCTCGGGCGTATCGAGGATCACGGTCCCCGACAGCAGATGGAAGGACTCCTCGTACGAGTGGACGTGGGCTCCGACCGTCCCGTCCGGCGCCAGTTCGCACACTCCGAAGCCCGTGTGTACGGAGCCGTCCTCCTCGCCCACCACCGACCACCGGGTGAATCCCCTTGTGTAGTCGCGCAGTTGGATTGGGGCGGCGAAGGTGGCGTCCGCCGCCCGCCGGATCACGTGGTGTGTCATGCCTGCTGCTTCCCACGCGCCTCGGCCGCTTCGGCGAGGCGGTCGCGGGACTCCTCGACCAGGCGCCGCGCCCGCCCGACGTCGGCGAGGAGCCTGCCGTCGCGCTTGTGGACGACGCCGTCGACGATGACCGTCTCGACGTTGGAGACGTCCGCGCTCAGTGTCACGGCGGCCACCGGGTCGATGAGCGGCGCGATGTTGAGTGCCGTCGCGTCGATCGCCACGACGTCGGCGCGCTTGCCCGGGGTCAGCGAGCCGGTCCGGTCTTCGAGCCCTGCGACGTGCGCGCCGTTGACGGTCGCGATCTCCAGCATCCGACGTGCCGTCAACATGTTTTCGGGGACGGGACTGTCGGCCTGCCAGCACTCTGCGTTCACGCGGGCCCGCTCGGCGCCGAAGGCGGCGCGGATCTGGGTGAACATGTCGCCGGGCACGGTGGTGACGACGTCGATGCTCAGAGAGGGCCGCAGGCCGTGCTCGATGGCCTTCATCACGGGCGGCCAGCCGTGCCCCATCTGTGTCTCCACCTGCGGGGCGATGGAGACGGTGCCGCCGCTGTCGGCGACCATCCGCCACTCCTCCTCGCTGAAGTAGCAGCAGTGGACATAGGTGGTGTCGGGGCCGAGGAGACCGAGGCCGTGGAGTTGCTTGACCATGCCGAAGCGGCCCGCGAGCCGTCCCATGCCGGCGTGGACGGTGAGGGGGATGCCCAGTTCGCGGGCGAGGTGCCATTCGGCCTCGACGACGTCGTTGATGCAGAAGCCGGGGCCGCGGGTGGCGAGGCCCATCGTCAACAGACCCTCGTCGGAGGAGAAGTGGCGTTCGCGGACCCTGCGTACGTCGTCGCCGGGTATCGCGATCTTGCTCTCGTACCAGTAGTCGGCGAGCGAGGTGTTGGCGCTGCCGTACGCGTACTGGGCGCGGATGCCGGCCTCGGTGAGGGCCTGGACCGCCGCGTCGGGGTGTTCGGGTGTGTTGTTGATGTGGGACCAGTCGACGAGGGTCGTGATGCCGGCGTTCAGGCACTCCAGCGAGCCCGCCAGGTTGCCCGCGTACACGTCCTCGGGGCGGTAGACGGGCGCGTAGGTGTCCAGGACCTCGACGAAGTAGTCGTCGAGGGTGGCGTCGGGCGCGCAGCCGCGGATGGGGGCTTCCCAGGTGTGCCGGTGGGTGTCGACGAAGCCGGGCAGGACGATGCGGCCCGTCATGTCGAGCACGTCCGCGTCCGCGTCGATTTCGTGTGCGACCGCGGCGATCCTGCCGTCCTCGATCAGGACGTCACCGCCGGGCAGGTCCCCGATGGCGGGGTCCATCGAGAGCACGTGGCCCGAGCGCAGCAGCATTCGGTTGGTCATCGCCCTACTCGCCTCTCTCCATGCCGAGTTCCATGCGGGGTTCCATGCCGGGTTCCGAGTCGGGTGAGCCGTCCGGGGCCCGGTTCAGTACGCGCTGAGGTCGCGGACCGTCGCCACGACCTTGTCGACGGTCGGGATGACCTCTGCTTCGAGCACGTCCGCGAACGGCAGCGGCACGCAGGCGGCGGCGACCCTGCGCACGGGTGCGTCGAGGAGGCCGAAGCCCTCGTCGGCGACGATCGACACGAGGGTGCCGCCCCAGCCGCCCTGGTAGGGGTTCTCCTCGACGGTCACGAGCCGTGAGGTCTTCGCGAGGGAGCCGAGGACGGTCATCGCGTCGAGGGGGACGAGGCAGCGTAGGTCGACGACCTCCGCGTCGATGCCCTCCTCGGCCAACCGCTCGGCGGCGGCCAGCGCCAGGGGCACCATCGAGGCGAGGGCCACGAGCGTGACGTCGTCGCCCTCGCGCAGGACGGCCGCCTGTCCCAGTTCGACGACGTGGTCCGGTGGCGCGGGCGGCCCCTTGGTGGCGAGCAGTCCCTTGTGCTCGAAGAAGACCACGGGGTCGTCGCTGCGGATCGCGGCGGCCATCATGCCGATCACGTCGGCGGGCGTGGCCGGGGCCGCGATCTTCAGTCCGGGGACGGTCAGCGCCCAGTTCTCGGTGGCCTGGGAGTGCTGTGCGCCGAAGCCGAGGCCGCCGCCGTTGGCCGTGCGCACCACGAGCGGGACGGTCACCTGACCGCCTGTCATGTAGCGGACCTTGGGGATCTCGTTGGCGAGGTAGTCCCAGCAGCAGGCGAGGAAGTCCGAGAACATGATCTCCGCGACGGGCCGCATCCCGGTCATCGCGGCGCCCATCGCCGCCCCGACGATGGCCTGCTCGGAGATCGGCGTGTCCCACACCCGCCCGGAACCGAACTCCTCGTGCAGCCCGGCCGTCGTCTTGAACACCCCGCCCGCCGCGCCGATGTCCTCCCCCAGGCACACCACCGCCGGATCGCGCCGCATCTCCCGCGCGATGCCCTCGGCGACGGCCTGCCGGTAGGTGATCACGTCCGCCATCGCGCACCTCCGTCGGCCCATACGTCGGTCAGCGCGTCCCGGGGATCGGGCGCGGGCGCGTTCTTCGCGGCCTCGACCGCCGCCTGTACGACGGCCTCGGCGCGCCCGTCCGCGGCGGCGACCGTCCCGGCCGGCACCCCGAGTTCGGCGAGCCGGCCGCGTGCCAGGTCGAGCGGGTCGTGCTTGAGCCAGCGCTCCACCTCCTCGGCCGGGCGGTAGGTCGCGGGGTCCGCGCGGCTGTGGCCGAAGTGCCGGTAGGTCTGCGCCTCAAGGAGGCCGGGCCCGTCCCCCGCCCGGGCCCGGCCCGCCAGCCGGTCCACCGCCTCCCGTACGGCGACCACGTCGTTGCCGTCGACGATCTCTCCGGGGATGCCGTAGGCGGGCGCCCGGTCGGCCGCGGGGTGGGCCACGGCGGTCACGTCGGCGATCGGGGTGTACTCCATGTAGAGGTTGTTCTCGCAGACGAACAGCACGGGCAGCTTCCATACGGCGGCCAGGTTGAGGGCCTCGTGGAAGGCGCCGATGTTGGTGGCCCCGTCGCCGAAGAAGGCCACGGCGATCTGCCCGGTCCCTCTCAGCCGGGCCGACCAGGCGGCGCCCACCGCCATGGGGAGATGGGCGCCGACGATCGCGTACGAGCCGAGCATGTTGCCCGACGCCTTGGTGAGGTGCATCGAGCCGCCCTTGGCGCCGCACAGGCCGCTCGCCCGGCTCATCAGTTCGGCGAGGCACTCCTCGGGGGTCGCGCCGCGGGCCAGGGCGTGGTGGTGGCCGCGGTAGGTGGCGAACACGTAGTCGTCGTCGCGCAGGGCCGCGCTCGCGCCGACCGCGACGGCCTCGTGTCCGGCGGCGAGGTGGGTGGTGCCCTTGACGAGGCCGGACAGGAACAGGTCGTGGGCGGCCTTCTCCGTACGCCGGATCACGGCCATCTCCTCGTAGAGGGCGAGGAGTTCGGCGGTGTCCGATACGTCCGCGGTCCTCGGGGCGGCGGTCATCGTCCGCCCCTGCCCTCGCGGGTGTTCAGATGGGACTGGGACTCGCGGCGGGTGTTCAGTTCGCCGCCGACGGTCCAGTACTTGCGGCCCGCGACGAGAAGTTCCTCCGCCGGGAACTTGGTGATCACCTCGCACCCGTCGGCGGTGACGACGACCTCTTCCTCGATGCGGGCCGCCGACCAGCCGTCCGCCGCCGGCCAGTACGTCTCCAGCGCGAACACCATCCCCTCTTCGAGGACTTCGGGATGGTCGAGCGAGACGAGGCGGCTGAAGATGGGCTTCTCCCAGATGGACAGACCCACTCCGTGCCCGTACTGCAGGGCGAACGCGGCGGTCTCGTCGGGGAAGCCGAACTCCTCGGCCCGGGGCCAGACTTCGACGATGTCGGCGGTGGTGGCGCCCGGCCGGACCAGCGCGATCGCCTCGTCCATGTAGGCGCGGCAGCGGATGTACGCGTCGCGCTGCGCGGGTGAGGCGCTGCCGACGGCGAACGTGCGGTAGTAGCAGGTGCGGTAGCCGAGGTGGCTGTGCAGGATGTCGAAGAAGGCGGGGTCCCCGGGGCGGATCAGCCGGTCGCTGTAGACGTGCGGATGCGGTGAACAGCGTTCCCCGGAGATCGCGTTGACGCCTTCGACGTACTCGCTGCCCAGGTCGTAGAGGACTTTGGAGACGAGGCCCACGCACTCGTTCTCGCGCACGCCCGGCCGCAGATGGGCGTACAGCTCCTCGTAGGCGGCGTCGACCATCGAGCAGGCCTGGGTGAGCAGGGAGATCTCGTCCGGTGTCTTGACCCTGCGGGCCTCCAGGAAGACCTGCTGGCCGTCGACGACGTCGATGCCCTGCTCCTTGAGGGCGTGCAGGACGGGCATCTCGGCGAGGTCGACCCCCAACGGTTCGTCCGCCAGGCCGTGTTCGCGCAGTTCGGCGGCCACTTTCGCCGCGACGTCGACGCCGATCCCGGCGTCCGGGTGGAAGGCGCCGCGCAGGGTGGAGATGCCCGCGCGGGCGCCGGTGGGCGGGCCGTCCTCCTTGCCGTCGCCGTGGTCGAGCCACGGGTTGTACAGCTGGTGGTGGCGGGCGGCGGAGCCGAAGTCCCAGACGACCGGTTCGCCGCCGCGGACGAGGAGCGCGAAGCGGATCAGCTTGTCCATCGCCCAGGTGCCGATGTGGGTGGACGACATGTAGCGGATGTTGGCGAAGTCGAAGCTCAGCAGGGCGCCCAACTCGCTGCGGTTCAGGGCCGTGTGGAGCCGCTGCAACCGTTCCGTGCGGAGCCGGTCGAGGTCGATGCGCTGTTCCCAGTCGACGGCGTTCGGTCCGTAGGTGCGGATTGCCATGACGACCACCACCCTCATCCGGAGTGAACGACCGTCCGCGAGAAGTGTCAAGGCATACTGAACACGAACCAGACACCCACGGCCGGTTCGTCGCCGTCGTTGCGGTAGCGGTGCGGGGTCGTCGACTCGAAGCTGACCGCGTCGCCGGGGCGGATCACGTACTCGTCGAAGCCGAGGGTGAGGACCAGTTCGCCGGAGGTCAGGTAGCCGTACTCGGTTCCGGCGTGCCGCATCAGACCGCCCGTGCCGGAGGAGGCTCCGCCGGGGCGGTAGGTCACGAGCAGGAAGTCGACGTCCGCTCCCGGCACCCGGCCGAGGCGCTCCCACACGACACCCGAGTCCAGCTCAAGCACCTCCCGTTCACCGCCGCTGACCAGCGGGCCGATCCTGCGCCGGGGGTTGGCGGCGAAGGCGGCGAGCGCGTGCAGGACGGTGCCTCCGCCGGGCGGCGCGCCCACCGGGACGGGGAGGGGCGCGGGGACGGGCGCCGAGGCGGAGGCGAGCGGCGGGGCGGGGGCGGGCGCCGGGGCCGGATCGTCCTCGGCGTCGAAGAGCGACTCCACCGGGATGGCGAGCGCGGTCGTGATCGCGTACAAGGTGCTCACCGACGGCTGGCTCTTGCCGGTCTCTATCTGCGAGACGAGGCTGGCGGACACCCCGATCTCCCGGGCCAGCGCGCGCAGGCTCATTCCTCGTGCCGTGCGCGCCCGGCGGATGCGCGCGCCGACCGGCGGCACCACGACAGGGGGCACGGGCGACTCCTCTCCAGGGCGACGGGTCGCGCGTCGGGCGTTCACCTTCATTGAACAGTACGCGCCCTCAGTCGTCGTCGGGTTCCTCGACGAGCTGGGCGAAGTCGGTGATGACGGGGGCTAGTTCGCCGTGCAGCCAGAGAGGGAGCTGGTCCCGGTGATGGGTGTCGCCCGGTGTGCCGTGGGCGCCCAGGGGGACGACCCAGAGACTGTTGTCGCGGTCGGCGAGATCCCATACGTACCGGGCGGAGGGGCCCCGGGAGCTGAGGTCGGTGACGCCGGGGGTGCTCGACGTGGCCAGTACGCAGTCGTGGTCGCCGCCGAGGCCGGGCCAGGGCTCGCCCTCGGGGGCCGGGAGGAGGCGGACGGGCGCGAACCGGTGCAGTTCACCCCAGGTGACGGCCTCCGCGCCGGCGACCTCCTCCAGCGCGGCCCGTACGACCGCCGGCCGGTCCAGTCCCGGGAGCAGTGCGGTGGCCAGCAGGTTCTCCAGCGCGAAGGCGACCTTCCCGGTGAGGTGCAGCCAGGGCTCGAACACCACGGGGTACGCCGACCGCAGCGCTCCGAGTCCGGCCAGTTCCGGGGTGTCGGCGATCCGGCGTACGACGGCGGAGCGCAGCCGGGCGTAGTCCGCGGCGGCGAAGCCGTCGGCGTCCATGTGCCGGTCCCAGGACAGCAGCCGTCCCCTCAGCCGCGCCGCCTCGGGTCCGAGTCCGTCGAGCCGCTCGACGAGTCCCAACAGGGGTGCGGCCGCCGCGAGATGGGTGTCCATGTGGATGGCGGCCATGCCCCGGGGTGTCCACTCCCGTGACCTCCGCAGCAGGGCGGCGATGCGGTCGGCGCGGTACGGCGGGGCGAACTCCGCGCCGAGCGGGGCGGCGAGGCCCCGTTCGTTCGCCATCACCGCGATGCCGTCGACCTCGGCGCGCGGGGTGTCGTGGCGGCCCTGCCAGTCGTGGCCGGTCCGCCAGGCGGGCACGATCCGCAGCCGGTTGTCCCGGTGGCGGGTGGGCACGTATCCGGCGACGCGGTGCAGCAGACCGCCGGAGGTGTCCGCCGCGTGGACGACATTCACCGGTTCGATCCAGCGGTCGAGGGCCCGGTCCAGGTCCGCGACCGTGCGGGAGCGCAGGAGGGCCGGGAGCACGTCGAAGCCCAGTTCCTCGGTGACGCGGGGCGGGTAGCGGAGGCTGATGCCTCCGAGGGGCCCGTCGGCCTCGGGGTCGTCCAGGACGACCGGGCCACGTTCCGTCTCGATCACGTCGATCTGGACCGGGTCGCCTCCCGCGACCTGGACGGTCTCGCGGTGGTGGGTGGCTGGCCGCCAGCCCGAGGGGCCCAGCGCCTCGATGCCGCCGTCCGCGCCGTCGTCCGTCCGGCGCAGCCGCTCCCGGTAGAGGTCGTGGTAGTCGGACATGGCGTTGGTGATGGCCCAGGCGACGGTCCCGGTGTGGCCGAAGTGGGCGATGCCGGGAACGCCGGGGACGGCGAACCCCACGACGTCGTACTCCGGGCACGAGAGGTGGATCTGCTGGTAGAAGCCGGGGTTCTGGATGAAGCGGTGCGGGTCCCCCGCGATCAGCGGGAACCCGGAGGCGGTGCGGTCGCCCGAGACCGTCCAGCCGTTGGAGCCCGCGGTACCGGGGTCGTCCGTGGCGAACAACTCCATCGCCTCGTCGCCGAGTTGGCGGGCCACTTCCTCGCGCCACAGCTTGGTCGGGAATCCCGCGAAGAGGATGTGGTGGGTGAGCCACACCGCGAGAGGTGTCCAGTTGTTCCAGGGTTCCGGGGTGAGTCCCGTGGCCGTGAATTCGGGTGCGCTCGCAGCCGCGCGTGTCAGTCCGGCATTCACTCCCTCGACGTAGGCGCGCACCCAGGCTGCCGTCTCCTCCTCCAGCGCGTCGAAGCAGCGCCGGGCCGTGTCGTCGAGCCGGGCCCGGCGGGCGAAGCGGTCCCAGGGGACGGCACCCTCGCCGAGGAAGGAGGCGGTGGTGCCCTGGGAGCGGTGGCGTTCCAGCTCCAACTGCCAGGCGCGGTCGCGTGCCGCGTTCCGCCCCTGGGCGAAGGCCAGCCGCAGCGGATCGGCGGCCCGGAGATGCGGGATGCCCCACGCGTCCCGGTACGTACTGCCGGCCATGGTCCGGTCCCCCTCGCACTCGAAGTTCCTGCTCGAATTTCCTGGTCGAATTTCCTGGTCCCGGGCTCAATCGGAGGCCTGACACTCCACCCCTCATCAAGTTAGCTTAGGCTAAGCTAACTTTCTCTGAGAGGGCTCGGGTGTCCACGCCACCAGGGAGGAGTCCGCCCATGGCCTTGCCCGTCATCAACTCCTATGCCATGCCCGATCGTTCAGCGGTTCCCGCGTCCGGTCCGGCCTGGACGATCGATCCGGCGCGGGCCGCGCTGCTCGTCCACGACATGCAGAACCACTTCGTCCAGGCGTTCCCGCCGGACTGCTCACCCGTCGTGGAACTGATCGACAACATCGCCACCCTGCGCGAACTGGCGGGCACCCTCGGCATGCCGATCGTCTTCAGCGCCGAACCGGCCGAGCAGCGTCCCGGCCAGCGCGGTCTGATGCGCGACATCTGGGGCCCCGGCATCGGCCCGGAGCCCGACGGGGACGCGGCGGTCGTGGCGTCGCTCAGGCCCCGGGCGGGCGAACACCTGATGGTCAACGTCCGCCACAACGCGTTCCTGCGCAGCCATCTCGGCAGGTTGCTGCGGTCCGAGGGACGCGATCAGCTGATCCTCTGCGGCGTACGGGCGCATCTTGGCATCCTGCTCACGGCCGCGGACGCCTTCATGCACGACATCCAGCCGTTCGTGGTGGCCGACGCCGTGGCCGACTACTCCGCCGAGGACCACTCCATGGCCCTGCGATGGATCGCGCGGACCGGCGTCGTCTGCACGACGAACCAGCTGATCCGTCACCTGCTGCACGGCAAGGCGGCACAGAGCATGTGACGGACGCCCGAAGTGACGGACGCCCGGAGGGACAGGCCCCGAAATGACGGACCGTCACCCGCGCGTCCGCCGCGGCGAGTGGCTCACGCGCAAGGGCGTCCCGGATACTCGTCGCTCTCCGGTACGCCCGCCGCACGCATCCTGCGCACGACCTCGCCCCGCACCGGCCCGTCGTCGATGTCCACCGGACCGTTGGTGTCCCGGTCGAAGACGAGGACGTCCCCCGCGGTGTCCCAGAGCACCCACCTGCGCGGGTACGCGGGCGCCTGCCACAGATGGGCGTACGTCTCCACGCTGTCGATGCGCGTCCTCACAGTGCGCCTCCCTCGGTCTCGCGGCCGTCGACGAACGTCGCGACCACGTCGATGTCACCGATGCGCGAGACGTCGACGCCCGTGGGGTCGTCGCCCAGGACGACCAGGTCCGCGCTCCTGCCCGGTGTGAGGCTGCCCGCGCGGTCCTCCCAGTGGCAGGCGAAGGCGCCGGCCACGGTGTAGGCGCGCAGTGCCTCGTCGACGGTGATGCCCTCGTCCGGGCCGATGACCTGCCCCGACGTGGAGGCCCGCTCGACCATGAACTGGATCGCCCTGAGCGGCGATCCATCCGCGACGGGCCGGTCCGAACTGCCGACCAGCGTGATGCCGTGGTCGAGGAAACCCCGTCCACGGTACAGCCAGGGTGCCCGCTCCTTCCCCATGACGGCCGCGTAGTCGTCGCCGAAGTACCGCAGGAAGTTCGGCTGGACCACGGCGGTCACACCCAGCCCCGCGAGGCGCTCCAGCTGGTCCGGCCGGATGAGGCCCGCGTGCTCGATGCGGTGCCGGGCGCCGGGCCTCGGGCGCAGGCGCTGCGCCCGCTCCAGCGCGTCGAGGGCCACGTCGGCCGCCCGGTCGCCGATGGCGTGGACGGCCAGCTGCCAGCCCGCGAGATGTCCGTCGACGATCGTGTCGGCGAGCGACTCGGCGTCCTCCTGCAACTGGCCCGTGTGGTCGAGTCCTTCGTAGGGGCGGCTGAGGGCGGCGGTACGGGCCATCATGCCGCCGTCGGTGTAGATCTTCAGCGCGCCGACGGAGAGCCGGTCGCCGCCGAAGCCCGTGCGCAGACCGAGGTCGAGGGCGCGGGGAATGCCGTCGTCGTGGTGCGCGTCGACGGGCCGCAGCCGGTCCGCGGACACCATGAGCTGGACGCGCAGGGGCAGTTTGCCCTGCTCCGAGGCCAGTTGGTACGCGCCCAGCTCGACGGGGCTGTGCCCGAACAGGGCGCCCCCGATGCCCGCCTCGGCGCAGCCGGTGATGCCTTCGGCCAGGCAGCCGCGCGCCGCGACTCCGATGGCGTCGGCCAACTCCTGCTGGGAGTACGGCAGTCGCAGGGCCCGCGCGGCCCCCATGGCTCCCTCGGCGAGAAAGCCGTCCCCGTCGGCGAGTTCGGCGGGCAGCAGGTCAAGGACGGCGGTGTTGACCATGCAGCCGTGGCCGGAGACGTGCATCAGGAACACCTTGCGCCCGGCGCTGACCGTGTCGAGTTCGGCGGCGGTCAGATGGCGGCCGAGACCCCGCTGGTCGTACCCCGCGAGGTCGGTCCAGCCCCCTTCAGGTGTGCGTGCCACCGCCTCCGCCACCGCGGCCAGTACGTCCTCGACCGACCGGCACGGTGCGATGCTCGGCGTGCCGGCCTTGAAGCCGGTCCAGGCCAGATGGACATGGCTGTCGATGAATCCGGGCAGCACGGTGGCGCCCTGGAGGTCGACCTCCCTGCGGGCGGGCAGGGCGGCCACCTCCTCGTCCAGGCCCACGATCCGGCCCTGCCAGATGCCCAGTTCGCGGGCGACGGGACGGTCCGGGTCCATGGTGAGGATGCGGGCGTTGGTGAGTCGTGTGGAGAGCATCGGCGCGGCTCAGCCGGCCTGGTCCGCCGCCGTCCGCTCCACCAGGCTCTTGGGCCGCATGTCCGTCCAGTTCACCTCGATGTGGTCCAGGCACTCCTGGCGGGGAGCGGGGCCGTGCGCGACGGTCCAGCCGGCCGGCACGTCCACGAAGTCGGGCCACAGGCTGTACTGGCCCTCGTCGTTGACGAGCACGGAGTAGGTGCCTTCGGGGTTCTCGAACGGGTTGGTGCTCATGGGGTCCTCCGACTCGCTTGGTTTCGCTGGGGGTTGATGGGGGGGGTGGCAGGGATGGGACTAGTCGCCGGCCGTCCCGGTCGCGCGGTCCGCCGCGCGGGCGACCAGTGCCCTGAGCGCCCGGAACCAGGTCTCCGCCAGGTCGCGGACCGCGTCCTCGTCCAGGACCGCCTCCGGCCAGGACCAGTGGGCGGCCAGCACGGGGCCGTCGGCGCGGTCCTCGGTCACCACGTTGATGCCCAGCGCGTGCCCTTCGCGCATACCGGGCTCGGGACCGATGTCGGAGACGTCCTCCTCGGGGGCGTACGACCAGTCCGTCTCCTCGGGGATGCCGAAGCGGCCGAGGTAGTTGAACTCGATCGGCGGTGCCTCGAAGCCGGCGAGCACCGGTGCCGTACGGGGGTTGAGGTGGCGGAGCATGCCGTAGCCGACGCCGTTCGCGGGCAGTGAGGCGAGGTGCCGGCGGGTCCGGTCCAGTGCCTCCTCGACGGCCGGGCCGCCCTCCAGGGCCGCGTCCAGGTCGACGGGACCGGGGTCCAGGAGGACGGGGAAGATGCTGGTGAACCAGCCGACCGTGCGGGACAGGTCGACGTCCCCTGCCACCTCCTCGTCGCGGCCGTGGCTCTCCAGGTCGACCAGGACCGGTCCCCCGGCGCCGCCGTCGTGCCGTCGCCGCCAGTCGGCCACGGCGAGCGCCAGGCCGGTCAGCAGGACGTCGTTGACGTTCGCGGTGAAGGCGGAGGGCACGGCTGACAGCAGCGGGCCAGTGTGCTCGGCGGGCAGCCGCAGCTCAAGGCGCCGTACGGTGCCGGTCGTGTCGCGGACCGGGTCCAGCGGGCTCTTCAGCGGCAGGGGCGCGGCGCCTTCCAACACGCTGGTCCAGAAGGGCAGTTCCTCCTCGCGGGCCGGGTCCTGGGCCAGTTCTTCGAGCGTGCGCGCCCAGGTACGGAAGGACGTGTCGACGGGCGGCAGCTCGGCGGGGCGGCCCGCCTCGACCGCCCGCCAGGCGGTCTCCATGTCCGGCAGGAGGATGCGCCACGACACACCGTCGGTCACGAGGTGGTGGGCCATCAGGAGGAGCCTGCCGGGCTCGTCGCCCGCGTCGAACCAGACCGCCTTCACCATGGTTCCGGCGTCGGGGGCCAGGGTCGCGCGGGCGGTGTGGGCGCCCTGCGCCACCGCCGTCCGCAGTGCTTCGGCGTCCAGGCCGGTGACGTCGATCCGCTCGATCCAGGTTCCAGGGTCCACGGAGTCCTTGGGCGGGACGGCGATGCTCCAGGTGCCGCCGGTGCCGACCTCGCGGTAGCCGTCCTCGCCGTTGCCGGCCTCGCCGTCGGCGGTCGTGCGTCGGCTGACGGTCAGTGGGGGCTGGTCGCGCAGTTCCCCGCGCCCCTCACGGGGCGCCTGCGGCGCGCCCTGCTCGCGGCCGTCCTCACCCGCGCGGCCGTCGACGCCCGCGCCGTCACGAACCAGCGTGGCGCGCAGCATCGCGTGGCGGTCGGCGAGTGCTCGTAGTACGGCCGTGAGCTTTTGGCGGTCCAGGGTGGCGGGGGTGCGGACCAGGGCCGACTGGTGGTAGCCCTGGAACGGGCCGCCGAGTTCGCGCAGCCAGTGCATGACCGGGGTGAGCGGCACGATGCCGGTGCCGTCGTCGGCGGGGCGGGCGTCGGCGGCTCCGGTGGTGGTCGCCACCTCGGCGAGTCCGGCGACCGTACGGTGCCGGAGCACCAGGCGCGGAGTGATCCGCACGTCGGCCGCGCGGGCCCTGCTGACGAGTTGCATCGCCATGATGCTGTCGCCGCCGAGGGTGAAGAAGTCGTCGTCGACGCCGACCTCGGCCAGCCCCAGCACCTCGGCGAACACCGTGCACAGGGTCTTCTCCAGCTCGGTCCCGGGCGCGCGCCCGGTGGAGAGCGCGGAGAAGTCCGGGGCGGGCAGGGCGGCCCGGTCCAGCTTGCCGTTTGCGAGCTTAGGCAGCCGGTCCAGGAGGACCACGGCGGCCGGGACCATGTGGTCGGGCAGCTGTCCGCCGACGTGGGCGCGCAGCCGTCCCGGGTCGGGGAGCGCCCCGGCCGCGGGGACCACGTACGCCACGAGCAGTTTCCGCGCCTCCTCCTGACGGACCGTCACCACGCCCTGTGCTACGTCCGGATGAGTGGTGAGGACGGATTCGATCTCGCCGGGTTCGATGCGGAAGCCGCGGATCTTGACCTGGTCGTCGGCGCGGCCCAGGTAGTCGAGGTGTCCGTCGGCGGTCCAGCGGGCCAGGTCGCCGGTGCGGTAGAGGCGGGAGCCGGGGTCGCCGCCGAAGGGGTTGGCGACGAAGCGTTCGGCCGTCAGGGCGGGCCGGCCGAGGTAGCCTCGGGCGAGGCCGCCACCGGCCAGGTACAGCTCGCCCGTCACACCGGGCGGGACTGGCTGCAGGCGGTCGTCGAGGACGTACGCGCTGGTGCCCGCGACCGGGCGGCCGACGAGCGGGCGGTCGCTGTCGCGCACCCGGGCCACGAGCGCGTCGACGGTGGATTCGGTGGGCCCGTAGAGGTTGAACGCCTCGGTGCCGTTCAGGTGTCCGAGCCGCTCCCAGAGCGCGCCCGGTACGGCTTCGCCGCCGACGCCGACGACCGCGAGGGGGCTGCTGCCGTCCTCGCGTACGAGGCCGGTCTCGGCCATCTGCGCGAAGAACGACGGGGTGACCTCCAGGAAGTCGAAGCCGTGCTCGACGACGGCCGCGGCGAGGAGGTCCGGGTCGCGGCGGGTCTCGTCGGAGACGACGTGGACGCAGTGCCCGTCGAGGAGCCACAACTGGGGCTGCCAGGAGGCGTCGAAGGAGAACGCCCAGGCGTGTCCGGCGCGCAGATGCCGTCGGCCGGTGATCGCCTTCGCGGGCTCGTACAGCGTCTCGCGGTGGCTGTGGAAGAGGTTGCCGACCGTCTCGTGGGTGATGACGACGCCCTTGGGGCGGCCGGTGGAGCCGGAGGTGTAGATGACGTACGCCGGACTGCGCGGGGTCAGCGCCGCGACGCGGTCCGTGTCCGTGAGGTCGGTCGCGGGCTGGGCGGCGATCAGTTCGGCGGTCGCCTCGGCGTCGAGTTCCAGGACCGGCGGGCCGTCCGTGGGGAGCAGCGGTGCGATCTGTCGTGTGGTGAGCGTCAGGACCGGGCGGGCGTCGGCGAGGGTGTCGGTCAGGTGGGCGCTCGGGGCGTCCGGGTCGAGCGGCAGGTAGGCGGCGCCCGCCTTGTGCACGGCGAGGATGGCCAGCAGGGTGCGGGCGGTGCGGGGCAGGGCCAGTGCGACGAGCCGCTCCGGTCCCGCTCCCTGGGCGACGAGCAGCCGGGCGAGACGGTTCGCCTTGGCGTTGAGCTGGGCGAACGTCAGCTTGATGCCGTCGGAGGCGACAGCGGGTGCGTCCGGTGAGAGCGCGGCCTGCCGTTCGAAGAGGGCCGGGACGGTGGTCGGTCCGGCGAGCAGGGGCCGGGCGTTCCACTCGGTGAGGATGCGCCGGCGTTCCGCGTCGCCGAGGATGTCGATCCGGCTGATCGGGGTGTCGGGGGCGGTGACCACGGCCCGCAGCAGCCGCACGAGCCGTTCGGCGATCGCCTCGGCGGTCGCGTGGTCGAAGAGGTCGGTGCTGTATTCCAAGACGCCGTCGACACCGCCCGCACCTGTGCTGTCGTCTCCGCCGCGTTCCACGAAGTCGAAGGAGAGGTCGAACTTGGCGCCGGTCGCGCCGGCTTCCTCCCGCCGGGCGTCGAGGCCGGTGAGGAAGTCCCCCTCGCCGCCCGCCGCGAGGTACACGACCATGACCTGGAACAGCGGGTGCCGGGACAGCGAGCGGGCGGGGCTGAGCACGTCCACCACCCGCTCGAACGGCACGTCCTGGTGGTCGAAGGCGGCCAGGTCGGTCTCCCGGACACGGCCGAGCAGTTCGCGGAACGCGGGGTCGCCGGAGGTGTCGGTGCGCAGCACCAGGGTGTTGAGGAAGAACCCGACCAGGTCCTCCAGCGCCTCCTCGGAACGCCCGGCGATCGGGCTGCCGAGCGGGATGTCCGTGCCGGCGCCGAGCCTCGTCAGCAGAGCGGCCACGGCCGCCTGGACGATCATGAACATGCTGACGTTGCCGGCCCGGGCCAGCTCGCGCAGTCCCGCCGCCAGCTCCGGGTCCAGGGCCATGTCGACCACGCCACCGCGGTAGCTGGCCTCCAGCGGGCGGGGCCGGTCGACGGGCAGCGCCAGCTCCTCGGGCAGCCCCTCCAACGTGCGCTTCCAGAAGCCGAGTTGGCGGGCCGCCAGGCTCCGCGCGTCCTTCTCGTCGCCGAGGACCGCACGCTGCCACAGGCTGTAGTCGGCGTACTGGACGGGCAGTGGCGCCCACTCGGGCGTACGGCCCGCCGCGCGTGCCGCGTAGGCGGCGGCCAGGTCGCGGGTGAGGGGCCGGTCCGACCACTCGTCGCCCGCGATGTGGTGGAGCAGGAGCAGCAGGACGTGCTCGTCCTCGCCGGTACGGAAGAGGTGCACGCGCAGCGGCGCTTCCCGGTCCAGCTCGAAGCCGTACCCGACGGCCTCGGCCAGCCGCCCCGCCAGCTCCTCCTCGCCGGCCACGGAGGCGGTCCGCACGCCGATCCCGGCCCGCTCCGGCTCAAGGATCAGCTGGTACGCCCGCCCGTCCTCCTCGGGGAAGACGGTGCGCAGCGGCTCGTGGCGGTCCACCAGGTCGTCGACCGCGAGCCGCAGCGCGTCGGCGTCGAGCGCCCCGGAGAGCCGCCAGACCAGCGGAATGTTGTACGTGGGACTCGGGCCCTCCACCCGGTACAGGACCCACAGCCGCTGCTGGGCGAAGGAGAGCGGCAGCCGTTCCGGCCGGTCCGCCGGGGCGAGCACGGGCAGGTCGGTCCCGGCCTCGTCGCGGAGCGCCTCCGCGAGCCGGGCGGCCGTCGGGGCGTCGAAGACCGTGCGCAGGGAGGCCTCGGCGCCGAGCACCGCCCGGACGCGGGCGGCGAGCCGCATGGCCACGAGGGAGTGGCCGCCGAGGGCGAAGAAGTCGTCGTGGACACCGACGTGTTCCAGGCCCAGGACCTCGGCGAACAGCCCGCAGAGGATCTCCTCGCGCGGGGTGCGCGGCAGGGACGCGGTGGTCCCGGCGGCGAAGTCGGGCGCGGGCAGCGCCCTGCGGTCGAGCTTGCCGTTGGGGGTCAGCGGCAGGGCCTCCAGAGTCATGAAAGCCGCGGGGACCATGTGCTCGGGCAGCTGGGCGGCGGCGTGCCTGCGCAGAGCGGCGGAGACATCAACGGAAAAGTCTGTGTCACGCCCCGCCGCCGGGACGACGTACGCCACGAGTCGCTGGCCGTGCGGGACGACCACGGCCTGGGCGACGGTGTCGTGGCGTCCGAGGACGGACTCGATCTCGCCGAGTTCGATACGGAAGCCACGGATCTTGACCTGGTCGTCGGTGCGGCCCAGGTACTCGACCGTGCCGTCGGACGTCCAGCGGGCGAGGTCGCCCGTGCGGTACATGCGTTCGCCGGGCCCGCCATACGGGTCGGCGACGAACCGCTCGGCGGTCAGAGCGGCGCGGTCGAGATAGCCGCGGGCCAGCTGGGCACCGGCGAGGTACAGCTCCCCCGCCACCCCCGGCGGCACCGGCCGCAGCGCGGCGTCCAGGACGTACACGCGGGTGTTCCACACCGGCCGTCCGATGGGCACCGAGGTGGCGCCCGGGTGCACCTGGACGGCGGTGACGTCGACGGAGGCCTCGGTCGGCCCGTACAGGTTGTGCAGCTCGGTGGAGGCGAGCGTCCGGTGGAAGCGGTGCGCGAGCGGGGCGGGCAGTGCCTCGCCGCTGCACATCACCTTGCGCAGGCCCGCGCATCCCGCGGCGGCCGGTTCCTCCAGGAACAGCTGGAGCATCGAGGGCACGAAGTGCGCGACGGTGACGTCCTGCCGCTGGATCAGCTCGGCGAGGTAGCGGGGGTCCTTGTGCCCGTCGGGCCTGGCGACCACCAGGGCTGCCCCGGCGATCAGCGGCCAGAAGAACTCCCACACGGACACGTCGAAGCTGGACGGGGTCTTCTGGAGCACCCGATCCGCACCGGTCAGTCCGTACGCGTCCTGCATCCACAGCAGGCGGTTGACGATGCCCGACTGCGGTACGACCACGCCCTTGGGACGCCCCGTGGAACCGGAGGTGTAGATGACGTAGGCGGGGCTCGACGGGTCGTACGTGTCGGGAAGGGCGCCCTCGGGCCCCTCGGGCAGGCTGTCGCGGATCACGCACACCGGGCGGGCGTCCTCCAGCATGAACGCGAGGCGCTCCTGCGGGTAGTCGGCGTCCAGCGGCAGATAGGCGCCGCCCGCGCGGTGCACCGCGAGGAGGGCGACGACGAGGTCCACCGAGCGCGGCAGCGCGACGGCCACGGTGCCCTCGGGGCCCACGCCCAAACCGGCCAGTACCCGTGCGGTGTGTACCACGCGTGCGTCCAACTCGGCGTACGTCAGCCGCTGTTCACCGAAGACCAGCGCGAGCGCGTCGGGCGTGCGGGCGGCCTGGGCGCGGAACAGCTCGGGGAGGGTGGTGGGGACCGTGACCTGGGTCGTGTCGTTCCAGTCCGCGAGGACGAGCGCCCGCTCCTGCGGCGTCAGCACCTCCACCTCGCGCACCGGCAGGTCCGGCGCCTCGGCGACCTGTCCCAGCAGTCCGACCAGGCGACCTGCGAGGCGTTCCGCGGTCGTCCCGTCACACAGGTCGGTCGCGTGGTCGAGCAGGAGGACCAGCCGGTCCTGCTCGTCCACGAAGGTGAAGTGCAGGTCGAACTTTGCCCGGCCGGTGTCCATGTCGGACCACTCGGTGGGCAGACCCAGCAGGTCGGGGTCGCCGCCGGGGCGGTAGTGGTAGCCGAGCATCACCTGGAACAGCGGATTGCGGCCCGCCACGCGCGGCGGGTTGACGGCCTCCACGACCCGGTCGAAGGGCAGGTCCTGGTGCTCGAAGGCGGCGAGCGCCGACTCGCGGACTCGGCCAATCAGTTGACGGAACGTCAGGTCATTGCCGGACAGGTCGGTACGGAGGACCAGCGTGTTGACGAAGAAGCCGACCAGCTCGTCCAGGCCGCTGTCCGTGCGGCCCGCGATGGGCGCGCCGAGCGGGATGTCGTCGCCCGCGCCCAGCCGGTGCAGCAGGGTCGCCGTGGCCGCCTGAAGGAGCATGAACATGCTGGTGCCGGTCTCGCCGGACAGCTCGCGCAGGGTGCGGCCGACCTCGGCGGGCACCTCGTGGCGGACCTTGCCGCCGAGTCCGGTGGGCTCGGCGGGACGCGGCCGGTCCAGGGGCAGCGCCAGCTCCTCGGGGAGGTCGCGCAACGCCTCGGTCCAGTAGCCGAGTTGCTCGTCGCCGACCTGGGCGAGCAGCTGCTCCTGCCACAGCGTGTAGTCGGCGTACTGCACCGGCAGCGGCGTCCAGCCGGGCTCCCCACCCGCGACCCGGGCCGCGTACGCGGTGTTCAGGTCGGACAGGAACGGCCGGTCGGACCATTCGTCGGTGGTGATGTGGTGCAGGACGACGGCCACCACATGGTCGGCCGGACCGACCCTGAACACCTCGCAGCGCAGCGGGAGTTCGCGGGCCAGGTCGAAGGGACGGCGCTGCGCCGACTCGATCAGCCCGTCCAGCTCCTGCTCGGCGCAGTCCGTGACGGTGAGGCCGGGCGCGGCCTCGATGGCCGGGACGACGACCTGGTACGGCTCTCCGTCGTGCTCGTGGAACACCGTGCGCAGCGCCTCGTGCCGGCCCGCCACATCGCTGAGCGCGGACCGCAGCGCGTCGAGATCGAGCTCCCCGCGCAGCCGGAAGACCAGCGGGAAGTTGTACGCGACGCCGCTGCCGGTGATCCGTTCGACCAGCCACAGCCGTCGCTGGGCCGGCGAGAGCGGGACGCGGTCGGGGCGTACGGCGGGGGCGACGGCCGGCCGGGCGGGGCGCCCGGTGTCGGCCCGTGCGGCGAGCAGTTCGGGTGTCGGCGCCTCGAAGAGGTCGCGGATCGCCAGCTCGGCGCCCAGTTCCGTGCGGGCCCGGCTGATCAGCCGGGTGGCGAGCAGCGAGTGGCCGCCGAGGTCGAAGAAGCCGTCCTCCGCGCCGACCTCGGGCAGGCCGAGCACCTCGGCGAAGAGGCGGCAGAGCACCTCTTCCTGCGGGGTGCGCGGACCGCGGCCGGTGCCGAGGGCGACCGCGGGTTCGGCGTCGGGCAGGGCGCGCTGGTCCAGCTTGCCGTTGTCGTTCATGGGCAGCCGGTCGAGGGTCACGAAGGCGGCCGGGACCATGTACTCGGGCAGCTGCTGCTTGAGGTCGTCGCGCAGCCGCCGGACGAGGCTGTTCGCGCCGCGCGCCGCGGTGGGTTCGTTGGCGTACGGGGCCTCTCCGCCACCCGGGAGGTAGAGCCCGGCGGTACGCCCGGGGCCGGCGGAGCCGGAGTCAGTGCCGGAGTCGGTGTCGGTGTCGGTGTCGGTGTCGGTGTCGGTGTCGGTGTCGGTGTCGGGGACGAACACGGCGTCGTACGTGCCGGGTTCGCGGGACCAGGTCGTCAGGACGTGGCAGCCCAGCCGCGTGCCGAGGTCGTGCAGCGTCTCGGGGTCCACTCCCCCGGCGGCGCCCACGCGGGCGTCGGGTACGCCGGTGAACCGCAGCGGGGTGACCGCGCGGACGAGGTCCGCCAGATCCAGGTCGGCGGTGAAGCCGACCGACGGCACGCGCTCCAGGGCGAGGTCCGCCTCACCGGCGTACAGGACGGCGTCGTAGCGGTGGCGGGTCAGTTCGTTGTGGTGGCGGGCGCGCTTGGTGCGCAGGTCGACGCGGTGGCCGAGGGTGGTGAAGTAGTCGGGGTCGACGAGGAGTTCCTTCTCCAGGCGCAGCCCGCGCTCGACGGCACGCTCAAGGCCCTCCCCCGTGATCCCCTGGGTCCTGGCCTGCTGGATCTCCGTCTGGAAGGTCCGGGCGAGGCGCAGGTTGCGGACGTCTCCGACGAACAGGGCGCCGCCCGGCGCGAGGAGCCGCATCGCTCCCTCGATGACCGAGGTCAGATAGTCGATGCTCGGGAAGTACTGGATGACGGAGTTGATGACGATCGTGTCGAAGTACCCGTCGGCGGGCAGGCCGGTCAGGTCGTCGGCGGGCTGGGCGCGCAGGGTGACGCGTGCGGCCAGTTCCGGGTCCTGCGCCAGCTCCTCGCCGATCTTGCGGATGACGGGGGCGGCGAAGTCGGTCGCCCAGTAGGCCTCGGCCTCGGGTGCGAGCTTCGACAGCAGCAGGCCGGAGCCGACGCCGATCTCCAGGACGCGGCGCGGTCGCAGTGAGCGGATCCGGGCGACGGTGGCCTCGCGCCACTCCCGCATCTCCTCGAAGGGGATGGGCCGCCCGTCGTACGAGGAGTCCCAGCCCGCGTAGTCCTCGGTGAAGACGGCGGTGCTGATCTCCTCGTACTCGTCGGAGTAGATCTCCTGCCACTCGCCGACCTGCTCGCGTTCGGCGCCGTCGCGGTCGTCGCCGGTGAGCGGGGCGGGGACGACATAGCCGACGAGCCGTTCGTCGCGGACGACCACGGCGGCGTGCGCGACCTGGGGGTGCCGGGAGAGCGCGGCCTCGATCTCGCCCAGCTCGACACGGTAGCCGCGGATCTTGACCTGGTCGTCGGTGCGGCCGAGGAAGTCGAGGTTGCCGTCGGGGTTGCGGCGTACGAGGTCGCCGGTGCGGTACATGCGCTCGCCGGGCTCACCGAAGGGGTCGGCGACGAACCGCTCGGCGGTCAGGCCCGGCCGCTCCAGATAACCGCGGGCCAGACCGATGCCCGCGATGTACAGCTCGCCGGGCACGCCCTCGGGCACCGGGCGCAGCCAGGCGTCCAGGATGTGGGCGCGGGTTCCGCGGATCGGACGGCCGACGGTCGGGGTGGCGCTGTCGAGGGTGCCGCCGCCGAGGGTGTTGATGGTGTACTCGGTCGGCCCGTAGAGGTTGTAGCCGTAGGTGCCCTCGGTGTCGCGGAGCCGGTTCCACACGGTCTCGGACACGGCCTCGCCGCCGAGCAGCACGAGCGGCGGACGGTGGCCCTCCAACAGGCCCTGCTCGATGAGGAGATGCGCGTAGGTGGGCGTCACGTTGATGACGTCGACGCGGTGGGTCTCGCAGTACGCGACCAGGGCCTCGGCGTCGCGCCGCAGCTCCTCGTCGCAGATGTGCACCTCATGTCCCTCGACGAGCCACAGCAGCTCCTCCCAGGACATGTCGAAAGCGAACGACACGGTGTGCGCGATGCGCAGTCCGCGCCCGCCCGCCGAGGCGATGGCCGGTTCGAAGATCTCCCGCTGGTGGTTGAGCTGCATGTTGGTCAGCCCGCGGTAGGGCGTGACGACACCCTTGGGCCGGCCGGTGGACCCGGACGTGTAGATGACGTACGCCGGGTGCTCCAGGCTGAAGTACTGACGCTCCAGGTCGGCCGGGTAGGAGGCCAGTTCGGCGGTCACCGACGGGTCGTCCAGGAGGGCGCGCGGGGTGTCGGCCGCCGCCAGCCGTTCCGAGACGGCGGCGTTGGACAGGAGCAGCGTGGGCCGGGCGTCCTGGAGCATCGCCACGAGCCGGTCGTCCGGATAGTCCAGCTCCAGGGGGAGGTACGCGGCGCCCGTGCGCAGGACGGCGAAGAGCGCGACGACCATGTCGAGGGAGCGGGGCAGTCCGAGCGCGACGACCCGCTCGGGCGCGGCGCCCCGGTCGATCAGCAGTCGGGCCATGCAGTTGATACGGGCGTCGAGCTGGGCGTAGGTGAGGGTCTGGTCGCCGAAGACGAGGGCGGTGGTGTCGGGCGTGGCCAGGGCCTGTGCCGCGAGCAGGTCGGCGATGGTGTCCTCGGGGTCGGGGACCCGCCCCTCGGCCCGTTCGCGCTCCAGTTGCCGCCGCTCGGACGGCAGTTGTGCGTCGAGTCGTCCGACGGGGGCTTCGAGGTCGTCGGTGAGCCGTGCCACGAGCAGGGTGAACCGGTCGAGCAGATCCTGCGCCTGGGGCCGCGCGATGACGTCGGCCCGGTGGGTCAGGGTGACCTGGATGCTGCGGCCCGGGGTGACGACCAGGTTGACGGGATAGTGCGTGGCGTCGACGTTGGCGACGGCGGTGGCGCCGTGCTGGTCGCTCAGTTCGGCGAGCCGCTCCTCGGTGTCGCTGTTGCGCAGCACGAAGAGGGTGTCGAAGAGCCGCCGGTGCCCGGTCTCGGCCTGCAGCACGCCGAGGCCCAGATACTCGTACGGCATGACGGCCAGCCGCTCGTCCTGGACGCGGCGCAGCAGGGCGAGCACGGGTTCGGCCGGGTCGTAGGCGATACGGGCGGGGACGGTGTTGAGGAACATGCCGATGACGTTCTCGATCTCCGGCACCTCGCTCGGCCGGCCCGCGACGGTGGTACCGAAGACGACGTCACCGCGGCCGGTCGCGCTCGCCAGGGTCAGTCCCCAGGCGGCGTTGAGCACGGTGTTGAGGGTCAGTCCGTGGTGGCGGCCGATGTCGCGCAGCCGGGTCCCGACCTCGTCCGGGACGAGGGCGTCGAGGCTCTCCGGGATGTCCGGCTCCAGGCCCTGGTCGGCGGCGGCGAGCAGGGTGGGCTCGTCGAGTCCGGCCAGCGCGGTACGCCAGGCGGCGGTGGCGACGGCCGTGTCCTGGACCTCAAGCCAGGTCAGATAGTCGCGGTACGAGCCGGGGGCGGCCAGGGCACTCGGGTCGCCGCCGGACTCGTACAGGGCGAAGAGCTGGTCGAGGAAGAGCCAGGCGGACCAGCCGTCCCACAGGAGCAGGTGGCGGCCGACGACCAGGCGGTCACCGCGCTCCTCGCCGAGGCGGACGACGAGGATGCGGAAGAGCAGCGGGCGGGTCAGATCGAAGCGGCGGGAGCGTTCGGCCTCGGTCAACTCCCGCAGCCGGACGTCCTGTTCGGCGACGGGCAGACCGGAGAGGTCGACCTCTTCGAGGGGGATCTCGGGGTCGCGGACGATGAACTGCACCGGCTGGCGCAGCCCTTCGCTGGTGAACCCGGCGCGCAGGCTGGGAGTGCGGTCCAGCAGCACCCGTACGGCGGTGCGCAGACGGTCCGTGTCGAGCGGGACGGCGATGTCGAAGGACTCGTGGACGGTGTAGACGTCCAGGGTGCCGGCGTCGTACGTGGAGTGGAAGAACAGGCCTTCCTGGAGCGGGGCGAGCGGCCAGATGTCGTCCACGGGGCCGGGGCTGAGCCGGTGGACGCGCTCGGTCTCCTCCGCGGTGAGGGCGAAGTCGGAGCGCAGGGCGCGCGTCTCGGCGACCGGGGTGGCCGCGGCGGCCAGGGCGAGCGGGGTGCGGTGCTCGAAGACGTCACGGGGGTTCAGGTCCAGGCCCGCCCGGCGGGCACGGCTGGAGACGCCGATCGAGGTGATGCTGTCGCCGCCGAGCATGAAGAAGTCGTCGTCGATGCCGACCTCGTCGAGCTTCAGCACCGCGGCGAAGATGCCGGTCAGCGCGGCCTCCCGCTCGTCGCGGGGTGCGCGCGCCTCGGCCCGTACCGTCTGCGGGGCGGGCAGCGCGGCGCGGTCGAGCTTGCCGCTGGGGGTGAGCGGGAGTGCGTCCAGGACGACGTAGGCGCCGGGGACCATGGGGGCGGGCAGGGTGTCGGCGAGGGCCGCCTGGAGTGCGGCGGGCTCGGGGTGCGCGTCGCGGGCGGGGACCACGTACGCGACGAGTGCGCCGGCGCCGCTGTCCGTGGAGATGACGGTGACGGCGGCCTGGGCGACGGACGCCTGCCGGGCCAACGCGGCCTCGATCTCGCCCAGTTCGACGCGGTTGCCGCGGATCTTGACCTGGCGGTCCGTGCGGCCCAGGTACTCCACGACGCCGTCGGCGCGACGGCGTACGAGGTCGCCGGTGCGGTACATCCGCTCGCCGGGCCCGCCGTACGGGTCGGCGACGAACCGCTCGGCGGTCAGACCGGGCCGGGCGTGATAGCCGCGGGCCAGTTGGACGCCGGTCAGGTACAGCTCGCCGGGCACCCCCGGGGGCACCGGCCGCAGGCAGGTGTCCAGGACGCGCAGGCCGGTGTTCCACACGGGCCGTCCGATGGGCACGGTGGTGCCCGGCGCGCCGTCGTACGTGTGGTGGGTGACGTCGACGGCGGCCTCGGTGGGGCCGTACAGGTTGTGCAGCGGCACCCCGGTGAGGGCCAGCCAGCGGGCCGACGCGGCGGTGGGCAGGGCCTCGCCGCTGCTGAAGACACGCCGGAGGGAGGTGGCCCAGGCGGGATATCCGGCGGCCTCCCCCGGCTGCGCGGAGGACGGTTCGAAGGACTGCAGGAACGCTTCGAGCATCGACGGCACGAAGTGCAGGGTGGTGACGGCCTGTTCGCGGATCAGCTCGGCGAGATACGCGGGGTCGCGGTGGCCGTCCGGGCGGGCGAGTACGACCGTGGCGCCCTCGCACAGCGCCCAGAAGAACTCCCAGACGCTGACGTCGAAGCTGGCCGGGGTCTTCTGCAGCACCCGGTCGTCGGCGGCCAGCCCGTACGCGCCCTGCATCCAGGCCAGCCGGTTGACGATCGCGCGATGGGTGACGACGACACCCTTGGGCAGGCCGGTGGAGCCGGAGGTGTAGATCAGGTACGCGGGGTCGTCGGGGCGTGCCTCGACGACGGTGGCGACTTCCGGCTGCCCGGTGGCTGCCGGCCGTTCGGTGGCTTCCGGCTGCTCGGTGGCCGGCAGCGCGTCGGTCGGGGCGTCCACCAGGAGGTGGGCGAGGCCCGGGACCTCGGGCAGCCGGTGGACGGTGCCGGAGGTGGTGACGACGGTCGTCGCTCCGGAGTCGGTGAGCATGTGGGTCACCCGGTCGGCGGGGTAGTCCATGTCGACGGGCAGATAGGCGGCCCCGGACTTGAGCACACCGAGCAGGGCGACCATGAGTTCGGCGGAGCGCGGAACGGCCACCGCGACGACGGTGCCGGGCCCGACACCTCCCGCACGGAGCCTGCCCGCCAAGTCCCGCGCACGGGAGTCGAGTTCCGCGTACGTGAGGGTCTCGTCCTCGTACACGACCGCCGTGGCGGCCGGGGTGCGGGCGACCTGGGCCGCGAAGGCGGCGGCGAGGGTGGTGCCGGGCACCTCGCGGCGTTCGCCGGCCGGGTGGGCGCTGGACAGCTCCGCCGCCGACAGCAGTTCCAGGGCGGCGGCCGGCTGCCCGGGGTCCGCCGCCAGGGCGTGCAGGATGCGGGTGAGGCGGTCGGCGATTCGGCGTACGGCGTCGGCGTCGAGCCGCTGGGCGTGGTGCTTCAGACGCAGGTCCAGGCGGCGGCCCGGCTTCACGATCAGGGCGAGCGGATAGTGGACGGCGTCGTGGAACTCGTGACCGGTGACCCGGATACGGCCGGAGGGGTCGGCGAGGCCGGTGGCGGCCGGGTAGTTCTCGAAGACGACGAGGGTGTCGAACAGTTCACCGCTGCCCGCGAGACCGGCGACCCGCTGGATCTCGGCGAGCCCGAGGTGCTGGTGGTCGAGGAGCGCGGCCTGCTCGTCCTGGAGGCGGCCGAGGAGACCGGCGAGGGTGTCCGAGGGCTCCCAACGGAAGCGGGTGGGCAGGGTGTTGATGAACAGCCCGACCATGGACTCGATGCCCTCGACCTCGGCGTCCCGGCCGGAGACGGTGGTGCCGAACACCACGTCCTGGCGGGCGGTCAACCGTCCGATCAGCAGACCCCAGGCGCTCTGGACGACCGTCCCCAGGGTGACGCCCAGCTCGCGGGCGCGGGCCGACAGCCGGGCGGTGACCTGCTCGGACAGCTCGACCCGGACCTGCGCGGGCGTGATGGGCGTGCCGTCGGCGGGCGTCTCGACGAGACGGGTGGGCTCCTCGATCCCGGCAAGCGCGTCGCGCCAGGTCTCGCGGGCGGCGTCCCGGTCGGCGGCGGCGAGCGTGCGCAGGTAGGTGCGGTACGGGGCGACCTCGGGGAGCGGGGCCGGGTTGTCGCCGTAGGAGGCGAGCAGTTCGCGGTGCAGGACGGGCAACGACCAGCCGTCGGCGACACTGTGATGGAACGTCAGCAGCAGACGCGCGCGGTCCTCGCCGAGCCTGATGAAGGCGCAGCGCAGCAGGGGTGGGCGGGCGAGGTCGAAGCGGCGGGCGCGCTCCTCGGCGGCGACGGCGTCGGCGCGTGCTTCGGCTACGCGCGGCTGCGCCGACAGGTCCACCTCGTGCCAGGGCAGTTCCATGCCCTCGGCGATGATCTGCACGGGGCGTCCGTCGGCGAGCGGGCGGAAGCAGGCCCGCAGCGGGGCGTGCCGGTCGAGGACGCGCTGGGCGGCCTCGCGCAGTGCCCCGGCGTCGACGGGGCCGGACAGTTCGAGGGCCTGCTGGACCACGTACGCGTCGTGGTCGGCGCCGTCGACGAGGGCGTGGAAGTAGAAGCCCTCCTGGAGAGGGCTCAGGGGCAGCAGTTCCTGCACGGCGACGGGGTACTCGCCCTGGATCTCGGCGAGTTCGGAATCGGTGAGCCGTACGAGCGGGGGCTCCTCGGCCGCGGCACCCGTGCCGGTCACCGCGTCGGCGCGCACGTCGGCGGCCTCCGCGAGGGCCGCGACCGTCCGGTGCCGGAAGACATCGCGGGAGCTGAGCCGGAGTCCGGCCCTGCGGGCGTGTATGAGCAGCTGGATGGCGGTGATGCTGTCGCCGCCGAGGGCGAAGAAGTCGTCGTCGATGGTCGCCGACCGCAGGCCGAGCACCTCGGCGTAGGCCGCGCACAGCACCTCCTCACGGGCGTCGCGCGGCGGCCGGCCGGAGCTGAGGGCCCCGTAGTCCGGCACGGGAAGCGCGGCGCCGTCGAGCTTGCCGCTGGGCGTGACCGGGAGGCGGTCCAGGGGGACGACGGCGGACGGGACCATGTACTCCGGCAGCTGCTCGGATGCGTACGAACGCAGCGCCTTCATCAGGGAGTTCACGTCACGGAAGGGTGCCGGGCGGTTGGCGTGCGGGGCGGTTCCGGACGGACGGTACAGCCTGGCCGAAGTCGCGGGCAGGCTGTCACCGGGGCCGAAGACGACGTCGAGGCTGCCGTCGTCGGCGACCCCGTTCCAGGTGACGACGGCCCGCAGACCGTGCCGGGCGGCGAGGGCGTGGAGGGCCTCCGGGTCCGGCGCGTCGGCGGGGGACGCGGCACGGCTGCTGTCGTCGAGCGCGGACAGCGCGGCCAGGTCCTCGGCGAGCCGGGCGTTGGGCAGACCGGTGACGCGGAGGGGGCGTGTGGGTTCTGCGGGCGTTGCCGTGCGGCGGCCGACGAGCAGAGCGTCCAAGGCGTCCAGGGCGTCGCCGTTGCCGCCGGCCACGTCGGCCCAGGCGATCTCGTCGCCTGTGGCCGCGGTGGGCCGGACGGTACCGGCACCCACGACAAGGTCGGTTGAAAGGGCACCGTCGCTATCAGCTCGGTCGCGCAGTTCCCCGCGCCCCTCAGGGGCGGGGAGTTCTCCGCGGCCCTGAGGGGCGGGTCCGCCGTCGGTCCGTGTCGGCGTCAGCACCACGTCGTAGCGGTACCGCGTCAGCTCGTTGTGGTGATCGCCGCGCTTGACCCGGATGTCGACGTCGAAGCCGTCGAGGGCCGCGAAGTAGTCGGGGTCCAGAAGGAGTTCGCCCTCCCAGGCGAGCGACCGCTCCACGGCGGCCCGCAGTGCCTGCTTGTCCCCCGGGTCGGCCGCGCGGCGCGTCTCGACCGCGGCGCGCAGGACGCGCAGCAGCCGGGCGTTGCGCACGTCACCGATGAACAGCCGTCCCCCGGGGGCCAGCAGCTCGGCGGCGGCGCCGATGACGTCCGTGAGGTAGTCGGCGCCGGGGAAGTACTGGGCGACGGAGTTGAGGACGATGGTGTCGAAGTGGGCCCGGGGCAGCCCTGAGGTGTCGTGCGCGGGCCGGGCGCTCAGGTGCACCCGGTCGGCCAGCTCCGGCACCTGGTCCACCTGGGCGCGCAGGGCCCGTACCGCCTCCTCGGAGAGGTCGGTGCCCCAGTACTCCTCGCAGCCGGGGGCGATCCTGGAGAGGATCAGGCCGCTTCCGACGCCGATCTCCAGCACGCGGCGCGGCGCCAGTTCCTGGATACGGGCGAGCGTCGCCTCGCGCCACTCGCGCATCTCCGCGACGGGGATGGGCAGCCCGTCGTACATGCTGTTCCAGCCGGCGAAGTTCTCCCGGAAGCCCGCGGACACGCCGACGCCCGGCCCCGCCGAGCCGTCCCGTGTGCCCTCCGATCCCGCCGCCGCGTAGAGCAGTTCGTGCAGGTCCTTCCACTCCTGGACCTGTTCGCCGAAGTCCCGGTCGGCGTCCAGTGAGGGCACCACGTAGGCGGCGAGCCTGCGGTCGCCGGGGCGGTCCTCGCGGACCAGGACCGCGGCCTGCTCCACGGCCGGGTGGGCGCGCAGCACGGACTCGATCTCGCCGGGTTCGATCCGGAAGCCGCGGATCTTCACCTGTGCGTCGGCGCGGCCCAGGAACTCCAGCCGGCCGTCGGCCTTCCAGCGCACCAGGTCGCCGGTGCGGTACAGCCGTTCGCCGGGCGGGCCGAACGGGTCGGCGACGAACCGCTCGGCCGTCAGGTCGGGCCGGCCGAGGTAGCCGCGGGCGAGACCGGCTCCGCCGAGGTAGAGCTCTCCCGGGACACCGGCCGGTACGGGCTGGAGCCGGGCGTCGAGCACGTAGGCGCGGGTGCCGGGGTCGGGGACGCCGATCGGCACGATGGTGCCGGCTGGGGTGTCGGGGTCGCACAGGCCGAGGGTGGAGTTGGTGGTCGCCTCGGTGGGTCCGTAGGCGTTGAACATCATCCGGCCGCGCGCGTATCGGCCGACCAGCTCGGGCGAGACCCGTTCGGTGCCCGCGAGCAGGGTGGCGGGCGGCAGTTCGACGTCCTCGGGCATCGCGGCGAGGAGCGCCGGCGGGAGGATCATGAAGGTGATGCCGTTGGCGTGGGCGTAGTCGGCGAGCGGGGCGCCGGGCACTCTCAACTCGGCTGGTACGACGACGAGTCGGCCACCGGAGAGCAGTCCGAGGCACAGATCCCAGAACGCCACGTCGAAGCTCGGCGAGGCGAACTGGAGGACGCGGCTGTGCGGTCCGATGCCGAACCGCTCGCTCTGTGTGGCGACCAGCTTGGCGACGCCCGCGTGGGAGAGCACCACACCCTTGGGCCGGCCGGTGGAGCCGGAGGTGTAGATGACGTAGGCGGCGTTCCCGACGGAGAGGGAACGGGCCGGATCGCTCGACTGATGCTCCGTCAACTCCCGTACGGCGTCCGGTGCGTCCAGCACCAGGACGTCCATGCCCTCGCACGGCGGGATGTCCGCCGCGACCTCGGCGGTGGTGAGCAGGCAGGCGGGCCGGGCGTCGGCCAGCATGTAGGAGATGCGGTCGGCCGGATAGTCGGTGTCGACCGGCAGATAGGCGGCGCCGGACTTCAGTACGGCGACCTCGGCGACGATCAGTTCGGCCGAGCGGGGCACCGCGAGGGCCACCACGCGCTCGGGTCCGGCGCCGCGCGCGACGAGGGCGTGGGCGAGCCGGTTGGCCCGTTCGTCCAGTTCCGCGTAGGTGAGCCGGATATCCTCGAAGACCAGCGCGATCTCGTCGGGCCGCTGCCGCACCTGGTCGGCGAACATCTCCGGCCAGGTCCGCAGGGGGACGTCGTGCTCGGTGTCGTTCCACTCCTCCAGGACGCGGTGCCGTTCCTCGGCGTCCAGCAGGTCCAGTTCGCCGACCGGGGTGTACGGGCGGGCGATCGCGTCGGCCAGCAGGGTGGCGTAGTGGCCGGCGGTCCGCAGGGCGGTCCCGTCGCGGAACAGGTCCGGCCGGTAGGTGACGCGGACGTCACCGTCGCGGACTTCGAGCGCGAGGTCGAGCGAGCCCTGGGACTCGACTCCTCCCTCCGCCGCAAAGGCCATGCCGGTCCCGAACGCCGTGCCGGTCCCGAACGCCGTGTCCGTCCCGAACGCCGTGTTGAACAGCAGTCCGCCGCCCCGGGTCGGCTCCGGCCTCAACTGGGCTACCAGCGCGCCCGGTTCGACGCGGTGGGTCTCGGCCTCCTCGCACGCCTCGCGGACGCGCCCGACCAGCTCGGAGAACCCGGTTCCGCCGTCGAGCGTCACCCGGACCGGCAGTCCCCCGTACCCGACGGTGAGGTCGCGCGCGCCGCCGTAGCGGTGCAGCAGCGCCACGAACGCGGACAGGAGGGTGACCTCGTCGGCCGTCGCGTCCAGCGTGCGGCTGATCGTGCGCGGCGCGCCGCCGGACCTGAGCGGATACGGGAAGTCGACCGGGAGGACCGCCTCCTGAGGGAGGGGGTCGAGCCGTCGACGCCAGTACGCCGTCGCGTCAACCTCGTCGACACCGGACACACGCGATTCGAAACCGGACACAGCTGACCGTGCCTCCAGAGTGTGCGGAACCGGCTCAGCCGGAGGACCGCAGGTCATACTAAGGTAAGGATTACCTAACCAAAAGGCCCAGTCTCGGCGGACCACGTGATCCCCACTACGATTAAGGCCTGCCTAACCTAAGGGAGCTGGCCGTTGGAGACCGCAAGGTGACGGGCAAGAGAGTGCGCCCTGTCCTTCTCGTGACACTGCTGGGTACCGTCCTGGCCGTCCTGTGTCTGCTGTCACTGGCGCTCGGCGCGGCCAACATCCCGCCGGACCAGGTGATCTCGGCTCTGTTCGGCGACGCGCCGAGCCGGTTCGTGGACAACGTCGTCTGGTCGGCGCGCATCCCGCGCACCGCGCTCGGCCTCACCGCGGGCGCGGCCCTCGGGCTGGCCGGGGCACTGATGCAGGCCCTGACCCGCAATCCGCTCGCCGACCCCGGAGTACTGGGGGTCAGCGCGGGCGCCGCCTTCGCCATCGTGCTCGCCGTCGGCGTGCTCGGTATCAACTCCCTGTACGGATATGTGTGGTTCGCGTTCGGCGGGGCGCTGATCGCCACGGTGGCCGTCTATCTCCTGGGCGGCCTCGGGCGGTCCGGGATGACCCCGGTGAAGCTGGCGCTCGCGGGCATCGCCGTCACCTCGATGCTGTGGTCGTTCACCCAGGCCATCGTGCTCACGGACGTGGACGCGCTCAACAAGTACCGCTTCTGGTCGGCCGGTTCACTCGCGGAGGCGGACAACGGCATGGTGTGGCGGGTCCTGCCCTTCCTCGCCCTCGGCGCGTTTCTGGCGCTGGCCTGCGCCCCGGCCCTCAACAGCCTGGCCCTCGGCGACGACGTGGCGGCCTCCCTCGGCCGGCGCCTCGGCCTGGTCCGGCTGGCGGGCGTCGCGGCGATCACCCTGCTGACGGGGGCCGCGGTCGCCGTCATCGGCCCCGTCGTCTTCCTCGGCCTGGTGGTCCCCCATGTGGCCCGCGTGCTCGCCCAGTCGGCGGGCATCGGCCCCGACCAGCGCTGGCTGCTGCCCCTGTCGGCGGTCCTCGCCCCCATCCTGCTGCTCGCCGCGGACATCCTCGGACGCCTCGTGGCACGGCCCACCGAGATCCAGGCGGGGGTGCTGGTCGCCTTCATCGGCGGTCCGTTCTTCATCGCCATGGTCCGTCGGCGCAATCTCGCGGAGGTGTGACCGTGCCGCATCAGAAGTCCGCCCCCACCTCCCCTTCCACCCTCAAGTCCCCCGTCGACACGCCCCGTTCGGCCGGAACCGTCCACCACCGCACCTTCCGGCTGGCGCTCCCGCCCGTCTCCGGTGTCTTCCGCCCCCGCCTCGTGGCCCTGTGCGTGATGCTCACCGCGGGCACCTTCGTCCTGTTCTGCTGGGGCCTGACCACCGGCGACTACCCGATCGGCTTCACCGACGTCGTACGGGCCCTGGTGGGCTCCGGCGACCCCGGCACCGTCCTCGTGGTGGAGGAACTGCGGCTGCCCCGCGCCCTGGTGGGACTGCTCGCCGGGATCGCCTTCGGGGTCTCCGGCGCGCTGTTCCAGACCATGACCCGCAACCCGCTGGCCAGCCCCGACATGATCGGCCTCACCCAGGGCGCGGGCACCGCGGTCGTCGCGGGCATCGTGCTCGGCTGGGACGGCGGACTGGGCACCCAGGCGCTCGGCCTGCTCGGCGCCCTGGTCACCGCCCTGACCGTCTACGCACTGGCCTGGCGGCGCGGCACCACCGGCTACCGGATCATCCTGGTCGGCATCGGCGTGGCCTGGATCTGCACGAGCGCCACCGACTACCTCGTGGCCAAGGGCGGACGTTTCCAGGCGCAGGCCGCGCTGGGCTGGCTGGTCGGCAACCTCAACGGCCGCACCTGGGGGCAGGTGGGCCCGCTCGCGATCGCGCTGGCCGTGCTGCTCCCGACGGCCCTGCTGCTCGGCCGGCTGCTGCGCACGCTCCAGCTCGGTGACGACGTGGCCACCGGGCTCGGTACGCGCGTACAGCCCGTACGCCTCGCCATCCTGCTCACCGGGGTCGGTCTGATCGCCTTCGCCACCGCGTCCGCGGGGCCCGTGGCGTTCGTGGCACTGGCCGCCCCGCAGATCGCACAGCGGCTGGCCGGCACGGCCTGGCCACCCACCGTCGCCTCGGGACTGACCGGGGCACTGGTCGTCCTGGGCGGCGACCTCATCGCCCGTACGCTCGTCCCCGGCACGGAACTGCCGGTCGGCATCGTCACCGGTGTGCTCGGCGCGCCGGTCCTGCTCTGGCTGCTCGTCCGCGCCAACCGCGCGGGCTCAGGAGGTTGATTCCATGTCGGCTGAACCCCTGTCGACCCCCGACCCCGATCCCGACCTGCGGGCGAGCGGTCTGCGGCTGGCGTACGACAACAGGCTGGTCGTCGACGGCCTCGACCTGGCGGTCCCGCCCGGCCGGATCACGGCCATCGTCGGCGCCAACGCGTGCGGCAAGTCGACCCTGTTGCGGGCGCTCGCCCGGCTGCTGGCCCCCAAGGAAGGGGCCGTCCACCTCGACGGCCGGGCGCTGCAGTCCATCCCCAGCAGGGAGCTGGCCCAGCGGCTCGGCATCCTGCCGCAGAGCCCGGTCGCGCCCGAGGGCCTGACCGTCATCGACCTGGTCAACCGGGGGCGTTCACCGCACCAGACCTGGTGGCGGCAGTGGTCGAAGACGGACGAGCAGGCCGTGCACCGGGCGCTGGCCGCGACCAACATGACGGACCTCGCCGACCGGCCCGTCGACGAACTCTCCGGCGGTCAGCGGCAGCGCGCCTGGATCGCCATGGCGGTCGCCCAGGGCACCCCCGTCCTGCTCCTGGACGAGCCGACGACGTATCTCGACCTGGCCCACCAGATCGACGTCCTCGACCTGGTCACGGACCTCAACCGCCGGGAGAACCGTACGGTCGTGATGGTCCTCCACGACCTCAACCAGGCCTGCCGGTACGCCGATCACGTCGTCGCCATGAAGTCCGGGAAGATCGTCGCCGAGGGCAGCCCGGCGGAGGTCATCACCGCCGAGACGGTCGAGCACGTCTTCGACCTGACCTGCCGCATCACGATGGACCCGGTCAGTCACACCCCCCTGGTCATCCCGATGGGCCGCCACCACGGGGGCCCGTCCCTGGAGACGGCGACGGTAAAGGCGGCCGACTAGAGCCTCGCGGGCGGGACTTGTGTGCGTCGTATGACCGAACGGTGACCGTAAGAGGCAGATGAGGCTGGGGGGACGGCAGGTCCGTACCTATGTCTTGACACTGATCTCGTTCACTTCTTAGAACGAGAGGCGAAGCATTTCCCCCCACCTCAGTGGGCGCGCCCCCGCACGGGGACGCCCTACGGAAGGGAGAGTCGTGGCTTCCCCACGTCTGCTCCGCAAATGCCTTCTCGCAGCACTGCCCGCCGCCCTCGTCGCGGCCGCGTCCGTCGCCCCCGCCGCCCACGCGGACCCCACTCCGCGGGCGGCCCAGGCCGTGACGTTCTCCGACACCTTCGACGGGGCCGCCGGCTCCGGTGTCGACCAGGGCAAGTGGCAGGTCGAGACCGGCGACAACGTCAACAACCACGAGCGGCAGTACTACACGGCGGGCAACAACAACGCGAAGCTCGACGGCCAGGGCCACCTGGTCATCGAGGCCCGCCGCGAGAACCCGGCCAACTACCAGTGCTGGTACGGGTCGTGCGAGTACACCTCGTCCCGGCTCAACACCTCCGGCAAGTTCACCGCGACGTACGGGCACGTCGAGGCCCGGATGAAGATCCCGCGCGGCCAGGGCATCTGGCCCGCGTTCTGGATGCTCGGCCAGGACATCGGTGACGTCGGCTGGCCCAACTCGGGCGAGATCGACATCATGGAGAACGTGGGCTTCGAGCCAGGAACCGTGCACGGCACCCTGCACGGCCCCGGCTACTCCGGTTCGGGCGGCATAGGCGCCGGCTACTCGCTGCCGAACGGTGAGGCGTTCGCGGACGCCTTCCACACCTTCGCGGTGGACTGGGCGCCCAACAAGATCACCTGGTCCGTGGACGGCGCCGTCTACCAGACCCGCACCCCGGCCGACCTGAACGGCAACACCTGGGTCTTCGACAAGCCGTTCTTCCTGATCCTCAACCTCGCGGTCGGCGGCTACTGGCCCGGCGACCCCGACGGTTCGACCAGCTTCCCGCAGCAACTGGTCGTCGACGAGGTGAAGGTGACGACCAGCGACGGCTGACGGGGCCGCCGGCGACACCCTGTGAAGCGTGGCCGCCGGAACGCGTTCAAGACCCGAACACGTGGTGCCCGGCCGGGATCGCCTCCCGGCCGGGCACCACGCGCGTGTCAGACCATCAGACCATCGGACCGTCACACCACCGGAGCCGGAGCCGGAGCCGCTGCGCGCGCCACCGACGCCGAGGGCACAGGGACCACGGAAGCCACAGGGGTCACAGAGGCCACGGTGGGCACGGAGGCCGTCGGGTCCGGCACGACCGTCGTGCCGGACCCCGCGCCGCCGACCAGTCCGTCGAGCAGGGCGTGCGGGGCACGGCCGTCGAGCACCCGGGCCACCCCCACCCCGCCCCGCACGGCCCGCAGACACGCCTCCATCTTCGGCCCCATCCCGCCGGCCAACCCCGGCAGCGCCCGCTCCAGTTCCGCCGCCCCGATCCGGTCGACGACCCGCTCGCTCGCCGGCCAGTCGGCGTACAGCCCCGGCACATCGGTGAGGACGACGAGGACCCGCGTCCCCAGCGCGGCGGCCAGCGCGCCCGCCGCCGTGTCCGCGTTGACGTTGTAGACCTGCCCGTCCTCGCCCCGGCCCACGGAGGAGACCACCGGGATGTGGCCGCCCTCCAGCAGCAGCCGTACGACGGCGGTGTCGACCCGGGCCACATCGCCGACCAGGCCGATGTCGACGCTCTCACCGGCCACTTGGGCGTACCGCTTGACGGCGGTGAGGGTGTGCCCGTCCTCGCCGCTGAGGCCCACCGCGTGCGGCCCGTGCTCGTTCAGCAGTCCGACCAGGTCCTTCTGGACCTTGCCGGACAGCACCATCCGTACGACCTCCATGGTCTCGGGGGTGGTGACCCTGAGCCCGTCGAGGAAGTCGGACTTGAGCCCGAGCCGGTCCAGGTGGGCGGCGATCTGCGGGCCCCCGCCGTGCACGACGACGGGCCGGACGCCCGCCCGGTACAGGGTGAGGACGTCCTGCGCGAAGGCCCGCCGGAGCGTGTCGTCGGTCATCGCGTGGCCGCCGTACTTGACGACGACCGTGTGCCCGCGCAGGGGCTCCAGCGCCGCAAGCCGCTCGGCGAGACCGGCGGACGCGGCAGCGCCGGTCACCGCGTCCGCGGCAGCACCGGCCGTCACGACCCCGTCCGTCACCGCCCCGTCGGCCACCGTCGCGCCGGTCACCGCGGTGGCGCTCACGGGCGACCCGTGAGATAGCCGCCCATCGTGCGGAAGTAGTCCGTCGCCGCGTGCTCCGCGCCGTCCTCGGTGCGGACCCGCTTGACGACCAGCCCGCGCAGCCGCCCGTTCCTCGCCTCCGTACCGGCGACGATGACGATCCCGTCGCCCTCGCGGATGAAGATCCGGCCAGGGGTTCCGCCGTAACGACCCTCCGAGACCGCGGACTCCACGATCCGGATCCGCTGCCCGCGGTGGTGGGTGAACGCGTTCGGGTACGGGTCGCACTGGGCCCGTACCAGCCGCTCGATGTCCTCGGCCGGCCAGGTCCAGTCGATCCGGCTGTCCTCCAGGGACCGCTTGTGGAAGAAGCTGGCCCGGCTGCGGTCCTGCGGTATCCACTGCGCGCGGCCCGAGGCGATGAGATCGAGCGACTCGTTCACGACCGGGCCAATCAGGTCGACCGTGCGGTGGAACAGGTCGGCGACGGTGTCGGTCGCGCCGACCGGCACCGCGCGCTGCAACAGCACGTCGCCGGCGTCGAGTTCGGCGTTCATCCGGTGCGCGGTGACACCGACCTCCCGCTCGCCGTTGATCAGCGCCCAGATCAGCGGGGAGAAGCCCGCGTAGGCCGGGAGCAGCGAGTCGTGGATGTTGAGCGTGCCGTGGGGCGGCAGGTCGAAGACCTCCGGGGGCAGCACGGTGCGCCAGTTGTTGGCGACGATCAGGTCCGGCTCCGCGTCCTTGAGCGCGGCGAGGAGCTCGGGGTCGTCGGGCCGGTTGCGCAGCAGCACCGGTACGCCGTGCTTCTCGGCCAGATCGGCCACCGAGTCGTCCCAGATCTTCTCGTACACGTGGTCGCTCTTGGGGTGGGTCACGGCCAGGACCACCTCGTGGTCGGAGTCCAACAGAGCCTGGAGGGTGCGATGCCCCCAGGTCTGGTAGCCGAACATGACGACCCGCATAGTCGATCCTCTCCTAGGACACACCATTGCAAGGTAAGGCTAACCTTATTTAACATCAGTGGCGCCTAGGGGAAGGAAAAGTTGCGGTGAACGCACTGCACGACGAACCGGACGCCGTCCTTGACGTGCTCGGTATAGGGTTTGGGCCGTCAAATCTCGCACTGGCCATTGCGGTTGAGGAACACAACGCCCAAGCCGCTCCGGAGAACCGGATCCGCGCGGGATTCCTGGAGCGTCAGCCGTCGTTCGGCTGGCACCGGGGCATGCTCATCGAAGACGCCACGATGCAGGTGTCCTTTCTCAAGGACCTGGTCACCATGCGCAACCCGACCAGCGACTTCAGCTTCCTGTGTTTCCTGCGGGAGCGGGGCAGGATGGTGGACTTCCTCAACGCCAAGACGCTGTTCCCCCTGCGGATCGAGTTCCACGAGTACTTCGAGTGGGCCGCCGCCCGGGTGGCGCACCTCGTCGACTACTCGGACGAGGTCGTCTCCGTCGATCCGGTGACCGGCCCCGACGGGGAGGTCCGCTGGCTGGACGTCATCAGCCGCGTGCCCGGCGAGCCGGGCCGGACCGTCACCCGGCGGGCCCGGAACATCTCGGTGGCCGTCGGCCTTGAGCCGCATCTGCCGCCGGAGACGGCCCTGTCGGACCGCATCTGGCACAACAGCGAACTCGTGCCGCGCGTGCGGGAGCTGAACGCCTCCGGTGACGGCGGCTCGGTGGGCCGTGTCCTGGTGCTCGGCGCGGGCCAGAGCGGCGCCGAGGCGCTCGACTACCTGCACCGTTCCTTCCCCGAGGCGGAGATCTGCGCGATCTTCGCCAAGTACGGGTACACGCCCGCCGACGACAGCCCGTTCGCCAACCGGATCTTCGACCCGGAGGCCGTGGACGTCTACTTCCGGTCCACGCCGGAGGTGAAACAGTCCCTGGTCGACTACCACCGCAGCACCAACTACTCGGTGGTCGACATGGACCTCATCGAGTCGCTGTACGCGACGATGTACCGCGAGAAGGTCCAGGGCCGTGAGCGGCTGCAACTGCGCAACGTGTCCCGCATCCGGGACGTCCGCAGCCTCGACGACCATCTGGAGGTCACCGTCGAGTACCTCCCCACCGGGGAACGGGAGGTGATCTCCGCGGACCTGCTGGTCCACGCGACGGGCTACCGTCCCAGAGACCTCGACACCCTGCTGGGCAGAACCGCGAAACTCTGCCTGCGGGACGACAAGGACGCCGTACGCGTCGGCCGCGACCACCGTGTCGAGCTGACCCCCGACGTCACGGCGGGCATCTATCTGCAGGGCGCCACCGAGCACACGCACGGCCTCACCTCGACCCTGCTGTCCACCACGGCGGTACGGTCCGGCGAGATCCTGGAGTCCCTGATCGCCCACCGCGCAGGCGACTTGGCGGATTCGGCGATACCGGCGGCCTGAGCGGCCCGTCCGGCGCGGGTGCGACACCGGCACCCACCCCCACACCCGCGCCGGGCTCCCGCACACACGCCCGCCCTGGGCAATGCCATGGTCAGCAACTTAGAGTAGCCTCACCTAAGTTTTCTTCGTCCGATCCCGGAGGGGTTGCGGGTGAGTCCTACAAATCCGTCAGGACGCGACGTCCTGCGGGAGTCGGTCAGGGAGCAACGCCGGGACGTCGGTCTGGGCGCACTGCTCGCCTCCGGACACCAGGTCGGCGAAGCCCTGGTCCCGGTGCTGATCGGCGTGGTGATCGACCGGGCCGTCACCGGCTCCGACACCGGCGCCCTCCTCCTGTGGCTCGGCGTGCTCGCCGTGGTCTATGTCGGGCTGGCCCTGTCCTTCCGCTTCGGCGCCTGGGCCGGCGACCGGTCCGCGGTCCGGGCCGAACACTCCCTGCGCATCTCCCTCGTACGACGCGTACTGCACCCCGGCGGCGGCGCCGAGGACGGGCGGCTGCCCGGAGCGCTCGCCAACATCGCGACGGAGGACGCCAAGCGGGTCGGCGGCGTCAACACGGCCGTGATGTACGGGATCGCGTCCCTGGCCGGCATCCTCACCTGTGCCGTCGTCCTGCTGCGCACGTCGGTCCTGCTCGGTCTGGTCGTCCTGCTCGGCACTCCCGTGCTGCTGTGGCTGGGGCATCTGCTGAGCAAGCCGCTGGAGACCCGCAGCGAGGCCGAGCAGGAGCGCGCGGCGCACGCGTCCGCCGTCGCCGCCGACCTGGTGGCGGGCCTCAGGATCCTCAAGGGCATCGGCGGTGAGTCGGCGGCCATCGACCGGTACCGCACCACCAGCCGCGACTCGCTGGCGGCCACGCTCAAGGCGGCCCGCGCACAGGCGTTCCAGAGTGGCATGGTGCTCTCCCTGACCGGCTGCCTGATCGCCCTGGTCGCCCTGGTGGGCGGACGGCTGGCGGCCGAAGGGACCATCAGCCTGGGCCAGTTGGTGTCGGCGGTCGGGCTCGCGCTCTTCCTCGTCGGCCCCCTCGAAGTACTCGCCTGGGTCAACGCCGAACTCGCCCAGGGCCGCGCCTCGGCCGGCCGGGTCGGGGAGGTCCTGGCCACCCCGCACGGCGTCACCGCCGGTGACCTGAGCCTGCCGTCGGAGGTGCGCGGCGCACTGCGACTGGCCGGCGTCAGCCACGGCGGACTGCGCGAGGTGGACCTGGACATCGCGCCCGGCGAACTGCTCGGCGTGGTCGCCACCGACCCCGCCCACGCGACCGATCTGCTGCGCTGCCTTGCCCGGCGGGCGGACCCCGACTCGGGCACGGTGGAACTGGACGGCGTGTCCCTGCGGGACCTGGATCCGGCCGAGATGCGTACGGCCCTGCTGGTCGCCGAGCACGACGCGGACCTCTTCGAAGGCACCGTCCGCGACAACGTGACGGCCTCCGCTCCCGCGTCCGGCGATCCCGAACCGGCCATGACGGCGGCCGGAGTGGACCAGGTCGCGCAGACCCTGCCCGACGGCGAGGACACCGCGGTCAGCGAACGCGGCCGCTCGCTCTCCGGCGGACAGCGCCAACGGGTCGCGCTGGCCCGCGCGTTGGCCGCCGACCGTGCCGTCCTGGTGGTCCACGATCCGACCACGGCGGTCGACGCCGTGACCGAGGCGGGTATCGCGACCGGTCTGCGCGAGGTCCGCAAGGGCCGCACCACGGTCCTGGTGACCACCAGCCCCGCCCTGCTCGCCGTGACCGACCGGGTGGTGCTGCTCGACGGCGGCCGGGTCGCCGACACGGCCCCGCACGCCGACCTGATCACCCGTCATGAGACCTACCGAGCGGCGGTTCTGGCATGAGTGACACCGCCGTCGAACCGGGCGGAACCACCATCTCCGGCCGGGAGTTGCTGCCCACCGCGACCCAGGCCCGTACCCGCGCGGCCGTACGCGAACTCGTGCGCCCGCACCGCCGACTGGCGCTCGGCGGGTTCGCCATGATGGTCGTGGCCACCGCGGTCGGGCTGCTGGTCCAGCCGCTGCTCGGCCGCATCGTGGACCTGGTCGCCGACCACCGCCCGCCGGGGAGCATCACCCAGCCGGTCGTCCTGCTGGTGCTCGTCGCCCTCGCCCAGGGCGCGGCCACCGTGCTGGGCCTGGCACTGGTGGCCCGGCTCGGCGAGACCGTCCTCGCGCAGCTGCGCGAGCGGTTCGTCGAGAAGGCCCTGCGGCTGCCCCTGGAACAGGTGGAGAAGGCGGGGGCGGGCGACCTCACCGCACGGGTCACCCGCGACGTCTCGGTGGTGGGCGAGGCGGTGCGCTCCGCCCTGCCCGAACTGGCCCGCTCGCTGCTGGCCATCGTGCTGACGCTGGCCGCGATGGCCGCGCTGGACTGGCGGTTCTTCCTCGCGGCCCTCGTCGCGGTGCCCGTCCAGGCCTCCACCGCCCGCTGGTACGTGCGCAACGCCGTGCCCCTCTACGCCGAGCAGCGGATCGCCACCGGTTCCCAGCAGCAGCAGTTGCTGGACACCATCGCGGGCGCCGGAACCGTACGGGCGTTCCGTCTTGAGGAGGAGCACACCGCGCGGGTGACCCGGCGTTCGTCGGCGGCGGTCGAGCTGACCCTGCGCGGCGTCCGGCTGGTGCTGAACTTCTACAACCGGCTGCACGTGGCGGAGTACGCCGGGCTCGCGGCGGTCCTCGTCACCGGGTTCCTGCTGGTGCGCGGCGGCTCGGTGTCCATCGGCACGGCCACGGCCGCCGCGCTCTACTTCCACAGTCTGTTCTCGCCGGTCAACCAGGCGCTCGTCCTCCTCGACGACGCGCAGTCGGCGACCGCCGCGCTCGCCCGCCTGGTCGGGGTCGCCGACCAGCCCTCACCCGAGCCGCGGCTCTCCCCCGAGCCGCAGCCGTCCGCGGGCCACGAGCCACGGGCCACGGACGCGCACGGCACGGTCACCGTGACGGGCATCGACCACGCGTACGAGCCGGGCCGCCCCGTCCTGCACGGTGTGGACCTCACCCTCCGGGCGGGTGAGCGGGTGGCCCTGGTCGGCGTGAGCGGCGCGGGCAAGACCACCCTCGCCAAACTCATCGCGGGCGTGCACCGTCCGACGTCCGGCTCGGTACGCGTGGCGACCGGCGACGGCGAGCCCCGCGAGGGCCTGCCCGTTGCGCTGGTCACCCAGGAGACGCATGTCTTCGCCGGACCGCTCGCGGACGACCTGCGGCTCGCACGGGCCGGCGCCACCGACGACGAACTGCGTACGGCACTGGCCACGGTGGACGCCCTCGACTGGGCCGGGGCGCTCCCCGACGGCCTGGACACGGTCGTCGGCGACGGCGGGCACCGCCTGACCTCCGCGCAGGTCCAGCAACTCGCCCTGGCCCGCCTGGTACTGGCCGATCCCCCGGTGGCCGTACTGGACGAGGCCACCGCCGAGGCGGGCAGCACCGGCGCCCGGCTCCTGGAGCAGGCGGCCGACCGGGCGGTCGAGGGCCGTACGGCGCTGATCGTCGCGCACCGCCTCACCCAGGCCGCCACCGCGGACCGGATCGTCGTCATGGACGGCGGCCGGATCGTGGAGAACGGCACCCATGACGAGCTGTGCGCCGCGGCCGGCCCCTACGCCTCCCTGTGGGCGGCGTGGTCCGGCACCCGCGCCACGGCCGACCTGACCCCCACGCACCACCCCAGCCCTCACAGCACCACCAGCCACGTCACCACCAGCCCTGACACCACCACCGTGAAGGACCACTGATGCCCGGCTCTTCCAGAGGCGCACGCCTTGTCGCGACGCTCGCCTCCGCACTCCTCCTGTTCGGCACCGCGGCGGCCTGCGGCTCCGACGACGACTCCGGCTCGGACGCGGCGGGCGCGGACAAGTCCGCGTCCGCGAACAGCGCCTTCCCGGTGACCCTGGCCCACAAGTACGGCAGCACCACCGTCAAGTCCGAGCCGAAGCGGATCGTCACGGTCGGGCTGACCGACCAGGACGCCGTACTCGCCCTCGGCAAGGTGCCCGTCGGCACCACCGAGTGGCTCGGCGGCTACAAGGGCGCCATCGGCCCCTGGGCCACCGACAAACTGGGCAGCGGGAAGACCCCGACCGTGCTGAAGGACACCGGCACGGGCCCGCAGACGGAGAAGATCGCCGCGCTGAACCCCGACCTGATCCTCGCGGTCTACGGCGGCCTCACCAAGGACCAGTACACGACCCTGTCGAAGTTCGCCCCGGTCGTGGCGCAGCCGAAGCAGTACAACGACTTCGGTGTGCCGTGGCAGCAGCAGACCGAGATCATCGGCAAGGCGCTCGGGCAGGAGTCCGCGGCGAAGGACCTCGTGAAGGGCGTCGAGTCCGACTTCGCGACCGCCGCCAAGGACAATCCGAAGTTCGCCGAGTCCACCGGCGTGATGGCGACGCCGTACGAGGGCATCTTCGTCTTCGGCAGCCAGGACTCGCGCTCGCGGGTCCTGACCGACCTCGGTTTCAAACTGCCGACCGACCTCGACAAGGTCATCGGTGACAAGTTCGGTGCCAACATCAGCAAGGAGCGCACCGACCTGCTGAACACCGACGCCGCCGTCTGGATCGTCGGGGACACGGCCAAGGACGAGGCCAAGCTCCACAAGAACGCGCTCTACGGCGACCTGGACGTGGTGAAGCAGGGCCGCGAGGTCTTCGTCGAGGAGACCAGCGACTACGGCAACTCCGTGTCGTTCGTCTCGGTGCTGAGCCTGCCCTACATGCTGGAGCGTCTGGTGCCGCAGCTGGCCGCGGCCGTCGACGGCGACACCGCCACGAAGGTGACCGAACCGACCTCTTGAGAGTGACCTCGCGACTACAGCGGGGCCCAGCGGACAGAAGGTCCGGGGCCACGGATCGTCCGTGGCCCCGGACCACGCTGTGTCGGGCGACACGCTCGCGACACCAGAGGCTGAAAGTATGATCAACCAATGTCTGACATGACCGAAACCACGCCCGGCTGGCTGCCCCACGACGAGCTGGAGCAGGCACGCGCCCGTATGCCGATCCTGTACGTCGAGGCCGTGCCGGTACGCGTCGACGACAGCGGCGAAGTGACCAGCATCGGACTGCTGCTCCGCATGGGATCGGGCGGGGCGGTCAGCCGCGCGCTCGTCTCCGGCCGGGTGCTGCACCACGAACGGGTCAGGGACGCCCTGCTGCGCCACCTGGAGAAGGATCTCGGGCCGGTCGCGCTGCCCAGGATCCCCGCCTCGCTGCAGCCCTTCACCGTCGCCGAGTACTTCCCGACGCTTGGGGACACGCCGTTCCACGACCCCCGCCAGCACGCGGTGTCGCTCGCCTACATCGTGCCGGTGACCGGTGACTGCCGTCCCCGCCAGGACGCCCTCGACCTGGTCTGGTTCAGCCCCCAGGAGGCGTCCTCCGCCATGGTCCTCAACGAGATGCCGGGCGGCCACGGCGCCCTGCTCAAGCAGGCCCTCGCGCACATGGGCGCCCTGTCCTGAAAAGGACGCGCGGATCGCTGTTCGGCGACCCGGCGTCCCCTCGGACCGTGGGAGTGGACGTCGGCGTGGGAGCGGGCGCCGGTGTGGGAGCAGGCGTCGGTGCGGGCGTGGGTGTCCCCGAGAACGGGCGCGGGCCGACCCCTTGCCGGTCCGCTCCCCTCAACCCGCGTGCAGCCGCTGGTATTCACCCAGCAGGCGGGTCAACTCCCGCACCATGAAGGCGTAGTAGGTGTGCATGTCCCGCAGCCGCGCCTGCTGCGCCTCCGGCATGTCCGCCCCCCGCTCCCGCGCGGTCCGCGCGAGCTCGAACAGCTGCTGGGTCTGGTCGAGTTGATGCTGGAGGCAGCCGCTCCACGCGTCGTCGCGCCATACGTAACCGGCCTGGCGCACGCCGGGCACCTTGACCCGTTCGACCGTGCCGTTCGTGATGAGCAGGCGGGTCATCTCCGACACCGAGCCCTTGCTGGCGCCCAGGGCCTCCTGCAGCTCCGGCATCGTCATGGGGTCCGGGCTGAGCATCAACACGCCCCCCAGCCGTCCGGCCATCGGCGGCCACCCCATCGCACGTCCGATCCGCTGCCCGAAGTCCTCGACCAGCAGCTCGTCCACCCCGGCCGGGCTCTCGCCCTCCCCGGCCGGACTCCCCGCGCGCATGGCCGAACCGTCGTCGGCGGCTGGCGACACCGATCCTCCCGTACGGAAAAAAATGAAAATTCATTCTTGACTGAACTTTCCTGATACGTCAGATTACCAGCATCCACGCAGGAGTCACCGGCGCGGGACGCTCCCGTATCAAGGAGTCCAGATGGCAGAACATGATCGCGATCTGATCGTCGTCGGCGCGGGGTCCGCCGGTGCGGTGCTCGCAGCCCGCGCCGCCGCCCGCGGCCGGCGGGTCCTCCTGCTGGAGGCCGGCCCCGACCACCGCTCGGCGCAGCTGCCGGAACCGTGGCGCTCGCCCAATCCCGTGGTGGCCCTGATGGACCCCGCGGCCTCGGAACATCTCGTGTGGACCGGCCTGAACTCCTCGCGCACCGAGAAGCAGCAACAGGCCCCGTACTGGCGCGGCCGTGGGATGGGCGGCAGTTCGTCCGTGAACGGCCAGATCGCGATCCGGCCGCCGATGGAGGACTTCGAGGAGTGGGCCCGGCTCGGGTGTACCGGCTGGGCGCCGGAGGACGTGCTGCCGTACTTCTCGATGCTGGAGGACGACGAGGAGTACGGGGACCGGCCGTACCACGGCCGGGGCGGACCGACCCCGATCCACCGGACCCCGAGGAGCGCCTGGGGAGGCGTCGACCGGGCCCTGGCCGACTCGGCGCTCGCGGCGGGGTACGGCTGGGCGCCCGACGTCAACGCCCCCGGCGCCACCGGAGTCTCGCCCTACCCGATCAACTCCCGTGACGCGCGCCGCGTGACCGTCAACGACGGCTACCTCGAACCCGCACGCGAACTGCCCGGCCTCACCGTCCGCGGCGACGCGCTCGTGGACTCCGTCGTCTTCGAGAACGACCGCGCGATCGGCGTCCGGGTGGTGATCGACGGGGCGATCGTCACGGAGTACGCGGACGAGGTGATCCTCAGCGCGGGAGTGATCCACTCCCCGGCGATCCTGCTGCGCTCGGGCATCGGCCCCGCCGCCCGGCTGCGGGCGCTGGGCATCGACGTCCGCCAGGACCTGCCGGTCGGTGTCGGTATGCAGGACCACGCGATGACGGTGCTCTCCCTGCCGTTGCGGGCCGAAGCCGCCATCAAGTCACCGCACGACCGGCACACCAACGTCTGCGTGCGCTGGTCCAGCACCTCGGGTACGCACTCCGACGACCTCATGTTCGTCTCGCTCAACCAGAACGTGCTGGCCATGGCCACGGCGAACGCCGAGTCGCACTCCGGTGGCTTCGGTGTCTGGCTGAACCGCACCCACTCGCGCGGCGAACTGACCCTGGTCTCCACCGACCCTTCGGCACACCCGTACGTCGCCCAGCGGATGCTCTCCGACGAGCGCGACCTCGCCCCGATGCGGGAGGGCGTGCGGGCCCTCGTCGAACTGAGCGGCCGTGCCGAGACAGCCGCAGTCCTGGGCGGTTCGGTCGCGGAAGCCAACCGTCCGCTGTTCGAGGCCCTCGCGCACGACGGCGACCTCGACGACCACCTGCTGTCCACCGTCATCGACGCCCAGCACGGCACGAGCACCTGCCTGATGGGCGCTCCCGGAGCCGCCGACACGGTCGTCGACCCGGCGTGCCGGGTCCAGGGGGTACGGGGCCTGCGGGTCGTGGACGCCTCGGTCTTCCCCGCCGTGCCCCGGGCCAACACCAATCTCGCCGCCATCATGACCGGCGAACTCATGGCCGCCCGGCTCGACGCCTGATCCGCTCCCTCACCGCGACACCTCGACCCACCCCGTACCGAAGAGAGACGGCCACCCTCATGGAAACCCTTCAGCACTACATCGGCGGCCGGTGGGCGGAGCCGGCCGGCGAGGACGTCGTCGCCGTGGTCAACCCCGCCACCGAGGAGACCTTCGCGCAGTTCCGCGCGGGCGGCGCCGACGACGTCGACCGCGCCGTGGCCGGGGCGGTCGCGGCGCAGCCCGGCTGGGCCGCGCTCACCGTGGCCCGGCGGGTGGAACTGATCCACGCCTGGGCCGACACGATCGCCGCGCACGCCGCGGAACTCGCCGAACTGGAATGCCGGGAGATGGGCAAGCCGGTCGGCATCGGGCAGTCCTTCATCGCGGGTGCCGTGGCCGGGCTGAAGGCAGCAGCGGACCAGGCGCTCACCTACCCGTTCACCGAAACGGTGACGGGTACGGACGCGGGAGCAGCGGATGCGGGTACGGGTCCGGCGGGCGGGCGGACCGACATCGTCCGCCACCCGCTCGGCGTCACCACCGTGATCACCCCGTGGAACTTCCCCGTCGTCATGGTCCTCGGCGCGCTGGGCCCGCTGCTCGCCGCCGGGAACACCGTCGTGGTCAAGCCCTCCGAGCGGTCCCCGGTCTCCACGGTGCGGCTGTTCGAGCTGGCCGCCGCCACCGGGCTGCCCCCGGGCGTACTGAGCCTGGTCCTCGGCGACGCCCGCACCGGCGCTGCGCTGACGGAACACGAGGACGTACAACTCGTCCACTTCACCGGGTCGGTCGGCGCGGGCCGTGCCGTGGGAACGGCGACCGGTCGGCGGCTGAGCCGCAGTGTGCTCGAACTCGGCGGCAAGGACCCCGTCGTGATCGACGCCGGAGTCGATCCGGTGACCACCGCGCAGGCCGTCGCGTTCGGCGCGTTCATCAACACCGGCCAGATCTGCACCTCCATGGAGCGGATCTACGTCCATGAGCGGATCGCGGACGAGTTCGTCGAGGCGCTCGTCGCCGCCGCGGGCACCTTCGCCGTCGGCGACGGTCTCGACCCCGCCACGATGCTCGGCCCCCTGGTGGACGGACGGCAGCGCGACACCGTACGCCGTCATGTCGAGGACGCCGTCCGCAAGGGCGCCACCGTGCGCGCGGGCGGAGCCGTGCCGGACCGTCCCGGCTACTTCTACCCGGCGACCGTGCTCACCGGGGTCGACGACACCATGCTCGTGATGACCGAGGAGACGTTCGGTCCGGTCGCGCCCGTCACCGTCGTGCCCAGCTTCGAGGAGGGCCTGGCCCGCGCGGCGGACTCCCGCTACGGCCTCGCCGCCACCGTCTACACCGACGACCCCGACCACATCTCGGCCGCCGCGCGACTGCCCGTCGGTGTCGTGTGGGTCAACCAGTGGCAGGGCGGCGGCCCCGAGCGGCTGTACGAGCCCGCCCGCGACAGCGGTATGGGAGCCACCGGGGCCCGTGCCGCCTACGACGCGGCGACCCGGCCCGCCGCCGTGCACATCGCGGCGACCGTCCCGGCGGCCGCAACCGCTCCGGCGGCCGACCGGTGACCACCGCCAAGGAGGCCGCGGCACGGCACGTCCGTGCCGCGGCGGACGACCTGATCGCCCTCTCCCACCGGATCCACGCCCACCCCGAGTTGGCCTTCGAGGAGTACCTCGCCAGCCGCTGGGTCGCCGACGCCCTCGGCGACGCGGGGTTCGAGGTCGAGCACGGATACTGCGGGCTGCCCACCGCCGTGCGGGCGACGGTCGGCAGCGGGCCGACGCACATCGCGATCTGCGCGGAGTACGACGCGCTGCCCGACATCGGCCACGCCTGCGGCCACAACGTCATCGCCGCGGCGGCCGTCGGCGCCGGTATCGCACTCGCCCCCCTGGCGGACGAACTCGGCCTGACCGTACGGGTGCTCGGCACCCCCGCCGAGGAAGGCGGCGGCGGCAAGGTGCTGATGCTGGAACAGGGCGCCTTCGACGGCGTGCACGCGGCCATGATGGTCCATCCGGCCGCGGTCGAGATGGCGGCGATGCCCGGCCTGGCCGTCACCCAGTTCGACGTGGCCTACCAGGGCAGGGCGGCCCACGCCGGCGCCTATCCCGAGCTGGGCGTCAACGCGGCGGACGCCATGACCGTCGCCCAGGTGGCCGTCGGGCTGCTGCGCCAGCACACCACCGCCTCCGACCGCGTCCACGGCATCGTCACCCGGGCCGGCTCCGCCGCGAACATCGTCCCCGACGCCAGCCAGGGCCGCTGGATCGTACGCAGCGACAGCCTGGACGCGCTGCGGCCGTTGTCCGAGCGGGTGCGCCGCTGCTTCGAGGCGGGCGCGCTGGCCACCGGCTGCGAGCTGACCACCACACCGGTCGGCCCCGACTACGCCGACCTGCGGCCGGACCGGGACCTGCTGGACCTGTGGGTCGCCAACGCGACGGCACTGGGCCGCCGCTTCCCCGACCTGCCGGCCGGTGTCACCGGCGCCGCCACCGACATGGGCAACGTCTCCCACGTCGTACCCACCATCCACCCCATGCTCGGCCTCGACTGCGCGCCCGCGGTCAACCACCAGCCGGAGTTCACCGCCGCGTGCCGCACCCAGAAGGCGGACCGGGCCGTGCTCGACGGGGCGACCGGCATGGCCTGGACGGCCATCGATGTCGCCCTAGCGGCTCAGCGCCCCTGAGAGCAGCCCCGAAGTCCTGAACCACGGTTCTGACCGGAGGAGGCATGTAGCCGGTGGAGGCCAGGGCCAGCCGACGGCTGTAATCGCCGCTGGGTTGCGGCTCGTGAGGAACAGATGCCGGTTCGCGGCGCACGGCCATTCCCCAAGGACGGTCTCTGCCAGCAGCACGCGCCTGTGGGGGAAAGTCATTCTCCGACCGCTACGTATCGGCCCGAGCCCTCTCCGATCTCCTCCCGCTCATCCAGGTTGACCACCACCCCGGCCGGTTCCAGTGCTCCGCGTATGCGCTGCATCATGGGCTCGGAGAGATAGTGGCGGTGCAGATCCAGTTCCTTGAGGTGCGTCAGGGGCTGGCCACCGAGGAGCGCGGTGGCACCGGTGTCACTCAGGGTGCCGAGGCCCAGGTGCAGCGCGGTGAGGCGAGCGACGACGGGAGCGCCGGCCACCGCGGCGGCGATCTCGTCCTGCATGTAACTGTTCTGCAGTCCGAGGCGCCGCAGGGCAGGCAGCCGGTCACCGTCGAGGATGGGGGACAGGTCGGCGAGGGTCGTGGTGCAGCCGTAGAACTCCTCACCCAGCCACAGGTCCAGGTGCTCCAAGGCGGGCAGGTCGCTGGCGGCCACGGCGCGCGCCACCTCGCCGGGCAGACCGCCGTTCTCCAGCCGCAGGATGCGCAGGTGCTCGTGCCGCAACGGTGTCAACCGCAGGCCCGAGCCTTCTTCATCAGCCGCCATGCCTACGGTTGAGCCGCGCACCCCAAGTTCTCTGAGACGGGGGAATGCGTTGAGAATTGGCGTCACATCACCCTGAACTATCCAGGACATCTCGGATTCTTCGGGTGTGAGATCGGCGAGGTACAACGCCTTGAGGCCGGTGAGCCGGTCCGCAGCGGCAATGAGCTCGCTCACCGCCCGATCAGGGGGGCCTTCCGAGGAGTAGGCACCGCCACCAAGGACCAAAGCCTGTACCCGCGCAAGGTCTACCGTCTTGAGGAAGCGGTCCCATTGCCCCTCGTAAGTCCCATCGGGTACGGCTTCGCTCCAGATTTCACTCGCCTCATAGTCGGCGCTACAGATGCGCCATGCGACATCCTCCGCCGCAGGCATCGGCCCATCCCCCTCCCCCGGAGCCGGGAACTGGTGGACGGGAAGACCGTGCAGCGCCGTTAAGTGATCCATATACATAATCAATCCGTTCACAGGCGAAGTCCACGCCGATTGATCATCGGGGTCAGCCAGTCCGTAGACGGCCCCCTCGCGGCGAGTGAGGGCGAGGATACTCGGAAACCGCGCAGGCCAAGGAAGCGCCCGCCGCCTCGGTTGTGCGCCAGGTTCCGCGGCTCCGACTGTCACTGGGACTCTTCAAATCTGACGGGTGGCCTGGTCGATCTCGGGTGGGCCGACGAAGGACTGGCCGGCGATGGCGGCCTTGCGGAAGATACGCCACCAGCCTTTCTGGAGGTTTCCAGTCGCCGTGGAAGCGGGGTCACCACCCGGCCGGCGGTCTGCGCTCCCATGCCTTGTCAGCCGGCATCCGCGAGGATCTCCATGAACGGGCCGCCGGCCAGGAGTTGGACCAGGTCCGGCTCCCAGACCTGGGTGAAGATCGGCTCACGCGCCTCAGCCGCCATCGCGCAGAGCGCAACGAGGCACCTGGGCACCGAGCCACGGCCTACCGTGCACGAGGTCGTCAGGGCGCGAGTCCGACGACGGCTTCCAGGTCTTCGAGACCGGCCAAGTGCGCGGCGAGTTCACTGCGTTCGGCTTTGGTGAGGGGGACGGCGCGGGCACGGGTGAGGGCATCGACCGCGGAGGTGGTGTCATCGACGCGGATGGCGAGTTCGGCGCGGTAGGCCAACGCCTCGACCAGGTCGGCGGCCGGTGCGCCATCCTGCTCCCGGGCCAGCGTGGCGTCCAGGATCTTCGCCGCCTGCCGAGTGTCGCCCTTGGAGTCGCCGAGCACGACGGCGTTCTCCAGCGCCTTGGCCAGTTTGCCGACCGCGGGCGCACCGTTGCCGCTGGTGCCCGGCGACGGGAAGATGCGGATCCAGTTCCCGCCGGGGTCGATGACCGTGAACCCGGACTGGTGGTCGGCGTTCTTGCGTTTCCGCGGGCGGGTCATCCGCGGGATCCCGGAGACCAGGAGCTTGCCGTGGACCGCGCGCATGCCTGCGGCGAACGCCTCGAAGAGCTGCTGGGTGTCGGGCACGATGACCACACAACTGCCGTAGGAGTCCTCGGGCTTGAAGCCTGGCATGCCGAAGAACTGCAGTTGGAGGTCTTCTCGCTGCAGGCCCGCGCACGGGTTCGGGCGGACCTGGTAGTAGGTCCGGGTGAAGCCGAGCATGGTGTAGAACTCGACGATCTCGTCGATGGACCCGCACGGAAGCAGCGGGACGGTTATCTCGTGGGCCATGGCATTGCTCCGTCTCGAAGGGAAGGTTTCGCCGATGCCCGCGGCTGCTACTCGGCCGGCTGTGCGGGGTGGCGGCTGGGGGAACCGGGCTCACCGGCCATGCTGAAATCGCCCTCTTCCAGGCGGTGGATCAGCCGCCGGGTCCACTGGGCGCCGGTATCGGCGGTCGCCAGCCACAGTGAGATGACCTCGCCCACCGGGCCCCAGGTGTCCAGCTCCGTGTCCGCGGGCAGGTGTGCGGTGATGCCGGTGCGCCAGTCGCGCATCGCGTCGGCTCGGGTGCGCAGGATCTGCAGGGCCTGCCCCCGGGGCAGGTCCTCGATGAGGCCCACCGCGGCACACAGGACGTCCAGCCTCGGTTCGCGGTCGGCCAGGGCCCGGCCCAGGAGGCTGAGGTACTCCCGCTCACCCTTTTCCGTCAGCTCGTATTCGATTCTCGGCGGGCCCCCGGCGACCGAGGGGTCCGCATCGAACGTCGCATCCAGCAGGCCCTGTCCGGCCATGCTCTTGAGCGCGTGATACACCGAACCCGATGCGGCGGTGGACCACTCATGCGCGCTCCAGGCCTCCAGATCCGCGCGGATCTGATAGCCGTGTGCGCGACCGCGCCTGCGCAGCGCTCCCAGGACCAGAAGTCGTAGCGGCTTCATCCAAGCCCTTCCACCTGAGTAGCCAAATTTGGCTACTGCGGGAAACGTACTCCACCTCGGGCGCATTAGCCAAATTTGTTTACTCTAAGTCGTGCGCCGCCGTTGGCCGTGCACGAGCCTGTGAGCACCCATACAGCGCCAGCCCCCGACAACGACCGAGGGCCGGTTTCGGATGCCTCCGAAACCGGCCCTCATCTGCGACTGTCTCCAGTCGGGACGACAGGATTTGAACCTGCGACCCCTTGACCCCCAGTCAAGTGCGCTACCAAGCTGCGCCACGTCCCGATGCCCGCGATGACCTGGGGTTTCCCCTGGCCGGACGGACATCGAAACTCTACCGCACTCGGGTCGGTGGTCGCGCACTCCTTTTGTCCCGCCGCCGTCGCGCACGGCCACCGCTTGACCTCAACCTTGCCTGAGGTTGCACGATCGTCTCCATGACGACGACAACGACGGAACACCGGCAGGAGTACGGCCACGGGGACCGGTACGACCGGTACGAGGCGCTGACCGGCCTGATGGAGCTGATGAGCGGGGACGAGAAGCACGGACCGGCGGCGACGTCCACACTCGACGCGCTCTGGGTCCTCTACGACCGGGTGCTGCGCGTCGGCCCCGACCGGGCGGACGACCCCGGACGGGACAGGTTCCTGCTGTCCAAGGGGCACGGACCGATGGCCTACTACGCGGTGCTCGCCGCCAAGGGATTCGTCCCGGTCGACTGGCTTCCGGGCTTCGGCTCGTACGACTCTCCGCTCGGCCACCATCCCGACCGTGTGCTCGTGCCCGGCGCCGAGATCGGCAGTGGTTCGCTCGGGCACGGGCTGCCGATCGCCGTCGGCACGGCGCTGGGACTGCGGGCCCAGGGACTCCACGACCCGCGCGTATGGGTGCTCGTCGGGGACGCCGAACTGGACGAGGGCAGCAACCACGAGGCCATCGCCTACGCGGGCCCCGCCGGACTCGACCGCCTGCACACCGTCGTGATCGACAACTCCTCCGCCAGCTGGGCCAGGCCCGGCGGGATCGCGGCGCGGTTCGAGGCCGCCGGCTGGTCCGCGGCGACCGTCGACGGGCGGGACCACGAGGCCCTGTACGCCGCCTTCACGGCACCGCACCCGGGGCTCCCGCGCGTGATCGTCGCCCAGGTCGAACCGAAGGACAGCTGAGGCCGGCCACCGAGGCCCCCTCGCCCCCGTCTTCTCCACCGAAAGGCTTCCCCATGGACACCATGCGTGATCGGTTCGCCCCCGTCGTGTCACGGCTGCTCGACGAGGATCCGCGCGTCGCCGTCGTCCTCGCCGAGATCGGCATGGCCGATTTCGAGGAGGTCCGGCGCCGGCATCCGGACCGGGTGATCAACGTCGGCATCCGCGAGCAGCTGCTGGTCGGCGCGGGCGCGGGACTGGCGCTGACCGGGCTGCGGCCCGTGGTGCACACCTTCGCCAGCTTCCTCGTGGAGCGGCCCTTCGAGCAGATCAAGCTGGATCTCGGCCACCAGGGCCTGGGCGCGGTGCTGGTCAGCGCGGCCGCGTCCTTCGACTGGCCGGCGGGCGGCTACACCCATATGTCCCCCGGCGACGTCGCCGTCCTCGACACCCTGGACGGCTGGACCGTGCATGTGCCGGGGCATCCGGACGAGGCCGAGACGCTGCTGCGGCACGCCGTCGCGGCGGACGACGACAAGATGTACGTACGGCTGTCCACGCAGTCGAACGACCGGGCTCTGCCCGTCGACGGCACTCGGTTCCTTACCGTCCGTGAAGGGCGGGCCGGTGTGGTCGTCGCGGTCGGTCCGCTGCTCGGCCCGGTGCTGGCAGCGACCGAAGGACTCGACGTCACCGTGCTGTACGCGACGACCGTGCGGCCCTTCGACGCGGTCACGCTGCGCCACGCCACCGAAGGGGCGAGCCCCGATGTGGTCCTGGTCGAGCCGTATCTCGCCGGTACGTCGGTCTCCGCCGTGAACGACGCCCTCGTGGACGTCCCGCACCGGGTGCTCGGCCTCGGCGTGGGCCGCCGGGAGCTGCGCCGCTACGGCCTCGTCGAGGAGCATGTGGCCGCGCACGGGCTGGACGCGAGGTCCCTGCGGGAGCGGATCGACGGATTCCTGGGGGTACGGGCGCGAGTCTGACCGCGCGCGCGAGCCTGACGTCTGACCGCGCGCGAGTCTGACGCGCGCGCCGGTCCCGAGCCCCGCCAGCCCGGAGCCGCGCCGGTCCGGAGCCGCCCTGACCCGCTCGCCTCCGGACCGGCCGCCCCTCCTCAGCCGTCCGCCACGACCCCCAGCTCCGGATAGGAGTCCAGCAGCCGGGTCGGTGCCGCCTGCCGCCAGGAGTCCGCGAGGATGTCCCGCAACTCGTCCGCGTCCTCGACGGCGGCCAGGCGCACACGCACCCACGCGGACCCGGCCTCGTGGGCGGCGACCCAGAACTTCTCGGGTTCGGCCAGGACCAGTTCGTCGCGCTCCGTCTTCGGACAGCGCACGGCCATGGAGGTCTCCTCCTCGGGCAGGGTGACGAACATCTTCCCCGCCACCCTGAAGGTGGGCATGCTCCAGGCGATCTTCTCCACGGTGTCCGGCAGAGAGAGACAGATTCGGCGTACGTCATCGGCATCCTGCATGGAACGCACCGTAACCAATGGCACTGACAAGACCGTCCGCCTGGGCCCGAAGGCGCCGCAACCCAGGCCTGAGCTCCGGTAATTCACCGCCTGGACGACAGCCTCCGACACCACACCAACTACTCTGGCCCCAGCCGTACGACCCGCGCCCCCGCATCCCGGGTCGTGCCCCGCCCCACAACGGTTTCCTCTCTTCCCGTTGGCCCAGAGGAAAGGTATGGAAGTACATGTCCGACCAGCAGCAGGCATCGGGAGAATCCTCCACCCGCGCAGCGGAGACCGGCACTCCCGACGCCGACGCCGTCGCGGCCCAGCTCTCCGGCGCCGGCGCCTCGAAGCCCCCGACCGCCTCCACGTCCGAGGGCACCGACGCGGGAAAGGCAGCCGCGAGCGAACCGGAGGCCGGCGCCGACCCCGCGCCCTCCTCCACCCCCTCTGCCCCTGACGCCGACGCCGACGCCGAGAAGGCCGGGAGCGGCCCCGCGAAGGCCGGCAAGCCCGAGGCGGAGGCCGGAGCCAAGGGCGAAGCCGGAGCCAAGGCCGAACCCGAAGCCGAAGCCAAAACCGGTGAGAACGCGCAAGGCGCCACCGGGAGTTCCGAAGGCGAGGCGGCGAGCGGGAGCGGTACGCAGGCGGTCTCCGCCGCGGCCACCCGGGAGCAGCACGAGGCCGTCGCGATCGCCGCCATCGGCAAGAACACGGCTGTCTCCACCCGGAGCGCGGTCGGCACGCCCCGTAAGCCGGTGCTCGCCGGTGCCGCGCTGGCGGGCGCCATCCTCATCGCCGTACCGCTGCTGATCACGGTGACGGACAGGGACGAGGAGAGGAAGAACGTCGACAACACGGCCTCCGACACCGTCCTGAACGAGGCGGGCGGGCCGGCCGGCGTCTTCGAGACCCAGACCCCCTCCCCCTCGGAGTCCGAGCCGGAGAAGAAGAAGGAGAAGAAGGCGGCGCCCGTGGCCGCGCCGCCGGTCGCGGAGGAGGCCGCCGCACCCGCCCCGAAGCCGAGCCCTTCGCCGAGCAAGAAGAAGGCCGCCACGAAGAAGGCGCCGAGCACGTTGCCGGCCGTCATGACCAGGGTGCTCATCAAGAACAACACCAACGGCACCTGCGTGGACATCCCCGGCTTCAGCAGCGGCAGGGCGGACGGGCCGGTGACGCACGCGACGTGCAACAGCAACACCGACGACAACCAGCTGTGGAACGTCGAGAAGCGGTACGACAAGGCCGGACCCGGCGGAGTACCGCTCTTCCAGATCCGCAACGTCATGGACAGCATGTGCCTGGACCTGCCCGGCTACAAGGGCGTCGGAGGTGCCACCAAGGTCACGGAGTTCCCGTGCAACGGCACCACGAACGACAACCAGTTGTGGTGGCTGGACAAGCAGTCCGACGGCAGGTTCTGGATACGCAACGCCGCCAGCAACAACCAGTGCCTGGACTCCTACGCGAACGACGACTCCACGCGCGACCTGATCATCTGGCCCTGCGCCCCGGAGGGCCAGAACAACCACGAGTGGATCTTCACCCGTTCGTGACCGGACCGTTCATGACCCGACCGCTCGTGACCGGATCATTCATGAGCGGCCCGCGGGCTCATTCGGCAGGGACCGGCACGTACTTGTAGTAGATCGTGGTCGGGCGCAACTCGCCCGTCGGCGTCCTCGCGTAGTCGGGGATGACGCCCGACCTGGTCCACCCGGCCGACCGGTAGAGCGACTCGGCCGGGCTGTCGGTCTCGGTGTCGAGGTGGAGCAGGGTCAGGCCCGCCTCGGCTGCCGCGCGTTCGGCCGCGGCGAGCAGCGAGCGCCCGAGGCCGCTCCCCCGCGCCTCCCGGTGCACCATCAGCTTCGCCACCTCGGCCCGGTGACGGCTGTTGGGCTTGTCCGCGAGGACGAGGCTCACCGTGCCCACGATCCTGCCATCCAGGTACGCGGCCCACACGGCGAGGGAGCCGGACGTGAGCGCGTCCGCCCGCCCTCGCCACCAGTCGACGGCCGTGGCGCGGTCGAGCGGGGCGAGGAAGCCGATCGAGGCGCCGCCGTCGACCGTGTCGGTCAGCAGCTCCGCCAACTCGTCCACATTGGACTGCAGTTGATGGGCCGTCAGCCGTACGCAGGTCACGGCGGCCATGGCGGTCACGGCAGGACCACCGCCAGCGCGTAGCGCGCGTCCCGCGGTCCGGGGCACCGGAACCGCGTGGGCCCCCACACCCGCAACCGCAGACAGTCCCCGGGGTCGAGCCGGTGTTCGGCGTCCTGGACCGTGATGTCCAGCCGTCCGTCGAGGACCCAGATGTGCTGTTCCAGGCCGGGTACGGGCGGCCGGTCGTAGGCGATGTCGGCGCCCGCGGTGAGTCGTCCCTCGACGAGTTCGCCGCGCAGCCCCGCGTGCGGCGGGGACACCGAGCGGCGTACGAACCCGGCGGCCCGGTCCTCCCATACGGCCTGGTCGGCGGCCCGTACCAGCGGGACCGGTGCGACCTCGGCCTCGACCTCGCTGAGGAGCTGCGACATGGTGCGGCCGTGGACGGCGCACAGGCGGTTCAGGAGCGAGGCCGTGGGGCTGGTCTCGGCGCGCTCGGCGCGTGACAGGGTCGAGCGGCTCACCCCGCTGCGCTCCGCCAACTCACCGAGCGACCAGCCCCGTTCGGCCCGCAGCTCGGCCAGCCGGGCGCCGAGCCGCACATCCACGGGGTCCGGCCGGTCGCCTTCGGGGGCGACACCTTCGTCTCGTCTCACATCCGGAATGATATCCCAGATTCGGGACGCTATCCCAGATGCGGGACGCCGGGTGCCTCTTCCGCCACCTCAGCCAGCGCTTCCAGCACCGGCAGGATCAGCGGGTGGGCCTCGGCTCCCCGGCGTACCGCGGCGAAGACCCGGCGGGTGGGGGCGACGCCGTCGACGGGGCGCACGACCACTCCCGCGAGGTCCATCCCCCGCAGGGCCGAGCGCGGCACGAGGGCGACGCCCGCGTCCGCCGACGCCAGCGCGACCACCGCCCGGAAGTCGTCCGAGGAGTGTTCGAGCCGGGGCTGGAAACCGGCGTGCTCGCAGGCCAGGACCACCACGTCGTGGCAGGGGTTCCCGGGGTACGGACCGATCCACGGATCCTTGGCCAGCTCGGCGAGCGGCACCTCCGTACGGTCGGCGAGGCGGTGGGTCTGGGGCACGACGGCGTCGAACGGTTCGGCGTACAGCGGGATGTGCGCGAGACGCGGGTCGTCGGCGTCCGGGGCGCCCCGGTACTCGACCGCGACCGCGACGTCCACCTGGCGGTCGAGCACCATCGGCAGGCTGGCGTCGCCCTCGGCGTCCTGGACGCGCAGCAGGATGCCGGGCGCCGTGCGGGCGAGGCGGGCCAGGGCGGGCGCGACGACGAGGCCGATGCCGGTCGCGAAGGAGGCGACACTGACCGTGCCGGCCGAACCCGAGCTGTACGCGGCCAGCTCCGCCTCGGCCCGCTCCAGCTGCGCGAGGACGGCGTTGGTGTGGCCGAGCAGGATCTCACCGGCCGGGGTCAGCCGTACGCCCCGGGCGCCGCGCTCCACCAGACGGTGTCCCGTCTCCTGCTCCAGGGCGGTCAGCTGCTGGGACACCGCGGAGGGCGTGAGGTAGAGCGCGGCGGCGGCCGCCGTCACCGTCCGGTGGTCCGCCACCGCCCGGAGAATGTGGAGCCGCCGCGCTTCGATCATGCGGCAGATTCTCTCAGCACTTCGGGGAGGGTCAGGCGGCGTCCCCCGCCAGCTGGGCACGGGCCGCCACGAAGGCGTCCACCGCGCGGTTCACGTCCTCGGTGGAGTGCGCGGCGGACAGCTGGACGCGGATGCGCGCCTTGTCCTGCGGGACCACGGGGTACGAGAAGCCGATCACGTACACCCCGCGTTCGAGCAGCAGCTCCGCCATCCGGCCGGCGACGGTCGCGTCCCCGATCATCACCGGGGCGATGGCGTGGTCGCCGGGGAGGATGTCGAAGCCCTCCTCGGCCATCCGGGAGCGGAACAGCGCGGTGTTCGCGGCGAGCCGCTCGCGCAGGTCGTCGGCCGCCTCCAGCAGGTCGAGGACCTTGAGCGAGGCGGCGGCGATCACCGGGGCCAGGGTGTTCGAGAAGAGGTACGGGCGCGACCGCTGGCGCAGCAGCGCGACGATCTCGGCGCGGGCGGCGACGTAACCGCCGGACGCGCCGCCGAGGGCCTTGCCGAGGGTGCCCGTGATGATGTCGACGCGGTCCATGACGCCGTGCAGTTCGGGGGTGCCCCGGCCGCCGGGACCGACGAAGCCGACGGCGTGCGAGTCGTCGACCATGACCATCGCGTCGTAGCGGTCGGCGAGGTCGCAGATCTCGCGCAGCGGGGCCACGTACCCGTCCATGGAGAAGACGCCGTCGGTGACGATCAGCCTGCGGCGGGCGCCCGCGGCCTCCTTCAGCTGCTGCTCCAGGTCGGCGAGGTCGCGGTTCGCGTAGCGGAACCGGCGGGCTTTGGAGAGCCGGATGCCGTCGATGATCGACGCGTGGTTGAGGGCGTCGGAGATCACCGCGTCCTCCGCGCCGAGCAGGGTCTCGAACACCCCGCCGTTGGCGTCGAAGCACGACGAGTAGAGGATGGTGTCCTCCTGGCCGAGGAACGCGGACAGCCGCCCCTCCAGCTCCTTGTGCACCTCCTGCGTACCGCAGATGAAGCGCACGGACGCCATGCCGTAGCCCCAGCGGTCGAGCGCGTCGTGGGCGGCGGCGACGACCTCCGGGTGGTCGGCGAGACCGAGGTAGTTGTTGGCACAGAAGTTGAGGACCTCACCGGGGCGGCCGCCCGAGGTGACGGTCACGGTGGCGGACTGCGGGGTGCCGATGACGCGCTCGGGCTTGTGCAGGCCCGCGGCGCGGATCTCGTCGAGGGTGGTGCGGAGGTCGTCGCGTACGGAGTCGAACATCATCAGTCCTTACGGGGTCCGGAGTCCTTGGGGAGTCCAGGTGGGTCCAGGTCCTTGGGGGGCCGTGTCCTTGGCGGGTCCAGGTCCTTTGCGAGGGAGGCCAGGTCCTTACAGAGTCCAGGTCCTTACAGGGTCCAGTCGAGGATGACCTTGCCGCCGCGACCGCTCGCGGCGTCCTCGAAGGCCGCCTCGAAGTCGCGATGGCCGTAGCGGCCGGTGATGACCGGCGCGAGGTCGAGGCCGCCTTCGAGGAGGACCGACATCGCGTACCAGGTCTCGAACATCTCGCGGCCGTAGATGCCCTTGATCGTGATCATGGAGGTGACGATCCGGGACCAGTCGACGGCGAACTCCTCGGACGGCAGCCCGAGCATGGCGATCTTTCCGCCGTGCGTCATGTTGGCGAGCATGTCCCGCATCGCGACCGGGTTGCCGGACATCTCCAGGCCCACGTCGAACCCCTCGCGCAGGCCGAGGGCTCGCTGTCCTTCGGCGCTGCCCGACCCGGCGACGTTCAGCGCGAGGCTGACACCGATCTTGCGGGCCAGCTCAAGGCGGTCCTCGCTGACATCCGTGACCACGACGTGCCGAGCACCCGCGTGCTTGGCGACGGCGGCGGCCATCAGCCCGATGGGGCCCGCCCCGGTGATCAGCACGTCCTCCCCCACCAGCGGGAACGACAGCGCGGTGTGCACGGCGTTGCCGAACGGGTCGAAGATCGCCGCGATGTCGAGGTCGACGGGGACGCGGTGCACCCAGACGTTGGACGCGGGCAGCGCCACGTACTCGGCGAACGCGCCGTCGCGGCCGACCCCGAGGCCCACCGTCGCACGGCACAGATGGCGCCGGCCGGCCTGGCAGTTGCGGCACTTCCCGCAGACCAGGTGGCCCTCGCCGCTGACCCGGTCGCCCACCGCGATCTCGCCGACGTCACGGCCCGTCTCCACGACCTCCCCGACGAACTCGTGGCCGAGCACGAGCGGCGCCTGGATCGTCTGCTGCGCCCAGCCGTCCCAGTTGCGGATGTGCAGGTCGGTGCCGCAGATCCCGGTCCGCAGGACCCTGATCAGCACATCGCCGGGGCCGACGACCGGCTCCGGTACGTCCATGAGCCGCAGCCCGGGCTCCGCCTTCTCCTTGACCAGCGCCTTCAACGGGGCTCCCGTGCGTGAGGTCCCGGATCCAGGCATGCCGAAGGACACCCGCACCGGGGAGAGGAGTGGATTCGAGCAGCAATCTGCCGTACATCGGCACCCCGGGTCCATCGAGGTTTTCTTAACCTCTGCCGCAGCTTTCCTTCACACCGTCGGCCTTCCATTGACCTTTCGGCGGCCACCGCCGGCCGTATCCCTCTTCGGAGAACAGGCGCATGACGTCACGGATGGGCGCGGGCGTACGCGTGACTGCGGGCCGGGTCCCGGTCAGGGACCGCCCTCCCTCAACTCGATCTGCTCGACCAGTTCCGCCGCCATCGCCTTGATGGTGTCCAGGCCGGACCTCCCCCACGGCCTGGGCTCGACATCGGTGACGCACACCGTGCCGAGCGCGATACCCGTACGGTCGAGCAGAGGGGCACCCAGGTAGGAGCGGATGCCGTACTCATCGACGACCGGATTGCCCGCGAAGCGTGGGTAGTCGCGGACGTCCTCCAGGACCAGCGCCTTGTGGCGGACCACCACATGGGGGCAGAACCCATAGTCGCGGGCCATATGGCGGCCGGGACCGATGGAGGGCGGGGCCGAGCGGCTGAGGTCGGCGTCGCCGCGGATCGTGTCACCGCCACCGCCACCGCCGCTGCCGCTGCCGCTGCCGCTGCCGCTGCCACGGTCGCTGCTGATGCCGGTGCCGGTGCCGGTGGCCATGGCGTCGTGACGGGTGTCGGGGAGCGGGGCATGCGGGGCCCGGGCGTGTGAGGGCTGAACATGTGAGGCCTGGACATGTGAGGGCTGAACATGTGGGGGCTGAACATGCAGGCCCGCGAAGAACTGGCGTTCCTCGCCGACGAAGTTGACCATCGCGTACGGCGCCCCGGCCAGCTCGGCCAGCCGCCGCGCGAACGCGTCGAGGGCCGGTTCCGCGCGCTCCCCCAGGCCCAGCGCCCGCAGCCGGCACGTCCGGGCTGGTGCCTCCTTGTCCTCGGGCGTGAGCAGCAGCCGACCGGCCGGACGCGACGGGTCGTAGCTCATGTGTGTGCTCCGTGGCTCGGGGCGCGCGTGGGTGCGTGGGCGAGCAGATGGCGGACCAGGGTGAGCAGGGTCTGCACTCCCGAACTGGAGATCCGCGCGTCGCAGCGGACGACCGGCACGCCCGGGTCGAGGTCGATGGCCGCGCGCACCTCCTCCGGGTCGTAGCGGAAGCCGCCGTCGAACTCGTTGACGGCGACGATGAAGCCGAGACCGCGCTGTTCGAAGAAGTCCACGGCGGCGAAGCAGTCCTCCAGGCGGCGGGTGTCGGCGAGGACGACCGCGCCGAGCGCGCCTTCGGAGAGCTCGTCCCACATGAACCAGAACCGTTCCTGTCCGGGCGTGCCGAACAGGTACAGCACATGTTCCGCGTCGAGGGTGATGCGCCCGAAGTCCATCGCGACGGTCGTCTCGACCTTGTTCTCGATGCCGTCGAGGTTGTCGGTCGCGGCGCTGACCGTGGTCAGCAGTTCCTCCGTGCTGAGCGGCGCGATCTCGCTCACCGCGCCGACGAAGGTGGTCTTGCCCACCCCGAAGCCTCCCGCCACCAGGATCTTCAACGCGGTGGGGAAAGGGTCAGAGCTGTCGTCGTAGTCCATCGAGCACTGCCTCCAGAAGAGACCGGTCAGTGGGGTTGTGGTGGAACGTCGGGGGCTTCATGGACAGCGCCCCGCAGTCGACGAGGTCGGAGAGCAACACCTTGGTCACTGCTGCCGGCAGCTTCAGATGCGCGGCGACCTCGGCCACCGAGACGGGGTCCCGGCACAGTTCGAGCGCCTGGGCGTGCTCGGGGCCGAGATAGCCGAGGGGGGTGACGCCGGTGGCCATCACCTGGGACAGGAGGTCGAGCGCGGTGCTCGGCCGGGTCCTGCCGTTGCTCACCTGGTAGGGCCGCACCAGGCGGCCGGCCGCGCCGTCGAGCCAGGGACCGTCGCCGGCCGCGGCCACGTTCAAGGCCTCATCGCCGACGGTTCGACACTGTGCTGCCGCGGCGCGGTCATCAGGTACGGGCGGACGCTCTTGACCAGCATCGCCATCTCGTAGCCGAGTACGGCCGCGTCCGCGTCGCGCCCGGCCAGCACGGCCAGACAGGTGCCGGAACCCGCGGTGGACACGAACAGCAGCGTGGAGTCCAGTTCGACGACGACCTGGCGCACGTCGCCGCCGTCGCCGAACCGGACGCCCGCGCTGCGTCCGAGGGAGTAGAGCCCGGAGGCCAGGGCGGCCATGTGGTCGGCGCTGTCGGGATCGAGTCCGTGCACCGACTTCACGAGGCCGTCGCAGGAGAGCAGCACCGCGCTCCTGGTGTGCGGTACGCGCTGTACGAGGCCGCTCATCAGCCAGTCGAGATCGGATGCATGGCCGGTCGGCGCATCGCTCGCCATGGGGGATCGACTCCTTGTAATACGAAGGTCTTCGGGAGCGGAGGTGTGGGTGGGGGTGGAGGTGGGAGGGGAAGCGGGGGCTGCGTGGTTCATCCGGCTGGTGCGCTCCCGTCGTGCCGGGCGGACTCCATGGGGGCAGGCTCCATCGGCGTCGGCTCCATGGACGTCGGCTCCACGTGGGCGGAACCCATATGGGCCGGATCCATGTGGGCTTGACCCATGTGGACCTGGCCCATGGAATCCATCTCCCTGCACCGGGCCTCGGCGAGTCCGATGCCACGCTGGAACGCCGCCATCAGACCGGGATCGTGTCCCACCAGGAACTCGGACTCCTGCCGGGGCGCGGGCCCGCCGCGCAGTTCGGGCACGAGGTGCTCCTGGGCCCGCCGCCTGGGCAGTTGGGGCCTGCTCATGCTGCCGCGCACCACGCCGTTGCGCGGGGTGGGCGGCGCGACCGTGTTCTCGGCGACGGCCTGCCTGTCGTCGGGCCGGATCCCGGGAACGGCCTCCGCGGGGTTGGCCCTGGTCTCGTCCCCCCGCACCGGAAGGGGGGCGGGAACGGCGGTCCAGGCCTCGTGCACCGAAGTCCCATGAGCCGGGGTCGCATGCGTTGCAGGCCCATGTGTTGCAGATCCATGTGGTGCAGGGCCATGTGGTGCCGGCCCATGTGTGGGCACCCCATGGGCCGGAGTCCCATATGCCGACCGCTCATGGGCCGGGGTCGCATGTGTGGGGACCCCGTGTGCAGGACGCCCATGTGCCGGAACCCCATGGACCGCAGCCCCATGGACAGGGGACCCATGCGCAGGCGTGCCCTGGGCCGGGCCCCCCACGTCGGCGGGAGCGCCTTGTGCCACCGCACCCCGTGCCGAAGGCCCGTTCGCCGACCCGTTCACCCCGGTCGGCGCCGCCGTCAGCGCCCCGGTCCGCGATCCGTCCTCGTCCCCCAGCAGAGCCTGCGGCACCACCAGTACGGCCTGTACACCGCCGTAGATGTTGGTCTGCAGCCGGACGGCGATGCCGTGCCGGCGGGCGAGCTGGGAGACCACGAACAGCCCGATCCGGCCGTCCTGGAGCAGACTCGCCACGTTCACCTGGTCCGGGTCGGCGAGCAGCGCGTTCATCTTGTGCTGTTCGGCCAGCGGCATGCCGAGCCCGCGGTCCTCGACCTCGACGGCGAGCCCGGACGTGACCACGTTGGCCCGCAGCAGCACCTGGGTGTGCGGCGCCGAGAACACCGTGGCGTTCTCGACGAGTTCGGCGAGCAGATGGATCACGTCGGCCACGGCGTGCCCGCGCACGGTCCCGTCGATGGGCGGTACGAGCTTGACCCGTGAGTACTGCTCGACCTCCGCGGTCGCGGAGCGCAGTACCTCGGTCATGGAGACCGGGTTGCTCCACTGCCGGCGTGAGACGGCACCGCCGAGGACCGCGAGGTTCTCGGCGTGGCGGCGGATGCGGGTGGCGAGGTGATCGACGTGGAAGAGGCCCTTGAGCAGGTCCGGGTCCTCGATCTCGTTCTCCAGCTCGTCGAGGATCGAGATCTCGCGGTGGACGAGGGACTGGAGCCGCCGGGCCAGATTGACGAAGACCTCGACCTTCTGCTCGCTGCCCGCGTGGCTGGACAGCTGGGCGGCCTGGACGACCGCGCCGATCGCCCCGTCGTGCGCGGCCGCCAGGTCCTCGGCGAGCAGGTCGAAGTCGTCGGCGTCCGCGGCGGGCCGGCCGCGCGGCCGGCGGGCGGGCGGTCCGTCCCCGCGGCGCAGTGTCTCGACGAGGGCGAGCAGATCGGCCTGGCCCCGGGCGCTGATGCGGCGCAGCGTTCCGACGCGGTCGCGCACGGACCGGGCGGCCCGGTCGGCGGCCACGGTGGCGATCACGATGCCCGCGAGAGCGACCGCGAGGGCTCCGGAGAGCACGATCCACAGGGTGAGACCGGGACGTGCGCCGGTCGTGCGGACGGTGAAGAGCACGGCGGCGCTCGCGCTGAGCGCCACCGCGAGGGGCGGCAGGATCGCGAGGCGGAGCAGTTGGGGGCGTATGTGGGTCTCGGGCAGCGCGGGGGTGGTGCGGGCGACCGGTCGCCCGTGCCGCCCGCCCTCGCGGCGGTCTGCGCGTGCGGCCGGTGCGCGAAGGTGAGACATCTACGTCCTCGTACTGGTGTGGCGGGGCTGTGGGGGTCCCCCGGTCGAGAGAGCCGAAGAAATAGGCCCTCTGTCGCTCAGCGGCCACTCACAGTAGTCGCCACCGCATCATGTGCGGTGGGCAGTTGACAAAGTCCGACGGCTGACGTCCCGCTCTGGTATGAGCGTTCGTACGACAGACCGATAACACCCTCGAACACGCGCTTCCGTGTCGTGCTGAACTGATCAGACCTGGTCAGAAGCGGTCAACGAAAAACGGCGAGGGCCGAGGAGCAGTTCGCTCCTCGGCCCTCGCCCGATGCTCGATGACCGCCTTCGGGCAGTCTCAGATCATCCGGTCGGCACCGATTCCGGGTCCCCGGTGTCCGCCGCCTTGTCACGCGGAGTGTCACGCCCCGCCTTCTCGACGACGCTCCCCTCGACGACGGCCTCCTCGGTGACCGTCTCCCCGACGGCCTCCTCGGTGGCCTTCTCCCCGACAGCCACCTTTTCGGTGACCGTCTTCTCGGTGACCGTCTTCTCGACGGCGGGCCAGCCGCCCTTCGGCACCAGGGCCACACCCCGCCACCAGAGCTCGGACGGAACGGCCTCCGCCGTGGGCTCGAAGGGCTCGCCCGGACGGGGCAGCGCGGCCCGGGCGCCGACCGCGTGGGCGGCGCTGACGGTGCCCTCGCCCGGCTCGGCCCACGGGTGCCCCGCGAGGTTGAACGTGGCCCAGTGGATCGGCATCATCACGCCGGTGGGCCGGTCGCCCTGGAGGTCGAGGTGGGCGCGCATACCCTCCTCGGGCGTCATGTGGATGTCAGGCCAGAAGTCGCTGTAGGCGCCGATCTGGATCATCGTGGCGTCGAAGGGCCCGTACTCGCTGCCGATGTCCTTGAAGCCCGTGAAGTAGCCGGTGTCGCCGCTGTGGTAGATCCGGTGCTCGTCACCGGCGACCACCCAGGAGGCCCAGAGGGTGTGCTGCGTGTTGCGCAGGCCGCGGCCGCAGAAATGCCGGGCGGGCGTGGCGGTGAGGGAGATCCCGCCGACCTTGGTCGTCTCGTGCCAGTCCAGCTCGCGCAGCCGGTCCGCCGGGACGCCCCAGTGCTCCAGATGGGCGCCGACGCCGAGGGGCACCGCGAACAGCGTGCCCGTGTCCGCCAGGGCCTTGATCGTGGGCAGGTCGAGGTGGTCGTAGTGGTCGTGGGAGATGACGACCACGTCGACCGGGCCGAGCGCCGCCAGCGGCACGGGCACCGGATGCAGCCGCTTGGGCCCGGCGAAGGCGAACGGGGAGCACCTCTCGCCCCAGACGGGGTCGAAGAGCACCCGGTGTCCGTCGATCTCCGCGAGCACGCTGGAGTGACCCATCCACGTCAGCCGCAGCCCCGAGGCCGGCGGCGCCGCGAGGTCGGCGAGGGTCGTGGCGTGCACCGGCACGACGCCCGCCGGGGACCGCAGGACGCGCTCCTCCTTGCGGAAGTAGGACTTCGCGAACTCGCGCATGGCGCCGTCCGGGCGAGGGGCGCCCTCGGGATTGCGGAACACGCCGTCCGCGTAGTTCGGAGATCTGCGGATGCGCTCCATGCGCTCACCACTCGGATCCACGCCGAACGCGGCGGGGCGCAGAGCACGGAGCCCGGAACTCAGGGAACGGGAGCCGGTCACGGCACCTCCAGTGGGTCGGTCTGAATATCCATTATGGTCGCCGCCTCTGACAGCGCCGGGTCGGGCGCGTGACAGGGCGGTGTCCGTGCCGAGCACGGCGAGGACCACCCCGTACCCCATCACTCACACCGAAGATCCGTTCAGCACGTCGACAGACACGATTGACAGATTTGCCCAGCACTTTCGATACTGACCGATCATTCAGTAGCAAGGGTGCAGGACCGGCACCGGGACGCAGTGTGCGCCCGGCTTCCAGCCGGTGAAACGTTCCGAAGCCGATCCCTGTTCCCGAGGAGCCCCTGTGAACGACCCGGACAGCACCCCCTTGATGTCGCTCACCTGGACCGACCACGTCACGGGCCGTCAGGGGCACCTGGTCGTGGACCGTCTGGTACGCGGCGTCTCCAGCGGCGGGCTGCGGATGCGGGCGGGGTGCACGCTGGCCGAGGTCACGGGCCTGGCGCGGGGAATGACCATGAAGGAGGCGCTGCACTACAACCCCGAGGGCCGTTACATCCCGCTGGGCGGCGCCAAGGGGGGCATCGACTGCGATCCCCGGGACCCGGAGGCGTACGGCCTGCTCGTGCGCTATCTGCGGGCCATGCGCCCGTACATCGAGCATCACTGGACCACGGGCGAGGATCTCGGCCTCACCCAGGATCTCGTCGACCGGGCCGCTGCGGAGGCGGGCCTCGTGTCCTCGATCCAGGCGGTGTACCCACTGCTCGACGACGAGGAGGCGGCACGCCGGCGGCTGGCGGACGCGTTCGCGGTCGAGGTGGACGGCATCGGCCTGGACGAGCTGGTCGGCGGCTGCGGGGTGGCCGAGTCGGTGCTGGCGGCGCTGGACCGGGCCGAGGTGGCGTACGCGGGCACCCGGGTCGCCGTACAGGGCCTGGGGACCATGGGCGGGGCCACGGCCCGGTTCCTCACGCGCGCGGGGCTGCGTGTCGTGGCGGTCGCCGACGTGAAGGGCACGATCGTCAACGCCGAGGGGCTGGACGTCGACGCGCTGCTGGCCGCGCGGGACACGTACGGCACGGTCGACCGTTCGGCCCTGCGCCCCGCCGACCGTGAACTGCCCGGTGACGCCTGGCTGTCGGCGGGGGCCGACGTACTGGTGCCGGCCGCGGTCTCGTACGCCGTCGACACCGTCAACCAGGAGCGGATCACGGCCCGTTGGATCGTCGAGGCGGCCAACATGCCCGTCCTACCTGAGGCGGAGGAGCTGCTCGCCCAGCGCGGGGTCACCGTCCTGCCGGACGTCGTGGTCAACTCCGGTACCAACGCCTGGTGGTGGTGGACGCTGTTCGGCGACATCGGGGCCGACGCGCAGGAGGCGTTCGCGTACACGCGCCGCTCGATGCGCGCCCTGATCGACCGGACGCTCGCCCGCGCGGAGACCGACGGCTCGACACCGCGGGCGGCCGCGCACGCCATCGTCGCGGACCGCCTGCCGGAGATCGGGGACCGCTTCGGCTGGTACCGCTGAAGCCCTCCCGGCCCCGGCGCCCGCAACGGCCCCCGACGCGGCCGGTATCCGCCCCTCCGGCCGCGTCGTCCCCGGCCACGCAATAGGGTTGTCCGGTGGCGAGAGTGCGGTTGGGTGTGGCGGAGCGACGACAGGAGTTGTTGCGGGCCGCCATCGGGCAGATCGAGGAGCGCGGTGTGTCCGCGGTGCGGATCGCCGATGTGGCGAACGCGCTCGGCGTGAGCAACGCCCTGGTGCTCTATCACTTCTCCACGAAGGAGAAACTGGTCGCCGCCGCGTTCACGTACGCCGCCCAGGACGACCTCGCCCATCTGCGCAAGCTGCTCGGCCGCCGGACTACGGCCCTGCGGCGACTGCGGGCCGCGGTGCGCTGGTACGCGCCGACCGGACAGGCGAAGGGCTGGCGGCTGTGGATCGAGGGCTGGGCGGTGGCCCTGCGCGAGCCCGCGCTGCGGGACGTCACCCGCGATCTGGACCGGCAGTGGAAGGCCGCGCTCACCGAGGTCATCGCCGAGGGCGTGGCCGCGGGCGAGTTCCGGTGCCCGGACCCGACGGCCACGGCGCTGCGCCTGACCGCCCTGCTGGACGGGCTGGCCGTGCAGATGACGGCGTACCCGGGCGCGGTCTCGCGCGCCCGCACCCAGCAGTGGGTGGACGAGGCACTGGCCCGGGAACTGGGGCTCGACCGCGTCGAGCCCCAGACCGTCGAGCCCCAGACCGACGGACCCCGGACGGCAGAACCCCAGAAGGCCGAACCCCAGACTCCGGATGCCTGAGGCAACCATCTCTCAGGCGTTCAGGCACTCAGGCGCTCACAACGTCGACGTCCGGCCATCCGGACGTTCAGGCCACCGCCTCTATCCACGACTTGATGTCGTGCGGAGACAGGCTTCCCTTCGCCTCCACGCGGTCGCCCGAGGACTCCCCGCGCAGCCGCCGGCCGATCCACGGCACCAGATACTCGCGCGCCCAGTGGATGTTGTCGCGCCGCACCTCCAGCGTGCCGCGCGGCGGCAGTACGGGCCAGGGCTGGTCCGGGTCCGCGGGCACCTCAAGACCGAGCACCTGTCCGGCGCGCAGGGCGACCCGGGTGTGCCCCTCGGGCGAGAGATGGAGCCGGTCGCCGTCCCAGGCCCGCCGGTCCTGGATGGTCTTGAGGGACCACAGGTCGAGCACCGGACAGTTGTACCGGTCCGCGATGGCCCGCAGATGGAGGTTGTACGTGGCGATCTTGCCCCGCATGTGCCGGAGCACGGGTACGCCACGGGTGTCGAAGCCGGTGGTCACGAGGACCGTGCCGACGGCCGACGTGAGGTCGGCGACGGCACGCTCGTAGCGCTCCGCGACCTCGTCGGGATCGGTGCCCGGCCGGATGATGTCGTTGCCGCCCGCGCAGAAGGAGACCAGGTCCGGCGCGAGCTCCCTGGCCCGGCTCAACTGGTGCTCGACGATCTGGTCGAGCAGCTTCCCGCGAACCGCGAGGTTGGTGTAATCGAAGTCGCCCTCGGGCCGTCGGTCCGCGAGCAGTACCGCGAACCGGTCCGCCCAGCCGACGAACGCCCCGTCCGGGCCAGGGTCGCCGACGCCCTCGGTGAAGCTGTCCCCCACCGCCACGTACGACCCGATCACTGATCTGTTGTCGTCTTTCGAATCGTCTGCCACGTCGGCCCATGATTCACCTTGGGGTGTGACCTACGCGACCGTAGGAAGGGGTTGACGCCCGGTGAGATAAGCCACTCGTCAAGTATTGGTCAATCCCGGAATAAGGGGCGCGTTCACCGGCGTTGCCGCAGCTCCCGGACCTGGAAGTCCTCGATCGCGAAGTGGCTCCAGGTGGTCCGGAAGGCGAAGTGCCCACGCGTGTACGGCTCCGGGTCGGTGTGGTCGAAGACGAGCCGTCCGTTGTTCCACCACCGGACCGTGGACCCGTCCGACACGATCCGGACCCGGTGGGGGCGGTTGGCCGTGAGCAGGGGCTCGGTGTAGTCGAGGACCAGCGGCCGTACGCCCGCCTCACCGACGTACCGGCGCAGCCTGGTCGTGGTGTTGGAGTTGGCCCCGTACCCGACGTAGTACGTCCTGAGGTGGTCGTACTCGGCGAGCGCGCCGCCGCGGGGCGTGGCGAAGAGGTCGTGGGGCGAACGCGCGTCCGTGGCGTTCCAGAAGTTGTTGAGGTCGGAGACGCGGTCGTTGGCGCCGCCCGCGGAGACCGGTGTGGCGGTGTACTCGATGACGTACGGCCCCCTCAGCGCATGCCGGAACCAGACCGTCGCGCCGCTGGGCACGTCGATGTCCAGGACGCCCCGGGAGGCGGTGACGCTGCCGCCGTCCTGCAGTTCGGTGACCCACTGGCCGAGCCCGTGGCGGAAGTCATCCCGGGCGATGACCCGGCCGCGCCCGTGGCGGTCCGCGGCGCCCGCCTGCCGTCCGGGCCCGAGCGCGGCGAGACCGGCACCCGCGGCCAGCGCTCCGAACGCTCTGCGTGTGGTCGTCATGCGGGCTTCCTCCGGGGGTCGGGGGCGTCGGGGACGGGTCGATCCACCGCCAGAAAGCGCTTGCGGGAATCGCTGATCACTCTGCCGCGCCCGACGCCCCGTGTCGATGCTGCGGATGTTTCAACCCCGTGTCGTACGCATCCGGCTGCCGCCGCCGTCCGCGGGGAGCCCGGACGGCGGCGGCAGCCGCCTCGGCCGGAATCCGGTCGGCGGAATCCGGCCGGAATCCGCTCGGAGTCCGGTCAGAGACGGCAGCTGATTTCGAGGCCGTCCTCAACGGGGAACGTGACGCTGTGGTAGCCGTTGGCCGTGTCGCGCACATGGTCGAGGTACGGGCCGAGGTCGGGAAGATCCACGTCGTCGGCGACGACGAGGGTGCCGGGCGCGATGTGCGACTCAAGGAGCCGTAGGACGGGCAGGCAGAGGTCCTTCCACCCGTCCAGGAACAGGAAGTCGACCGGCTGCGTGAGTTCGGCGAGCGTCCGCAGGGCGTCCCCCTCCAGCACGGTGATCACGTCGTCGAGACCGGTGGCGGCGAAGGTCTCGCGGGCCGCCGCCGCCTTGGTCCGGCTCATCTCCGTGGTGACGACCCGGCCTGTGCCGTTGTCCCGGACGGCGGCGGCCAGGTGGAGTGTGGAGATGCCGTACGAGGTGCCGAACTCGACGACGGTGGCCGGCCTGGTCGCGCGGACGAGGTTGTAGAGGAGCCTGCCGCCGTCGGCGGAGACCGGCATATAGATCTCCTGCGCCATGTCGGCGAGCTCCTGCGCCGTCCGCGTCCCCCGGTCGTCGCGGGGCCGGTCGCTCCTCAGCCGCGACACGGTTTCGTCGTCACGGGCGGCGGCTTCGAACATGCGGGTCAGGGCGGCGGAGACACGTGGTTCCGCGAGGGTGTACGGAGGTGTGGGCATGACACTGACTCCTTCGGGCGGTGCTGATGTGCAGGTCGGGTGGGGTGGGTTCGGGACGGGCCCCCGCGCCGTCAGGCACAGTTCCCCGCGCCCCCAGGCACCTAGGGGCGCGGGGAACTGCGCAAAGGGGGGCGAGGGGGCGCAGCCCCCATGCGTGGACGGGAACGGGTAGGGGCGGCGGGGGCGAGGCCGCGCAAGCGCCCGCACAGCCGTCAGGCCACGTAGCCGTCAGGCCGTGAAGCCGTCAGGCCGCGTACCCCTCAGGCCGTGTACGCGCCCGCCTCGATGTCCGCGAGCAGCGACGGCCCGGTGGGCTCCCAGGACAGAAGCCGCCTGCTCACATCGCTGGACGCGGTCATGGTGGTGGCGAAGAAGCGGCCGACGAACCCGAAATGGGGTCCGGTGTCCCCCGGGGTGACGGAGTCGACGGGCAGGCCGAGGCTGCGACCGATCGCCTCGGCGATGGCCTTGGTGGTGACGGCCTCCTCGGCGACGGCGTGCAGCCGCGTCCCCGCGGGTGCCTGCTCCATGCCGAGGCGGATGAGCCGGGCCGCGTCGTCGCGGTGCACCGCCGACCAGGCCGCGGAGCCGTCGCCGACGTACCCGGAGACTCCCTTCTCGCGGGCGGCCGCGGTGAGGAAGTTGACGAACCCCCAGTCGCCGTGGCCGTGGACGCTCGGCGCGAACCGCGTGATGACGGTCCGTACGCCCTGGGCCACGTAGTCCAGGGCGAGGTTCTCGCTGCCGCCCCGGTTGGAGTCCGGGCCGATGGCGGGAGAGACGTCGTCCTCGGTGGCGGGCCGCCCTTCGACGAGGCCGGAGAGAGGCGCGGCGACCACGAACGGGCGGTCGCTCCCGGCGAGGGCGTCGCCGAGGGCCCGGACCGCGACGCGTTCGGAACGGTCGGACTCGGCGGGGTTGCCCCAGTCGTGCTTGTTGGCCATGTGGATGACCGCGTCCGCCTGGTCGGCGCCCCGCCGCAGCGAGTCGAGATCGTCCAGGTCGCCGCGGACGACGCCGACGCCCTTGGCCGCGAGGGCCTGCTCGGCCCGGTCGGTCCGCGCCAGGCCGATGACCTGGTGGCCCGCGGAGATGAGCTCGTCGACCACGGCGGAGCCGATCCAGCCGGTCGCTCCGGTGACGAATGCACGCATGGGCGTGACCTCCTTCGCCCTGAAAAGGGCAGGTGAGAACAGCAGATGAAGGGTGGAGTCGGGTGTGAGTGTGGGTGGGAGTGGCCTGAGCACGGCTCCGACGCCGTGTCAGGTGGTCTGTGGTGCCCCGCTGTCCAGCTGTTACCGCGAGACAGGTGGCACAGGAGCGGCCCGGTGGGCGCGGCGGCTGCCGACGACGACGAGGGCCCCGGCGAGGAGCACGACGAGGGCCGCGACGCGCAGCGCGGTGTCGGCGCCGTGGACGAACGCCTCGGTGACGCCGGTGCGGTCGGCCGGGCTCAGCGTGAGCGCCTCCTGCACCGTGCGGGGAACCGGTACGTGCCGGCCAAGGTCGGCGGGCAGGTGGTGGGTGAATCCGGCCGTGAGGACGGTGCCGACGACGGCCACGCCCAGGGCGCTGCCCAGTTCACGGGTCGCGGACTGCAGCCCTCCCGCGATGCCCGCCCGCTCCACGGGCAGGGCCGAGGCGATCTGTGCGGTCAGACAGGGCGCGGCCAGCATGATGCCGAGCCCGATGACGAACAGACCGGCCGCGTACACGGGGTAGGCCATGGTCGAGGCGTACGAGAGGCCGAGCAGACCGGCGCCGGTCAGCGCGAAGGCCGCGGCGAGTGTCGCGGGGGTGCCGATGCGGCGGATGAGCCCGGGTACGTGACGGGTGCCCAGCAGGAGCGGGACGGTCAGCGGGATGATCCCGAGCCCCGCCTGCAGGACGGAGAAGCCACGTCCGTACTGAAGGAGTGAGGCGTTGACGTAGAAGAGCCCGAAGTTGCCGAAGAACGTGACGGTCATACCGAGGGCGGCGGCGCCGAGTGCCGGGCTGCGGAACAGGCGCGGGTCGAGCATGGGACGGGGGACGCGCAGTTCGACCTGTACCCAGCACAGACCCAGCAGAACGCCGCAGGCGAAGGCGGTGAGCACGACCGTGCTGCCCCAGCCCTGTTCCGGCCCCTCGATGATTCCGGTCAGCAGTGCCACGACGGCCGCCACGAACAGCAGCGTGCCGGGCAGGTCGAGGGTGCGCTCGGAGCGGGCGCTGCGCGGTGCGGTCCGAGCCGTCCACGCCAGGCAGCAGAGCGCTATGAGGGCGACCGACAGGAACAGCGTGCGCCAGGAGCCCGTACTCAGCACCGCGCCGCCTCCGACGTTGCCGACGACGCCGCCGATGCCGGAGGCCGCCGCCCAGACGGCCAGCGCGTGGGGGCGCCGCTCGGGGGCGGTGGCGTGCAGGAGGACGCCGACGCAGTTCGGCAGGACGCAGGCGGCGCCGAGGCCCGTGACGGCGCGCCCGATCAGCATGATCGGCACGTTCGGCGCCACGGCCGACACGACGGCGCCGAACGCGACCGTGCCGAGCCCCGCCATGAGGACACCCTTGCGGCCGTACTTGTCGCCGGCCGCACCGGCGGGAATGACCAGGCAGGCGAAGACCACGACATAGGCGTCGACGATCCACAGCAGGTTCGACGAGGTCGGTCGCAGTGAACTCGCGGCCAGCTGCGGCACCGCCAGGTTGATCGCGGCGACGAATCCGACGACCAGGGCGGTGCACACGCTCACGCAGGCGAGCACGGGCCCGGACCGCCGCGCCGGGCGGCGGGTGGCTTCGAGGGTGGACGTCATGGCTCTCGATTCCTTCTGGGATCACGGAACACGAAGCACGGCCGGACACCGCCCGGCGGACCGGGCAGCCCCTCCCGGGACAGGGCGAGGCAAGGCGGGCACTCATTTCCGAGTCACCGTGCACCGTAAAGGTAACACATACGAGACACTGTGCCTCGTATAGAGTTGCCGCATGGTGGATGGAAGCGGCCGCGGACGGCCCCGCAGTGAGAGCGCACGGGCCGCCGTGCTGCACGCCGTCGACGACCTGCTGGTGGAGGTGGGGTACGCGGCCCTGACGATGAAGGGCATCGCCGAGCGGGCGGGCGTGGGCCGGCAGACCGTGTACCGCTGGTGGTCGAACAAGGCGGAGGTGCTCTACGAGGCCAGCGCCATCGACGCCCGGCAGGAACTGTCCGTGCCCCGCAGCGGTGATCCCCGCAAGGACGTCAAGGCCTATCTCGACGCCCTCGTGGCCTTCCTGGCCCACTCGGACGCGGGTGCGGCCTACCGTGCCCTCATGGGCGAGGCCCAGCACGACGCGGAGGTCGCCGCGCTGCTCGCGTCCCGCGACATCCTCGGGGAGAGCGCCGCGGAGGTCGTGGAGGCGGCGCGGAAGCCGAGCGGCACCGCCCTCTCGCTCGAACAGGCGACCGCACTGCTGATCGGCCCGCCCTTCTTCCACATCCTGACCGGGCGCAGCGCGGACGGCCTCGACACCGAGCAGCTCACGGATCAGTTCGTGCGCACCCTGAACGATCCGGGGGCCTGAGACGCCCCCGTCCCTGTCGGCCGTCCGGCCCGGGACATGCCGAAGGCCGGACCCCGGGGATCACCGGGTCCGGCCTTCGGAGATGCACATCGGTCGACACCCGCAGGCGTCAGACCGTGTCAGTTGACGTCGGACGGCGTCAGACGGAGACGCCCTTGGCGCGCAGGTACGCCAGCGGGTCCACGTCCGAGCCGTAGTCCGGGGTGGTGCGGATCTCGAAGTGCAGGTGCGGGCCGGTGACGTTGCCCGTGGCACCCGAGAGGCCGACCTGCTGTCCGCCGGTCACGGTCTGGCCGGCCGAGACGGAGAGGGAGGACAGGTGGGCGTACTGGGCGTAGTGGCCGTCGGCGAGCTGGATGACGACCTGGTTGCCGTACGCGCCGCCCCATCCGGCGGAGACGACCGTGCCCGCGCCGACGGACTTGAGCGCGGTACCGGTGGGCACCACGAAGTCGACACCGGTGTGGTAGCCGCTGGACCACATGCTGCCCGACATCTTGTACGAGGTGCCGATGGACGCCCCCGAGACCGGCAGCGTGAAGCCGGTGGCCGTCGAGGTGTCCGCCGCCTTGGACGCCGTGGTCGTCTTCTTGGCCGCGGGCTTGTCGGCGGCCTTGCCGGACGACTTGGAGGCGGTGGAGTCGGAGCTCGACGCCGTGGCCTTGCCGCCGAGGGCGAGCTTCAGGCCCGGGTGGATGAGGGACGGGTCGCCGCCGATGGACGTGCGGTTGTCCGAGTACAGCTTCTTCCAGCCACCGCTGACGTCCTGCGTGTCGGCGATCTTCGACAGGGAGTCGCCCGAACGCACGGAGTACGTCCTGGTCGTGACCTTCTTCGCGTCCGCCTTCGCCCCGGCCTGCTTCTCGGCGGTCGGAGCGGCGGCGGCGGAGTTGCTCGCGACGGTCGAGACGTTCGCGGCGCCCGCCACGGAGTCGGCGGCGGACTGCGGGGTCGCGGCGTGCGCTCCGGTGGCGCCGAGCAGCGGGAGGGCGAGAGCCGCGCCCCCGGTGCCGGCCACGGCCATGGAACGGGAGAAACGCGGGGACTTGGGACGGCGGTGCTTACCCTTCGCGGGCATGACGAATTCCTCTCCGGCGCCTGCGAGGTGAGCTGTCGGGTGCGAGCTGGAGATGCCCGGCCGCGCTTTCGCACGACTTAACCCCAAGCCGTTCCGGAGACCGGAACAGGCGTACTACCTGTGGGTCCCCCGCTCCTGCCACATACGGGTGAGTGTGCGGATTCCGGGCGGCGGCAGGATTGGGCGTCCGTCCGGATTGGAGGTGAACGTAAGCGACATGAAGAGGCGGGAACAAGCTTGAGGGTTTCCTGTGTGCCCCGTTTTCTTGATCCTCGACCGAATTACCGGTCACCCTGTGTGAATGCGGGCCGTCCCTCGTTTATCAAAGCCCTGAAAACAAAGCGGACTTACGTGAGCATGGCGACAGCGGAACGTCACGGATATGACGCTGCTCACCCAGGACCGCTCCAGGAGCCTTCACTCCGGCGCGAGTTGGAACGAAGGCTCCATTACGGACACAACAGTCAGATGCGACGCAGGCGGATAACTGCGGCATCGAGATCCCCGCGCAGCCCCGTCCGCAGCCCGTGATGCAACAGCACCGCACCCCGATGGACTTCGCCCGTTTCGAGGCATTCGTACGATGCCGACGGATCGAGTCCCCGCAGCCTCACCGGCAGGGCGGGCTCGCCGTAGTGCTGGGCCTGGAGCCAGGCGAGGAGGACGACCTCGCCGTCACGGACGTACTGGACGGCGCTGAGTCCGCCCTGCGGCGCCCGCAGCCGATGGAGCTCACCGCGCTGCACGACGGGCCTGATCTCCTTGTAGAGCTCCACCCAGGTCCGCGCCTCGGCCAGTTCCTCCCCGGTCCAGCGGGTGAGGTCGCCGCCGACGCCGAGCACCCCGGCCATCGCGCTCACGAACCGGAAGCGCAGCGAGCTGACACGTCCGTTGAGCTGGGTGTTCGGGCTGTCGGTGACCCAGGCGGCCATGGCCCGCGCGGGATGCACCTGACTGAAGCCGTGCTGGATGGCGAGCCGGTCGAGCGGGTCCGTGTTGTCGGAGGTCCACACCTGGTCCGTACGCGCCATGATCCCGAGGTCGATCCGGCCGCCGCCGCCCGAGCAGGACTCGAAGGCGACGCCCGGGTGGGCCGCCCGCAGCCGGTCCAACAGCTTGTACAGGGCGTGCACATGGTCCACCCACAGCCGCTGCGGATAGGCCTCGCCGGGCCAGCCCGCATCCGTGAAGGCGCGGTTGAAGTCCCACTTCACGTAGTCGATCGGCGCACTGGAGAGCAGCGCGTCGAGCTGTTCCCACAGGTATTCCTGGACGTCCTCGCGGGCGAGGTTGAGCACGAGCTGATTGCGCAGTTCCGTCCGTTTCCGTCCCGGCTGGAACTGCACCCAGTCCGGGTGCGCGCGGTACAGCTCGCTGTCGGGGTTGACCATCTCGGGCTCGACCCAGATGCCGAACTGCATCCCGAGCCCGTGCACGTGGTCGCCGAGCGGCTTCAGCCCGCCCGGGAAGCGGTCCGGGTTGACCGTCCAGTCGCCGAGGCCGGCCCGGTCGCTGGTGCGCGCCCCGAACCAGCCGTCGTCGACCACGAACAGCTCGACACCGGCCTCGGCGGCCCGGCGGGCGAGCGCCCGCTGCTGCTCCTCGGAGATGTCGAACTCCGTGGCCTCCCAGGAGTTGTAGAGCACGGGCCGGTCCTGCTCCGCGTCCGGGATCACGTACGCGCGCTGGTACGCGTGCCAGGCGCGGCTCGCCCCGCCGAAGCCGCCGTCGCTCCACAGCCCCGCGAAGACGGGGGTGACGAAGGTCTCCCCCGGCTCCAGCCGCAGCAGGCCCGAGTCGTCGTACCCGGCCCCGCCGGTGATCTGCACGCGCGCGTCGGGCAGTTGGGCCACCGCGATCCGCCAGGTACCCGACCAGGCGAGCGCGCAGCCGTAGACCTCGCCCAGCTCCTCGGTCGCCGTACCGTCCGCGTCCAGGGCGACCCACGGCAGATGCTGGTGCCCGGTGTGTCCGCGCCGGCTGCCGATGATCTTCTCGCCGTACGTGAGCTCGGAACGCACGAGCCGGGACTCGGCCGCCCACCGTCCGTGCAGCTGGGACAGCCGCCACCCGTCGCGCTGCGGCAGTGTCCAGGTCGCGGAGTCGGCGCGCAGCACCTCCAGGGCGGGCCCCTCGTTGGCGAGGGTCACCCAGCGCTCGACGACGTCGGTGCCGGCCCGCATCCGGTAGTGCAGCGTGATGCCGAGCCCGGAGTCGGAGAACCGCAGCCGCAGCTCGTCATCGCCGGCTCCTCCTGCCGCCTCTCCGCCGGCGGTCTCGTACCCCTCGAAGCGCCATTCGGTGCCGCGCCTCTCGGGTGTGCGCACGGAGAGGGCGGGCCGTACGAAGCGGGGGCCGCCCTCGACCGGGTACTCCTCGTGGCCGTCCAGGGTCGCCTCGAACGCCCAGTACTCGGGACCCGGGCCCGCGGCGAGCGCTTCGACGTCGGCGAGCGCGATCCTCGGGCCCCAGTGCAGATGCAGCAGCTCGTCCTCGTCACCGAGCCGCAGGCCGTAACTGCTCGTGGGCCCCGAAAGGAGCCACGTACGGCCGTCTGCGCCGATCTCTACCATCAAGCCCTCACATATTCGAACAGGCACGCTCAAGCCCCAACATCATCAGGTCCGACCTGCCCTTCGGGCAACGCCTGTGGACAACTCATTGGCCCACGAACCGATGTCGTATCGTCGGATACGCACCTCGCCGACGAGCCGCGTCGGTGGCCGAGGGGAGGAGCCCCCGTGACGCAGCAGGTCCCGTCGACCGAGCCCGAGCTGACCGGCGTACGCAACTTCCGCGACGTGGGCGGCCTGCCGACGGTGGACGGCCGGCGGGTGGCGTACGGGCGGCTGTTCCGCAGCGGCCACCTCGCGCACGCGACGCCGTCGGACGCGGCGTTCCTCGCCTCACTGGGCCTGCACACGATCTTCGACTTCCGCAACGCGGCCGACCAGAAGCTGGAGGGCGCAGACGTCGAGCTGCCCGGGGTGCGCAATGTGAACCTGCCGCTGACGGACCCCGCCGACGGCGCCGAGTTCTGGAAGATGGTCCGCGACGGGAATCTGGACGAGCTGCGTGAGCTGCTCTCGGACGGCCGGGCGGCGAACCGCATGATCGCCTCCTACCGCACGATCATCAAGCAGCGCACGGCCGAGCACCGGCAGGTGCTGCACGCGCTGGCCGAGGACAGTGTCCCGGCGCTGATGCACTGCGCGGCGGGCAAGGACCGGGCCGGTCTCTCCGTCGCGGTGACGCTCCTCGCCGTGGGCGTCGAGCGCGAGGCCATCGTGGCGGACTACCTGGAGTCGAACGCGGCGCACCGCCGCTACAAGGTGCACCGCAGCAGTTCCGCCTCCGCCGCGTACACCCCCGAGGTGATGGAGCTGCTCAGCCCGCTCTTCGACGCACGCGCGGAGTACCTGGCGGCGGCGTTCGACACGATCGAGGAGACCTGGGGCGGCGTCGACGCGTACCTGGAGCAGGCGCTCGGCGTGACCCCGGAGATACGGGAGCGGCTGCGGCAGCGGTTCCTCGACTGACCGGAGCCGCGGCCCCGGTCCGCTACTGGTTGCTGGCCCCGAGCGTGAACAGCAGGTAGATGAACGCGGCGAAGACGTGGCCGACCGCCACGTAGATGATGAGCCGTACCCACAGCGCGCGCGGGAACTTCTCCTCGATGTCCTTCATGAGGGTTCTCCTGGGGTCGTCGTAGGTCCGAGGCACAGCGCGGCCGTCGGACTCTGCAGCAGGGTGTGTACGAAGAGGAGTTCGGCCCCGTCCCGGTCCGCGGCGGCGATCCGGTGCGGGGTCAGCGAGTCGAAGTGGGCGCTGTCGCCGGGTTCGAGGACGTGCGCGGTGTCCCCGAGACGCAGGCGCAGCCGTCCCTGGAGGACGTACAGCCACTCCTCGCCGGGGTGGACCCGCACGATGTCGCCCTGCGCTCCGTAGGGGACGTGCACGCGCAGGGACTGCATGCCGCGTCCGGCGGCGCCCGCCTGCCAGTACGTCCAGCCGCCGGCCTTCGTGGGCTCCATGTCGGCGGAGCGCACGACGGCGTCCCGCTCGGTGACCGTCTCGCCGAGCAGGTCGGAGACGGTGGTGCCGTAGATGCGGGCGAGGGCGAGCAGCATGGGCAGCGAGGGCTGGCGCCCGCCGGTCTCCAGCCGGGAGAGATGCGCGGGGGAGAGTCCGGCCGCGGCCGCCGCGGACTCCAGGGTGAGGGCGGCGCGGCGGCGCAGGGCGCGTAGCTGGGGGGCGACGGTGGGGTGCGTACCCTTGTCAGGGTTCATGTGCCCATTGAGCCGCAACGTTGCCTCAGAGGCAAATAACTTGCCCCAGAGGCAAAAGGTGCGGGCCGGTGGGGGCTGGTCGCGCAGTTCCCCGCGCCCCTAAAAGCCAAAAGACTGCGCAGTTCCCCGCGCCCCCATCAGGGGCGCGGGGAACTGCGCGAACGGCCCCCACCGGGCCGCAGGGGTCCCGCTACGACAGGGCCCGCGGCAGCGCCTAGCGGTTCGCCACCGCCTGTTTCACCAGCGTCTTGCCGAAGTCCCACATCAGCCCACCCCCACTGTGCGCGTCATCCATCACGGCGGTGAACGCGTCCACGAACCGGTCGACGTCCCGCTCACCGATCACCAGCGGCGGAATCAGCTTGATCACCTCCAGGTGGTCGCCGGAGACCTGCGTCAGGATCCGATGCCGCTGGAGCAGCGGCACGACCACCATCTGCGCGAACAACCCCTTGCGCGCGGCCTGCAGCATCGCCCACCGGCTGCGCAGCTTCAGCGAGGTGGGCCGGCCGAACTCGATGCCGATCATCAGCCCGCGCCCGCGTACGTCGCTCAGCAGCTCGTACCGGTCCACGAGCGCCGTGAGCCGGGACTTCAGCCGCTCCCCCGTGGCGCGGGCGTTCGCCACGATCTGCTCGTTCTCCATGACGGACAGCACGGCGAGACCGGCCGCCATGGCCTGCGCGTTGGACCCGAAGCTCGCGGAGTGCACGAGGACCCGGTCCATGGACGAGTAGACCTTCTTGAAGATCCAGTCCTTGCCGAGCGTGGCGCTCACGGGCACGTAACCGCCCGACAGCGCCTTCGCCACACAGACCAGGTCCGGTTCGACGCCGTCCTCGTGCTGGTAGGCGTAGAAGTCCCCGGTCCGGCCGAGCCCGGTCTGCACCTCGTCCGCGATGAGCAGCGCCTTGTGCTTGTGCAGCAGCTCCTGGGCGTCGCGCAGATAGCCGGGCGGCGACTCGTGCACGCCCTTGCCCTGGATCGGTTCGACGATCAGCGCGGCGACGTCGCCCTTCTTGAGCTCCGCCGCCAGGGCGTCGAGGTCGCCGAGCGGGACCGCCGTGTCGGGCAGCAGCGGGGCGAAGCCGTCCCGGAAGCCGTCCTCGCCGTTGACGGACAGGGAGCCGGTGGTCAGGCCGTGGAAGGCGTGCGCGCAGTACAGGACGCGCGGTCGGCCGGTGGCGTACCGGGCGAACTTCAGCGCGGTCTCGACGGCCTCCGTTCCGCTGTTGCCGAAGAACACCCGGTCCAGGTGCGGGCTGTGCGTCAGCAGCTGCTCCGCCAGCAGTCCGGGCAGGGGCTGGCAGTCGAAGCGGGTGAGGTCGGCGAGCTGGGCGTCGAGGACGTCGTGCAGTGCCTTGCGGACGACGGGGTGGTGGCGGCCGAGGCCCATCACCCCGAACCCGGCGAGCATGTCCAGGTAGTCGTTGTCGTCCGCGTCCCAGAAGTGGGCGCCCTCGGCCCGCTCGTAGACCTTGTCGAAGCCGATGGTGCGCAGCATGCGCGGCAGCTGGTGGTTCAGGTACTTGCCGTGCAGCTCGTAGCGCTCGCCTCCACGCCCGGCGAGGAGGCTGCCGAGGTCGAACTCCTGGGACTTGCTGGTGGTCATTCCGGCTTCTCCTTGGACACACGCGTCTTCACGGCCGGCCCACCGCCGGCACCCTGCTTCCCGGCCCCCCGCTTCTTGGCCGCCCCGGGCACCCCGTCGGCCTCCCGGAGCGCCAGGCTCGCGCTGATGCGGCCCGCGATCTCGACGGGGGTCAGCCCGATGTCGGCCAGTACTTCTCCCCGTTTGGCGTGCGCGAGGAACTGTTCGGGGATGCCGAACCGCCGTACCGGCACGTCGACCTCTGCGTCACCGAGGGCGAGAGCGACCGCCGCGCCCACCCCGGCGGCCCTGCTGTTGTCCTCGACGACCGCGACGAGCCGGTGCCCGGCGGCGAGACCGGGCAGCGCGGGGTCGACGGGCTTGACCCAGCGCGGGTCCACCACCGTGCAGCCGATGCCCCGGGCCTCCAGCAGCTCGGCCGCGTGCAGGCACACCGGTGCCATCACGCCGACGGCGACGAGCAGCACGTCGGACCGCTCGCCCCGGTGCAGCACGTCCACTCCCCCGACCCGGTCGACCGCCGGGACCTCGGGCCCCACCGACTCCTTGGGGAAGCGGATCAGCGTGGGCGCGTCGTCGACGGCGACGGCCTCGCGCAGCTGGGCCCGGAGCTGGTCGGCGTCGCGCGGCGCGGCGATCCTGAGTCCGGGCACGACCTGGAGGATCGACATGTCCCACATGCCGTTGTGGGAGGCACCGTCGACCCCGGTGACCCCGGCGCGGTCCAGCACGAACGTCACGCCGCAGCGGTGCAGCGCGACATCCATGAGGAGCTGGTCGAAGGCCCGGTTGAGGAAGGTCGCGTACACGGCGACGACCGGATGCAGTCCGCCGGTCGCGAGGCCGGCCGCGGAGACCGCGGCGTGCTGCTCGGCGATGCCGACGTCCCACACCCGGTCGGGGAACCTCTCGGCGAACTTCGCGAGGCCCACGGGGTGCAGCATGGCCGCCGTGATCGCCACGACGTCCTCGCGTTCCTCGCCGATGCGCACGATCTCGTCGCCGAACACCGAGGTCCAGGACGGGCCGTTGGAGGGGGCGAGCGGCTCGCAGGTGAGCGGGTCCATCACGCCGACCGTGTGGAAACGGTCCTCCTCGTGCGCGAGCGCGGGCTCGTACCCGCGTCCCTTCTCGGTCAGACAGTGGATGAGTACGGGCCCGTGGAAGCGTTTCGCACGCCGCAGCGCCGACTCGACCGCGCCCGTGTCGTGTCCGTCGATCGGCCCGACGTACTTCAGCCCGAGGTCCTCGAACATGCCCTGCGGGGCGAACGCGTCCTTGAAGCCCTTCTTCGCGCCGTGCAGCGACTCGTAGAGCGTGCCGCCGACGACGGGGGTGCGCAGCAGGACGTCCTTGCCCCAGGCCAGGACCTTCTCGTAGCTGTCGGTGGTGCGCAGGGTCGCCAGGTGGTTGGCGAGTCCGCCGATGGTCGGCGAGTACGAGCGTTCGTTGTCGTTGACGACGATGATCAGTGGGCGGTCCTTGGCGGCGGCGATGTTGTTCAGCGCCTCCCAGGCCATGCCGCCGGTGAGCGCGCCGTCGCCGATGACCGCGACGACGTGCCCCTTCTCCCCCTGCACCTGGCGGGCCTTGGCGAGGCCGTCGGCCCAGCCGAGCGCGGTGGACGCGTGGCTGTTCTCGATGATGTCGTGCTCGGACTCCTCGCGGGAGGGGTAGCCGGAGAGGCCGCCCTTGCCGCGCAGCTTGGAGAAGTCCTGACGCCCGGTCAGCAGCTTGTGCACATAGCTCTGGTGGCCGGTGTCCCACAGGATGCGGTCGGTCGGCGACTCGAAGACCCGGTGGAGCGCGATGGACAGTTCCACCACCCCCAGGTTGGGTCCCAGGTGCCCGCCGGTCCTGGCGACCGCGTGCACCAGGAACTCCCGGATTTCCTCGGCCACTTGGCCTATCTCGGTCTCGGACAGCGCCTTCAGGTCGCGTGGTCCCCGGATGGTCTCCAGAATCGTCACGCTCGGCCCCCTCTCGGTCCGTGCTGCAGCTAACTCGCGGTGGCGGCGGGTTGCCCCGGCACCGTGACCTCCGGCTCGCCCGATGCGACGCCGTCCGCCTCCATCTGCTCGGCGATCTTCATCGCCTCGTCGATGAGGGTCTCCACGATCTTCGACTCGGGGACGGTCCTGATGACCTCGCCCCTGACGAAGATCTGTCCCTTGCCGTTGCCGGAGGCGACCCCCAGGTCCGCCTCGCGTGCCTCTCCAGGCCCGTTGACGACGCAGCCCATGACCGCGACGCGCAGGGGCACTTCCATGCCCTCCAGGCCGGCCGTGACCTCGTCGGCGAGCTTGTAGACGTCGACCTGGGCCCGCCCGCAGGACGGGCAGGACACGATCTCCAGGCGGCGCTCCCGAAGCCCCAGCGACTCCAGGATCTGGATGCCGACCTTGCACTCCTCGGCGGGCGGGGCGCTCAGGGACACCCGGATGGTGTCGCCGATGCCCTCGGCGAGCAGCGCCCCGAAGGCGACCGCGGACTTGATGGTGCCCTGGAAGGCGGGGCCCGCCTCGGTCACGCCGAGGTGCAGCGGATAGTCGCACTGCGCCGCCAGCTGCCGGTAGGCGTTGACCATCACGACCGGGTCGTTGTGCTTGACCGAGATCTTGATGTCCCGCAGGCCGTGCTCCTCGAAGAGGGACGCCTCCCACAGCGCCGACTCGACCAGTGCCTCGGGCGTGGCCTTCCCGTACTTCTGGAGGAGGCGCCGGTCCAGCGAGCCGGCGTTGACCCCGATCCGGATCGGCGTGCCGTGGTCGACGGCGGCCCGCGCGATCTCCTTCACCTTGTCGTCGAACTGCTTGATGTTGCCGGGGTTGACCCGGACCGCCGCGCAGCCCGCCTCGATCGCGGCGAACACGTACTTCGGCTGGAAGTGGATGTCCGCGATCACCGGGATCTGCGACTTGCGCGCGATGGTGGCCAGCGCGTCCGCGTCGTCCTGCGTGGGGCAGGCGACGCGGACGATCTGGCAGCCGGACGCGGTGAGTTCGGCGATCTGCTGCAGGGTGGCGCCGATGTCCGACGTACGCGTGGTCGTCATCGACTGCACCGAGACGGGCGCGCCGCCCCCGACCGCCACCGGTCCGACCTGGATCCGCCGTGAGACACGGCGTTCCGCGATCGGCCGGACCGGCACCTCGGGGAGGCCCAAGGAGATGGCGGTCATCACGTCACCCGCGGTTTCCCGAGACGGTCTCGCGGGCGGCCCGCAGCGACTCCTTGAGCGAGCCCATGGTGGCCATGACCGCCGTCGGCTCGTAACCGCAGTGCGCCATGCAGTTGGCGCACCGCGGGTCCTTGCCGCGGCCGTACGCGTCCCAGTCGGTCTTCTCGATGAGGTCCTTGTACGTCGTGACGTACCCGTCGCTCATCAGATAGCAGGGCTTCTGCCAGCCGAACAGCGAGTAGTTGGGGATCGCCCACGCCGTGCAGGGGAAGTCGACCTTGCCCTCCAGGAAGTCCAGGAAGAGCGGGGAGTGGTTGAGCCGCCAGCGCAGCCGGTTGCCGCCGGCGAATGCTTTCTTGAACAGCTCCCGGGTCTGCTCCACGCCCAGGAAGTGCTCCTGGTCGGGCGCCTTCTCGTAGGCGTAGGCGGGCGAGATCATCATCTCGTCCACCTTCAGGTCGTCATTGAGGTAGTTCAGTACCTCGATGATCGTCTGCGGGGTGTCGGTGTTGAAGAACGTCGAGTTGGTGGTCACCCGGAAGCCGCGCCGCTTGGCCTCCTTGATGGCCGCGACCGCCTCGTCGAACACGCCCTCCTTGGCGACGGACTCGTCGTGCCGCTCGCGCAGACCGTCGATGTGCACGGCGAACGCGAAGTACGGCGAGGGCGTGAACTTGTCCATCTTCTTGCGCAGCAGCATGGCATTGGTGCACAGGAAGATGTACTTCTTCCTCGCCACCAACTGCCGCACGATCTCGTCGATATGAGGGTGCATCAGGGGTTCGCCGCCGGCGATGGAGACCATCGGCGCACCCGATTCGAGCACCGCCCCCACGGCCTGCGCCACCGGCATGCGCTGCTTGAGCACGCCGGCCGGATGCTGGATCTTGCCGCAGCCCTCGCACGCGAGATTGCAGGCGTACAGCGGTTCCAGTTCGACGATCAGCGGAAACTTATCCCGCTTGCGGAGTTTCTGTTCCATGAGATACGTCGCGACCTTGATGGTCTGGCGAAGCGGCATGGCCATCTGGCTCACCTCCTGGGGAGCAGCAAGGAACGGTGCCATTCATAGAAAACAGGAAGAACGGCACGAAGAACACGGAAGGCTGATATTCCACCGCGTACCGTGCCGATCCGGACGAGTTCATGTTCCGGGGCGTCCACGACCACCCGTACGGCGGCAACCGGGCGCCCGCCCGCGTGGACCGCACTGCGGAGCGTCGCCGCCGACTCCATGTCGACCCCGATCGCCCCGGTCGCGTACAGCTCCGCCCGTTCGGGACCGCGGACCACGTGATCGGAACCGGCGAGCGGTCCCGTGTGGACGGCGCGCCCGGGCACGGCACGCCGCAGTTCCCCGACGAGCAGCCCGGTGCCCACGCACGGCGTGCTGCCGTGCGCGTCCCGGGTCTCCTCGGCGACGACCAGGTCTCCCGGATGCATACCGGGCGCGAGCCCGGCGCAGAAGCCCGTGGCCAGGACGGCCGCCCCGCGCATCTCGGGACCGGCCAGCACCTTGCCGACCGCCCGCTCGGCGGCGGCCGGACCCATGCCCGTACGCAGCACGGTGACCGGTCCGTCGGCGCCGCCCCGGTCGCCGCCCGTGCGCAGGGCGAACCGCTCGATGCCCAGCGCGCAGGCGATCAGCAGCGGGGCGGTGTCCGGTGTCGCGCTCATCAGCTGGCCCTGCCGAAAGCGCTCTGGGAGCCGCTGTGCAGGTCGGCGAACGGTTCGCCGTTGACGTACCGGCCCAGTGCGGTGAGTGGGAACACCTGCCGGTAGAGGTGGTAGTTGATGGAGAAGTCCCACGGGAACCCGGTGCCGGTGAAGTACGGCTCGTCCCAGGAGCCGTCCGCCAGCTGGGTCTGCGCGAGCCAGGCGATCCCGCGCTCGACGGCCTTGGACTCCCGCTCCCCGGCCGCGAGCAGCGCCAGCAGCGCCCACGCGGTCTGGGAGGCGGTCGACTCGCCCCGCCCGCTCCACTCGGCGACGTCGTGGTAGGAACGCAGGTCCTCGCCCCAGCCCCCGTCGTCGTTCTGCACGGTCTCCAGCCAGGCCACCGCCCGCCGGATCGCGGGATGCGAGCCGGGCAGTCCGGCGGCGACCAGCGCGGGCACCACCGACCCCGTGCCGTATACGTAGTTGACGCCCCAGCGGCCGAACCAGGAGCCGTTCGCCTCCTGTTCGGCGAGCAGCCACTCGACGCCCCGGCGGGTGCGCGGATCGTGGGCCAGGCCCTCCACCGCGAGCATCTCCACGACGTGCGCGGTGACGTCGGCGGACGGCGGGTCGATGACCTCGCCGAAGTCGCAGAACGGCAGCCGGTTGGGGAAGGGGCTGGTGTTGTCGACGTCGAAGGCGCCCCACGCGCCGTTCTTCGACTGCATGCCGAGGTTCCAGCGCACGCCCCGCCCGATGGCCTTCTCCACCCGCTCCGGGTCGTGGTGCCTGACCCGGCGCAGCGCGAGGACCACTTCGGCGGTGTCGTCGATGTCGGGGTAGTTGTCGTTGTGGAACTCGAACGCCCAGCCGCCGGGCGGCAGTTGTGGCCGTTTGACCGCCCAGTCGCCGGGGCGGACGATCTCCTCCCCGAGCATCCAGTCCGCCGCCCGCACCATCTGCGGGTGGTCGGCGGGCACGCCCGCGTCGGCGAGCGCGATGGTCGCCAGGCAGGTGTCCCACACCGGTGACTGACAGGCCTCGATCATCCGGGCCCCGTCCTCGCGCCACACGGCGAAGCGGTCCAGGGAGGCGAGTCCCTCCCGCATCACGGGGTGTTGGAGGTCGTAGCCGAGCAGGTAGAGCGCGATGACCGAGTAGACGGCGGGCGGCTGGATGCCGCCCCAGCACCCGTCGTTCTCCTGGCGCTCGATGATCCAGCGGGCGGCGGTGTTCATCGCGGCCCGGCGCAGTCTGCGCGGCGCGACCTTGCGGTAGGCGTGCAGGGCCCGGTCGAGCCGCTGGAACGCGCCGTCCCAACTCGCCACCGGGGCGAAGGGTTTGACCGGATTGGGGTTGCCGGGGTCGGTGTGCAGTTCGTCCAGCGCGAAGGGCGCCGGACGGACCGGGCGCTTCGCGGAGACGACGGTGAGCGGCACGATGGTCTGCCGGGCCCAGCAGCCGAAGTCGTAGATGTTGAGCGGCATCCACTTCGGGAACCAGATGAGTTCCGGGGGAAGTTCGGGGAGGTCGTCCCACTTCCACCAGCCGAACAGGGCGAGCCAGATCCGGGTGAAGACCCGGGCCGACGCGATACCGCCCCGCTCCCGGATCCAGGCGGACGCCCGCGCCATGTGCGGATCGTCCGGCAGGTCACCGGCCAGCCGCAGCGCCACGTACGCCTCGATGGTGGTGGACAGTTCGCCCGGTCCGCCGTAGAAGGAGGCCCAGGTGCCGTCCTCGCGCTGCTCGCCGCGGATGAACAGCCCGGCGGCCCGGGTGGTCTTCTCGTCGTCGATGCCCAGGAACTGACGGAGCAGCAGGTCTTCGGCGTCCATGGTGACGTTGGTCTCCAGGTCGCCCTTCCACCAGCCCTCGGCGTCCTGCGTGGTGAGCAGGAAGTCGGTGGCACGCTGTATCGCGTGCGTGGCGGTCTCTCGGATATCGGCTGTCCCGGCCGCCGCGGGAGTCGATTCTGTCCGGATGTCGCTGGCCGAGGCTGCCCGGGGCGGGAGGGCTCCGGTGCTTCCGTCGGTCGTCGCTGTCATGGCTTCCCCTTCGTGCAGTGGCATGTCTCTGCTGGGTCCGCCGTCGGCCGGTGCTCGTTCTTCCGCAGCACCGGCCGGCGACTACGCGAGGGCTATTCGACCGATAGTGATCATCTCTTTCGTACGACGACGAAGTCGGCGAGCTCCACGAACTGAGCCCGCACCCGGTCCGGCATGTCGATCGTGTCGAGGGCCTCGACGGCGACGGTGTGCTGGCGGCGCGCCTCCTGGGCGGTCCACTCGCGGCCGCCCGCCTCCTCGATGAGCGCGGCGCGCACGGCGAACTCCTCCTCGGAGAAGTTCTCGAAGTCGCTGCTCTTGGCGTCCGCGGCGAGCAGTTCGCCGAGGCGCTCGGAGGCCGGGCCGCCGGCCGCGAGCGCGGCCACGACGGGCAGGGACTTCTTGCGCTGGCGCAGGTCGCTCCAGGTCTGCTTGCCGGTGGACACCGGGTCGCCCCAGATGCCGAGGAGGTCGTCGACGGCCTGGAAGGCGAGGCCGAGGTGGTAGCCGTACTTCTCCAGCGTGTCCGCCGTGCGCTCGTCGGCGCCGCCGAGGACCGCGCCGATGGAGCAGGCGCAGGCGAGCAGGGCGCCGGTCTTGTTGCCCTCCATCTCCAGGCACTCCTCGACGCTGACGCGGTCGCGGTGCTCGTAGGAGATGTCCTGGGCCTGGCCGTCGATCAGCGCGCGGGTGGCGGTGGTCAGCCGGCGGGTGGCGCGGCCCGCCTCGACCGTGCCGAGTTCCAGGAGCAGTTCGTTGGCCAGCGCGAACAGGGCGTCGCCGACGAGGATCGCCTGGGCGGGGCCGTGCACCTTCCAGACGGTGTCGCGGTGGCGGCGCTGCTCGTCGCCGTCCATCAGGTCGTCGTGCAGGAGGGAGAAGTTGTGCACCAGCTCGACGGCGACCGCGCCCGGCACACCCACCTCGGGGGCGGCGCCGGCCGCCTCGGCGGACAGCACGGCCAGAGCGGGACGTACGGCCTTGCCGCCGTCGCCCTCGGCGGGGTTGCCCTCGGCGTCGATCCAGCCGAAGTGGTAGGCGGCGACGGTGTCCATGGGGGGTGCGAGGCGGTCGATGGCCGCCCGCAGTACAGGTGAGGCCAGGGTCCGGCCGCGCTCCAGGAGCGCGGTCACGTCCACCGCGTCGGCAGCCTTCGATGCCGGGGGCACAGTGGGCACAGTCTCTCCTCTATTTGCGATACGGGGGGTGCGGGAGCCAGCCGCGCTCTGCTGGAGCGTCACGCCGCCTCCTCGAAGAGCTCGAAGAGGTGGTCGCGTGGCCGGCCCAGGGCGTCGAGTGCGGCGTCGGCCGCGCTCACTCCGCTGCGGACCGCACTCTCCATGGTCGCGGGCCACCCTGTGGCGGTCCACGCGCCGGCCAGGTACAGGCCGGATGCCTTGGTGCGGGCGCCTGGCCGCAGCCGTCCGACGCCGGGGGTCGGGGCGAACGTCGCCGTGCGCTCCCGGGTCACGAAGAAGTCCCGGACCTCCGCGTCCCTGGTGTGCGGCAGCAGCCGCTCCAGTTCCGGCAGGTACTTCTCGCGCAGCGCCGCGACCGGTGCGTCGATCTCGTCCTGCGCGGCCGACTGGGAGAGCGCGAGGTACTGGCCGTCGGTGAGCCCGGACGCCTCGGTGCGGTCGAAGACCCACTGCACCGGGGAGCCGAGCGCGGCGAAGAACGGCCGGTTGAGCACCTTGCGGTCGTACACGACGTGGATGTTGAGGATCGGCGCCGTCCCGATCTCCAGCAGCCGCTCCGGGGCGTCGAGCGCGCCCTCGGGCAGCAGATCGTGGGCCTCGCGCTGGGGTACGGCGAGGACGACCGTCTCGGCGTCGAGCGTCTCGCCGGGAACCGATACGCTCCAACGCCCGTTCTCGTGTTGGGAGATGGAGGTGACTCGTGTACGGACCTCGGTACGGACTCCCGCGGAGTCGAGCGCCTTGCGGGCCAGCCGGTCGTGCAGTTCACCCAGCGGGACGCGCGCCCAGCCGATGTCGGCGGCGCCCGGGTCGGACAGCAGACCGGTCTTGAACACCATCGCGGCGAGCCCGAGCGAGGCGTCGCCGGCCACCGCGTTGAGGGTGGCGACCCCCACCAGGTCCCACAGTGCCTCGATGGCCCGGTCGGACTGACCGTGCGCGGTCAGCCAGCCGCCGAAGTTCTGCGCGTCGAGCGCGGGATCGGCGAGGTCGAGTCCCTTGAGCGCCAGAGCGGCACGGCCGACCCTGGCGCGCTCGGCGAGCGAGAGATGCGGATAGGTCGCGAGGCTGCGCGCCAGATGCAGCGGGACGGGCAGCGCCGTTCGGCCGATTCTGCCGAGCCGTCGTCCGGCCGGTGCCTCCGCGTCGAGGACGGGCACGTCCAGACGGTCCTGGAGCGGCGCGAGCGCGGCTCCTTCGACCCGGTCGAGGAACCAGCGGTACGCCGTGCAGCAGCGCAGATACACATGCTGGCCGTTGTCCACGGTGAGTCCGTCGCGCTGGAAGGAGAAGGCGAGCCCGCCGAGGCGTGGCCTGCCTTCGAGCAGCGTGACACGGACTCCCGCGTCGGCCAGCGCGAGCGCCGCGGTCGTCCCCGCGAGCCCCCCGCCGACCACTACGGCCGTCGTGGGGCGTCCCGGGGAGCCGGCATCGGGCCCCTCGTCCTGCGTGGTGTCGTTCATCGTGCACCTTCCCCCGCGGCCTCGCCGTGCCGGTGGAGCGGGGCACGGGCGGCCGATGCAGTCAGGGACGCCGTCCCCGGCCGGAGGGTTGCGCGCCGTTTCCAGGTACTTGCGTCATCTTGGCCCGGAGTGTCCATCAAGCGCGCCTCCTGACGGTTCGGCGCGAGACGTGCCGGGCGTCGAGGCCGGAGAGGCCGCGCACGGCGACGTACGCCTTCTCGCGGCCGGGGAGCGAGACCCGGCCGCGCAGGACGGCCTCCGGTTCGCGCTCGATGCGGTCCAGGAGGCGGCGGTAGATACCGGCCATCGCGGCGACGCAGGCGCCGCTGCGGCGGTCCAGCATGGGCAGCAGCCGGTAGCCCTCCGCGAAGAGCGCGCGGGCGCGGCGCACCTCGAAGTGCACGAGGCCCGCGAAGTCGGAGCCCTCCGGTGCGCGCGGCCCCTCGAACCCGGCGGAGCAGCCGAACTTCGCGAGGTCGTCGGCGGGCAGATACGTCCGCCCGTTCTCGGCGTCCTCGCGAACGTCCCTGAGGATGTTGGTGAGTTGCAGCGCGAGCCCGAGTGTGTCCGCGTACTCCGGCGCCCGCTCGGCGCCGCGCGCCCCCGGTTCCGTGCCGAAGACGCCGAGCGAGAGCCGGCCGATGGCTCCGGCGACGCAGCGGCAGTAGACCTTCAGGTCGTCCCAGGTCTCGTACGTCTCGCCGCGGACGTCCATGAGCACGCCGTCGATGAGTTCGTCGAGGCCGTCGAGCGGGACCGGGAAGTGGTCCGCCGTGTGCCGCAGGGCGACGGCGACCGGATCGGTGTCGTCCTCGTCGACCGAGCGGTCGCGGATCCGGCCGAGCAGCGCCCGGGTCTCCTCCAGCCGCTTCGCCTTGACCTCGGGGGCGAGCACGCCGTCACCGATGTCGTCGACGCGCCGTGAGAACGCGTACAGGGCCGACATGGCCCGTCGCTTGGGCGTCGGCAGCAGCCGGATGCCGTACGCGAAATTCCGGGCCTGCTGCCCGGTGACCGCCTCGCAGTAGCCGTAAGCGGCGAGTACCGGTGCGGACATGTGTGGTTCCGACTCCACGGTCCGGATCACCCCTCTCCTCGCAGAGTCACTCCCACCTCGCGCAGCAACTGGATCTTGCCGGGCTTCGGCGGGCCGGGAAGTACGTCGTATTCGGCGGCGGCGATCGCCCGGATCGCCGCCCTTCCTCCTGCCACGAACCCCGCGAGCAGCAGCTTCAGCCTGCCGTGGACGCTACCCACGAGGGGGGTGCCTTCATTCAGGAGGTTCCGGGCGCGTTCTGCTTCGTATGCAACCAGTGCGCGCGCCGATGCGCCTGCCGTGGGCGTGGCGAGATCCGCCTCCTGGACGTGAAAGCGCTTCATGTCCTCGGCGGGAAGGTAGATGCGGTCGCGGCCGAGGTCCTCGGCGACGTCCTGGAGGTGTTCGACGATCTGCAGGGCGGTGCAGACCGCGTCGGAGAGGCGGATCCGCTCGGGGGTCGAGGTGCCGGTGACGGACAGGACGAGGCGGCCGACCGGGTTCGCGGACAGTTCGCAGTAGGCGAGGAGGTCGTCGTAGGTCTCGTACCGCTTGACGAGCTGGTCCTGGCGGTTCGCGGCGATCAGGCCGAGGAAGGGCTCGGGGGTCAGGCCGGTGCGGCGGACCGTGGGCTGCAGGCGGCGCAGGAGCGGGTGGCCCGGGGTCGAGTCGAAGACCTTGTGCAGGTCGGCCTCGAAGGCGTCCAGCAGGACGAGCCGGTCCTTCGCCTCTTCGGGGGACACGCCCAGGAGGCGGGCGTCCGCGCCGCCGGGGGCCAGGTCGCCGTCGCCGATGTCGTCGACGAGCCGGGCGAAGCCGTAGACGGCCATGAGGTCGGCCCGCCATGCCTTGGGCAGGAAGAACGGCGCCACGGGAAAGTTCTCGTCCGCGGCCTTGTCCAGGGTGCTGCGCTCCGGGTCACCGGCGTGTGCCGTTCCGGCCGGCGTCATCGCCTGCCGCCCGGGCCGCGGACGGCACACGCACGGACGGCACACGCGCAGCGGAGCTGGAGAGTTTCCGTAGCCATCGCCGTCACATCTCCCGTTCTACACTGCTGACCCAATGGTGACTATTTCGGACACGCCGCCCGGCCGTCCGCGCGGCAGACCCTATGCCGGGTGTCGCGCAGTATCGCCCTACTTGCCGCGAATCAGCACCGGTACAGCTTACGTTGTACAACCGGTCGTGCTCCGCCGGGGTGTCCTGCACATCACAAGAACACACCGATTGGCGTCAAGATTCCTACGGGCGACCGGAGTTGGCGTTTCCTTTGCAGACGCAGGGCCCCGCCGAACCGTTCCGGCGGGGCCCTGCGTGGTTCTTCTACGACCCGGGCTACTTGCCCGTGAACTTCTCGTACTCCTTGAGGACCTCGTCGGTCGGTCCGTCCAGGCGCAGCTCGCCGCGTTCCAGCCACAGGACGCGGTCGCACGTGTCACGGATGGACTTGTTGTTGTGGCTGACGAGGAACACCGTGCCGGCCTCCTTGCGGAGCTCCCGGATCCGGGCCTCGGAGCGCTTCTGGAACTTGCGGTCGCCGGTCGCCAGGGCCTCGTCGATCATGAGGACGTCGTGGTCCTTGGCGGCGGCGATGGAGAAGCGCAGCCGGGCCGCCATGCCGGAGGAGTAGGTGCGCATGGGCAGGGTGATGAAGTCGCCCTTCTCGTTGATGCCCGAGAAGTCGACGATGCTCTGGTAGCGCTCCCTGATCTGCTCGCGGGACATCCCCATGGCGAGTCCGCCGAGGATGACGTTCCGCTCGCCCGTGAGGTCGTTCATCAGGGCCGCGTTGACGCCGAGGAGCGAGGGCTGGCCGTCGGTGTAGACGTGGCCCTTCTCCGCGGGGAGCAGTCCCGCGATGGCCCGCAGCAGGGTGGACTTGCCGGAGCCGTTGGATCCGATGAGGCCGATGGCCTCGCCGCGGTAGGACTTGAAGGAGACACCGCGCACGGCGTGCACCTTGCGCACGCCCCGCTCCTCGCCGCGCCGGAGTATGCGGCTGAGGGCGGAGGTGGCGCTGCCCTTGCCGGTCTTGGCGCCGTTGACGCGGTAGACGATGTGCAGCTCGTCCGCGATGACGGTCGGGATCTGGGTCCTGTCGGTCTGCTCAGCCACGGCCGTAACGCTCCTCAGCCTTCCAGAAGTACACGAAACCGCCGACGGCGACGAGGACGGCCCAGCCGCCCGCGACCGCCCACACGTGCGGCGGCAGGTTCTCGGAGCCGTAGCCGTCGATGAGCGCGAAGCGCATCAGGTCCATGTAGATGGCGGCCGGGTTCCACTGGAGGATGTCGGCGATCCACTTCGGGTGCTCGTCGAGCATCACGGGGATCGAGAACATGACACCGGATGCGTACATCCACGTACGCATCACGAACGGCATGAGCTGGGCCAGGTCCGGGGTCTTGGCGCCCATCCTGGCCATGATCATCGCGAGACCGGTGTTGAAGAGGAACTGCAGCACCAGGATCGGGACGATCAGCAGCCAGGACAGCTGGGGGTAGCTGCCGAAGCCGACCGCCACGACGAACAGCACGATCATCGAGAAGAGCAGCTGCTGGAGCTGCTGCAGCGAGAACGAGATCGGCAGCGCGGCGCGCGGGAAGTGCAGCGCCCGCACGAGTCCGAGGTTCCCGGAGATCGCGCGCACGCCCGCCATCACCGAGCTCTGGGTGAAGGTGAAGACGAAGACGCCCGTCACCAGGAACGGGATGTAGACCTCCCGGTCCATGCCGCGGTCGGCCTTCAGGATCAGGCCGAAGATCAGGAAGTACACGGCCGCGTTCAGCAGCGGTGTGGCCACCTGCCACAGCTGGCCGAGCTTGGCCTGGCTGTACTGGGCGGTGAGCTTCGCCTGCGAGAAGGCGAGGATGAAGTGACGCCGTCCCCAGAGCTGACGGACGTACTCGACGAGTCCGGGCCGGGCGCCGCTGACGGCCAGTCCGTACTTGGCGGCGAGGTCCGCCGCGGAGAGCCCTTCATCGGGGGACGGGGGGGCGCTCACCGCGACGCCGCCGTCATGCGTTGTCTCACTCACAGGGAAACTTTCGTCCTCAAGGTGCGCGGCCTGGTAGGGCGTAGGCCAAAGACAGGGACCGGGGTACGGCCCGAATGCTCTCAGATATCGAGCGTCTCAGATGACGGGTGGTCGGCCCAGACGGGTCAGGCGCCATACCGTACGCCACTTCATGGGGCGCCGGGGGCCGCACGGGCTGGTCCAGCCCTCCTTGAAACCGCCGAACCAGGCCTTCAGGGCCGGGCGCGAGGGGCGACGGGCGAGCGTGAGCAGCATCCAGACGCCGAGGTACACGGGGACCAGCGGCGCGGGCAGGTTGCGACGGGCGAGCCAGACGCGGTTGCGGGCGACCATCCGGTGGTAGACCGCGTGCCGCGAGGGTGCGGTCGTGGGGTGGTTGAGCACCATGTCCGAGCGGTAGTCGATCATCCAGCCCGCGTCGAGGGCCCGCCAGGCGAGATCGGTCTCCTCGTGGGCGTAGAAGAACTCCTCGGGGAGTCCGCCGACCTCGGCGAGCACCTTCGTACGGACGGCGTTGGCGCCGCCGAGGAAGGTGGTGACGCGGGAGTCGCGCATCGGGTCGGAGGCGCGCAGCCGGGGCACGTGGCGGCGCTGGGTGACGCCGGTCTCCGGGTCCGCGATACGGAAGCTGATGATGCCCAGTTCCGCATCGGCCGCGAAGGCCTGCCGGCACAGTTCGGCGGTGTCGTGGCGGGCCAGGAGCCCGTCGTCGTCCAGGAAGAGCAGGACGTCCACGTCGGTGCCGCCGGGGCCGAACGCCTCGATGCCGACGTTGCGGCCGCCGGGGATGCCGAGGTTCTCCGGCAGCTCGACCGTGCGGACACCGGGTATGGACCCGGTGACGTCCGGGACGGGCGAGCCGTTGCCGACCACGACCACCTCGACCGGGTCGCCGTCCTGCTTGGCGACCGAGTCGAGGAGGGCGCGGAGTTCGTCGGGGCGGTTGCCCATGGTGATGATCACCGCGCCGACCTTCGTGGCCGTGCTCACTTCAGCCTGCTCGAAGCGAGGATGGACACCAGGTGCAGCACGGTCTGGAGCATCGCGATGCCGGCCAGGACCGCGACACCGAGCCGCGAGAAGAACAGGTCGTCCCGGACCGTGTCCAGGACCGCGAGGACCAGGATCAGCAGCGAGGCCTCGATGCCGAGGACGAGCCGGTGGAACTTGAGCGCGCCCGCGGCCCGGCGGGCCAGCGCCATGCCGGAGGAGCGCGGCTCGGACGCCGACTCCTGGACCGGTGCCTTGCCGGTCTGGTGGCGGGCGACCCCGACGAGGTCGGTCTCGGACTTGATCAGGACCGCGCCGAGGGCGGCCAGGGTGCCGAGGAACGCCCACAGCCAGTCGATGCGTCCGGTGCCCCACAGGTCCGCCGCGCGCAGGCCGAAGCCGACCAGGACCGCGGCGTCGCACAGGTAGGCGGCGACGCGGTCGACGTACACCCCGGTCATCGAGTACTGCTTGCGCCAGCGGGCGATCTCGCCGTCGACGCAGTCGAACAGCAGGTACAGCTGGACCATCAGTACGCCGAGCAGGGCGCCCGGGATGCCCGGCACCAGCAGGGCCGGGGCGGCGAGCACGCCGAAGACGGTCATCACGTAGGTCAGCTGGTTGGGCGTGACCTTGGTGTTCACCAGGTGCCGGTCGATGCGCAGCGAGATCTCGCGCATGTAGAGCCGGCCTCCCCAGTGCTCGCCGCTCCGCCGGTCCTTGACACCCGGGGGGTGCACGACCGGGCGGAGCTCAGCTACCGATGGCTTTTGCATAGTCGGCGTATGCGTCCCTGATCTGGTCGGTGGAGAGGTCGAGGTGTTCGAGGATCGTGTAGCGGCCCGGCCTGGTCGACGGAGCGAACTCCACGACCTGGACGAACTCCTCCGGGGTGAAGCCGATCTCCTCCGGCAGCACGGGCAGCCCGTGGCGCCGCAGGACCTCGGCCATGTACGCCGACTCCTCGCGGGCCCCGCGCAGATGCATCGCGAAGGCCGCGCCCAGACCGCACTGCTCGCCGTGGCTGGCGGCGCGCTTGGGAAAGAGCAGGTCGAAACCGTGGTTGATCTCGTGGCAGGCGCCGGACGCCGGACGGGAGTCGCCCGCGACCGACATGGAGATACCGGTGAGAACCAGGCCCTCGGCGAGCACCTGGAGGAAGCCGTCGTCGCCGACGCCGCCCGGGTGCCGCAGCACGGCCTCGCCGGCCTGGCGGGCCATCGCGGCGGCGAGGCCGTCGATCTGCTCGCCCTTCTCCCGGTTGGCCAGCTCCCAGTCCGCGATCGCGGAGATGTTGGACAGGGCGTCGCCGATGCCGGAGCGCACGAAGCGGACCGGGGCCTCACGGATCACGTCGAGGTCGATGACCACGGCGATCGGGTTCGGCACACCGTACGAGCCGCGGCCCGCGTCGTTGTCGAGGGTCGCGACCGGGGAGCACAAACCGTCGTGCGAGAGGTTCGTCGCGACGGCGACCAGCGGAAGGCCGATCCGGGCCGCGGCGAACTTCGCACAGTCGATGATCTTGCCGCCGCCGAGGCCCACGACCGCGTCGTAGCGCCCCTTCTTCATGGCGTCGCCGAGCTTGATCGCCTCGTCCAGGGTGCCGCCGCCGACCTCGAACCAGTCGGCGCCCGGCATCGCCGGGGTCAGCCGCTCGCGCAGCTTGGCGCCCGAGCCGCCGCTGATGGCGACGGCCAGCTTGCCGGAGTGCGAGATGCGCTGGTCGGCGAGGACCGCGGAGAGGTCGTCCAGGGCACCCGGACGGATGTCGACGACGACCGGCGAGGGGATGAGCCTCGTCAGTACTGGCACGCGATCACGCGTCCCTTGGCGAGGTCCTCGTGGTTGTCGATCTCGACCCACTTGACGTCGCCGATGGGGGCCACGTCGATCCGGAAGCCGCGGTTCACGAGCTCCTGGTAGCCGTGCTCGTAGAACTGCTGCGGGTCCGTCTCGAAGACCGTCTTGAGGGCGTCGGCCAGCTCGTCGGCGGCGTCGCCCTCGATGAGGGTCACGCCGATGTACTCACCGGTCGCCTCGGCGGGGTCCATCAGCTTGGTGATCTTCGTCATGCCGCCCTCGGGCCCGACGACGACCTTCATCTCCTCGTCGGCGAGGGACTTCACCGTGTCGAGGGCGAGGATGATCTTCTTGCCGTCGCCGCGGGCGGCGAGCAGGGTCTTCTCGACGGAGACCGGGTGCACGGTGTCGCCGTTGGCGAGGATCACCGAGTGCTTGATCGCGTCACGGCCGCACCACAGGGAGTAGGCGTTGTTCCACTCCTCGGCCTTGTCGTTGTCGATCAGCGTGATCTTGACGCCGTACTTCTGCTCCAGCGCCTCGCGGCGCTCATAGACGGCTTCCTTGCGGTAACCGACGATGATCGCGACCTCGGTCAGGCCGATCTCGGCGAAGTTGCCGAGGGTGAGGTCGAGCACCGTGATGCTGTCCTCGTCGCCTTCGGGTCCCACCGGCACCAGAGCCTTGGGCAGGGTGTCGGTGTAGGGGCGCAGACGCCGTCCGGCGCCGGCAGCCAGCACGAGGCCGATCATGCGGGTTCTCCTTCATCGTGTACGGCGGGTGCGCCGCGCCTGTGGGCGGTCACCCAGTAGCGGATGCTCTCGAAGAGCACCACCAGAGCCACGGCCACGGCGAGAGCCGTGAGCGCGACCTTGAAATCTTCTGCGGCGAGCAGCGCGGCCAGGACGGTGACCAGCAGCGTCCTGCCTTCGTGCCCGCCGATCGCCCGCACCAGCCAGTGCGGCGGCGCGCCGGCGTTGCCGCGGATGCGGTACACCGTGTCGTAGTGATGGTAGGCGACGGCCGCCACCAGCCCGAAAGCTGCCGGAAGGGCGCCGTTCACGTCGGCTTTGGCCGCGAGGATCAGGACGGTGCCGTATTCGGCGGCGCGCAGCAGCGGCGGGACCAGCCAGTCCAGGGCCCCCTTGAGGGGCTGCGCCACGGCCGCACCCGAGGTGAGGACGTACAGCGCGGCGGCGAGGACGGGCCACCAGCTGCCGTAGCCGGCGGTCCAGGCCGCGGCGACGAGGATCGCGGCGCCCGGCAGCGCGATCAGCAGACGCGAGCCGGCCGGCGGTCGGGCGGGCAGCTTGCGCAGCGCGGAGGCGCACACCTCGGCGAGCGGGCCCGAGTCCGTGAGATCCGCCAGCGCCCGCAGGGCCCGGTCACTGCGCTGCGCCTTGCGGGTCAGGGAGCGCAGCACCCGGCCCGCGGTGGTGTAGCACGCGGCGAACGCGCAGCCGATCAGCAGGACGTAGAAGGTGATGCGGGGCGTCGTGAGCGCAGTAAGTACCGCGATCATCGCCCAGCGCTCGCCGATGGGCAGGACGATCATGCGGCGCAGCCAGACCGTCCAGCCGACGCTGTCGAGCTTGCCCGAAAGAGCCGCGGTGGGGCTGGTGTTGGCCGCCGCGCTGTCGACGTTCGCCTCGTTGAAGGAGAAGTCCACGACGTGCCGGCAGGTCTGCAGGACCATCGCGGCGAGGGCCAGCGCCCAGACGTCGTCGCCGCCCCGGGCCGCGCCGAGGGCGAGGCCCGCGTAGTAGGCGTACTCCTTGGCGCGGTCGAAGGTCGCGTCGAGCCAGGCTCCGAGCGTGGAGTACTGCAGGGAGTAGCGGGCGAGCTGGCCGTCCGTGCAGTCGAGGACGAAGGAGAAGAGGAGGAGCAGCCCCGCGGCGACGAACCCGGCCCGGGTGCCCGTCGCCGCGCAGCCGGCCGCGATCAGCGCGGTGATCAGCGAGGCGGTGGTGACCTGGTTCGGGGTCATCCCGCGGCGGGCGCACCAGCGGGCGATGTAGCGGGAGTACGGGCTGATGCAGTACGTGGTGAAGAAGCCGTCGCGGGACTTCACGGCCGTACGCAGCCGGATCGCCTCGTCGTCCACGGAGGCGACGGACTGCCGGGCCTCGTTGCGGGCCTGCGGGTCCCTCGGTACCTCGGCGACGAGTTCGCCCAGTTCGGGGCGGTGCAGATCGGTGTCGAGGGCCTCCGCGACACGGTCGGCGACGATGCCGACCACCACGGAGCCGTTCGACGCCTCCGCGGACGCGGTGTGCAGCGCGCGGGCCAGTGCCGGACGCGCCGCGGACCTGGCGGTGACGGCACCGGGGATCGCGGCGGCGTCGAAGCGGGGGTCGGTCAGGCCGAGCCGCAGCGCGTGGACGTGCCCCACGAAGCGGGCGTCGACGACGGCCACCCGCTGGTCCGCGGGGACGGCGGCGAGGAGCGTCTCGGCGTCGGCCGCGTCGGTGGCGGCCCGCACGTCGAAGCCGAGGGACCGCAGATCGCCTTCGAGCGACGACCCGGGGACCGGCTGACCGGTGAGGATGGCGGTCGACAGGACGAACTCACTCCTCTGGGTTCCGGCGTGCACGACGCCGGGCAGGTGCGTGGTGGGGGTGCGCCCTGGGACGGCCGGGCGGCATGTCGGCAGAGGCTATCGGATGATGGGAAGCGGCCGTTCACCGCCCGTTCACGGTCCGATCAACACGTTCTGATCGGTACGTCCTCGGCGATCATCATCGTGGATTCGGGCCCCGGCCCACAAACCACGGCCCATTCCGACGCAATTCAGGGCACGGCTCCCACGTCGTAGGTACGGAGCACATGTGCGTTCCGACCGGAGCGGACCGGCATAGGGTGGGCGTCCATGACATGGCTGATCACAGGTGGGGCTGGATACATCGGGGCGCATGTGGCGCGCGCCATGGCCGAGGCCGGGGAGCGCGTGCTCGCGCTCGACGATCTCTCGGCCGGGGTTCCCGCGCGGCTGCCCGAGGGCATTCCGCTCGTGCAGGGCTCGTCTCTGGACGGGGAGTTGCTCAAGCGGGTCTTCGCCGAGCACGCGGTGACGGGTGTGGTGCACCTGGCCGCGCGCAAGCAGGTCGGTGAGTCCGTGGCCCAGCCCACGCGCTACTACCAGGAGAACCTCGGCGGGCTCGCCACGCTCCTGGAGGCGGTCGCCGGGGCGGGTGTGCGGCGGTTCGTCTTCTCCTCCTCCGCGGCCGTGTACGGCAACCCGGATGTGGACCTCATCACGGAGGACACCCCGTGTGCCCCGATGAGCCCCTACGGCGAGACGAAGCTCGCGGGCGAATGGCTGGTGCGGGCCGCGGGCCGCGCCCACGGCATCGACACCGTGTGCCTGCGCTACTTCAACGTGGCGGGCGCCGTCGTCCCCGGGCTGGCGGACACCGGTGTCTTCAACGTGGTCCCGATGGTCTTCGACCGGCTCACCCGCGACGAGGCTCCCCGGATCTTCGGCGACGACTATCCGACGCCGGACGGCACCTGCGTACGCGACTACATCCATGTCGCCGATCTCGCCGAGGCGCATCTCGCGGCGGCCCGCCGGCTGACCTCCTCCGACGCCTCAGGCGGTGCGGGCGATCTGACGGTGAACATCGGCCGCGGCGAGGGCGTCTCGGTGCGCGAACTGGTGACGCTCATCGGCGAGGTCACCGGCGACACCCGTGAGGTGCTCGTCGAGCCGCGCCGCCCGGGTGACGCGCCGCGCGCGGTCGCCTCGGCCGCGCTGGCCGCCGAGGAACTGCGCTGGACCGCGCGGCGCGGGGTGCGCGAGATGGTCGAGTCGGCATGGCAGGGCTGGCAGCTGCATCACGCGTGACGATCCGGCGTACGCATGACGATCCGGCGTACGTCCGGTGGTGGAGGCGCCGCGCACGGGTGCGGGCAGGCCGGCGGGCGCGGGGCGCCCGATCCGGCGCTACGGCGTTCGAACCGGCCACCCCCTGCGGGTGAAAGGGCGAATACTCCCGTTCTGGACGGTTCTGTGCCGGTAGCGGCGGGAACGATGAGGTGTCCGGCCCCTTTCGCCGTCCGGCCGGTACCGGGCGCGATGTCCGGTTCGGCCGCGCGGCGGAACCGGACGTGCGGGACCCCGCGTGGTGCCGGGAGTGCCGGTTCGGTACGGCAGACTTGGGGCTTGAAGACCGATGCGAAGGACGGGTATGCCGATCACTCCTGCCACCGCGACGCACAGTTCGTCGAACGGCAACGCTGAAGCCATCTTGCTCGAACTGGTCGATGAGGACGGCACCACGATCGGCACGGCGGAGAAGCTCACGGCCCATCAGCCGCCCGGGCAGCTG